>CAYMSD010000003.1:72381-84155 GCA_964393015.1 uncultured Klebsiella sp.
ACGCCTGACGCCTGACGCCTCAAGCTTCAAGCCTCAAGCATGAAGCCTCGCACATCATGCCTCTCGCGCCACGACGCGGTTCGCAAGCTCGAGGAGCAGCTCGCGCGAACCCGTCCTCCGCGTCGCGGGAAGCGTGCGCTTCGCCTCCTCGACGATGCCCACCGCGAACGCCCGCGCCGCCTCGATGGCACCCGACGCGAACAGCGCCTCGCGCAGCCGCGCGCCGTCCTTGGCCTCGATCGCGTCGAGCGCAGCCGCGCGCCTCGCGCCTTCCGTCGAGCGGATGTGCAGGATCATCGGCAGCGTGAGCTTTCCCTTCTCGAGGTCGCGGCCGATCGACTTCCCGACGGTCGCCTCGTCGCCGAGGAGGTCGAGCAGGTCGTCCTGGATCTGGAACGCCACGCCGAGCCGCTCGCCGAAGCCGCGCATGGCTGCCGTGTCGGCCGCGGAGGCGCCAGCGAGGCGCGCGCCGAGCTCGCACGAGGCGCCCACGAGGACAGCCGTCTTCCGCCTGATGATCTCGAGGTAGGTCTCCTGGTCAAGCGACAGGTCGTGGCGGCGCGACAGCTGGATCAGCTCTCCCTCGCAGAGCGTGTTCGTGACCTCGCCGAGGCGAAGGTTGAGCGTGGGGTCGCCCGCGCGCGAGCAGAGATGGAACGCGTTCGAGATGAGGTAGTCGCCGAGGATGACGGCCGTCTCGTTCCCGCGCAGGAAGTTCACGGTCTCGCCGCGGCGCCTCACCGCGGCCTCGTCGAGGACATCGTCGTGGACGAGCGTCGCCATGTGGATCATCTCGACCGTCGCCGCGACGATCGCGTGGCCCTCCGAGAGCGCGGCGCCGTCGTCCGTGAACGCGAGACCCGTCACGAGCACGAGCGTCGGGCGCAGCATCTTGCCGCGGTAGCGCTCGACATGGGCGCAGAGGTCGTTGACGGCGGGGAAGTCGCTCGAGAGCTGCGACTCGAAGAGCGCCTCCACCTTCGCGAGCCCCTCCGCGATGTCCGATGCGAGGGCTGTGACGGGCAGTGCGTTCGACATGCTGGGATCTCGCTCTCGGTTTCGGTCGCGGACTCTGTCTCGATCGACGCCCTTCGCGCGCCGAGCCTCCGCGGAGTCACCCGCGCGTCGTGCGCGCGCCACGGGTCGCCCGCGGCGCCGTCTTCTCGGCCGCGATGTAGGCGATCCATCCCTCGCACGCCTCGCCGCGCGTCGACGGGCGGAACACGCCGTTTCCCGTCCCCGAGCGGTGGTCGGTGCCTTCCCAGTAGACGGTCGCGCGGGCGAACCCCGCCTCGCGCAGCGCGTCCTGGATCTCGGGCAGGCTCCAGAGGCGCCAGCGGTAGGTGAACGCGCGCTTCAGCTCGCTTCCATCGGGGAAGCGGAAGTGGATGTGGTTCACCACATCGCCCGTGATCGGGTTGTACTGGTTCTGGTCCCACACATAGGTGAAGCCGTCGAGCGACCGCTCCTCCTCCTGCTCGGCGTGCGCCTGGCTGCCGCCGTAGGCGTCGCAGATGAAGATGCCGTCGTCCGCGAGCGCCTCGAACACGCGGCGGAAATAGCGCACGAGCGTGGCGCGGTCCTTGAAGATGAAGTAGCTGAAGTTCATGGCGACGACGGTGTCGACGCCCGGCGTCTCGACCTCGAGCACATTCGCCTCGAGGATCGCGATGCGCGACGCCATCGTTCCGGGAAGGTTGCTGCGGTGGCGTCGCTCGCCCCAGCGGATCACGGAGCGGTCGAGGTCGACGCCGATCGCCGTGTTGGTCGCGCGGCGTCGCACCCACTCGGTCGAGGCCTTCGCCGTGCCGCAGAAGTCCTCGCGCAGGCTCGACGGCAGCCGTCCGCGCTTCGACCGCCAGACGCGGTCGATGAAGTCGCACTCGCTGACGACCTCCTGCACGGCGAGCTCGTAGAGCTCGTGCCTGTCGCTGTTCGCCGCCGTGCGCCAGAAGCCGCGCCGCGCCTTCGCGCCCACCTTCCTCGTGGTCTTGCGCGAGCCGCGCGTGGACTTCTTCTTCGAACCGCCTGCCGTGTTGGAGCGCTGCGCGCCGCGTCGTGCCATAGGGCGCGAAAGATATCGAACGCAGTCGCCGCGTGTGCGCCGACGACGCCGAAGTCAGCGCCAACGGTTCTTCGCGGCGCCCCCCGCGGCCGCGCCCATCGCCTTCGCGACGAGCTGCCTGTTGGCCGCCACGAGCTGGTTCATCACGGGCGCGTTGAGCGAGTTCGGGTGGCCCTGCCAGCGCACGACGCCGTCCGCGGAGATGACGGCGACATGCGGGATCCCCGAGATGCGGAACGCGTTCTTCATGCGCGCGGACGGGTCGGTGCCGACGGGGTACTGGAAGTCCGACTTGCTCAGCCGGTGCCGCATCGTGCCTTCCTCGAAGTTGCGCCAGCTCTCGTCGGAGATCCCGATGCAGACGACATCCTCGCGGTACGCGTTCGCGAGTTCGTTCATGTGCGGAATCGCCGCACGGCACGGGCCGCACCAGGTCGCCCAGAAGTCGACCACGGTGAGCTTGCCCGTGAGGTCGGGGGCCGCGTTCGTGTTGTACCAGCGCTCGACGAAGAACTCGGGCGCAGGCTTGCCGCGCAGGTCGAGCGCGGAGCCGACGGGCGTGTTGAAGGTGGGGAAGACCACATCCGCGGATGCGAACGCGGCTTCATCGCGCTTCTTCGGCTCGATCGCGGGGTCGAACGGCTCCGCTGCGCACTCGCGCACGGCGCCCTCGATGCCCTCCTCGGAGAGCCCCGCGTAGCGGAGGTTCCCCTGGCGGTCGACGACATAGGCGATCGGGCGCCGGAACGCGCCGAGCGCGTTGCAGAACTCGCCCTTCGCATCGAGAAGGACGGGGACCTCGATCTTGCGCTTCTCGAGCTGCGCCTTGGCGTTGTCCACGCCGTCGGGCGTGTGCACCCCGAAGAAGACGACATCGGAGGCCGGAGCGCCATCCTTCCCATCGGCCGGCTTGAGCGCCTTGGCGCGCGCCTCGTCGGCGCGCTTGAGGGCCGCGATGCCCCCCGCGTTGCGCGAGGTGAAGGTCTGGATCACCACGACCTTGCCGCGGAGTTCCGCCATCGTCGCGGCGGGCATCTGCACACGCTCCGCGCCCTCGGGGAACTCGGGGGCCGCGAAGCCGACGAGCGGATCGACCGCCGCCTTGTCGTCGCGCTCGAGGCGCTCGAACCACTTGGCGCGGGCCTTCGCCGCCGCCTTCGCGTCGGCGTCGCCTGTGTCGCGCGCTGTGCGCGAACCCTTCTTGGGCGCGTCCTGCGCGGGCATCGTCGCGTCGCTCGAGGCAGGTGCCGAGCCAGCGAGGAGCGCAGCCAAGGCGAGCCCTGCAAGCGGGGCGAAGCGGCGGGCGAGCGTGGTCACGGCGGGCGAATCGTGGCGTGGCATGGTGGACCTCGGCTGCGGGCGGGAGCGTGAAGTGTAGTGATCTACGCGGAGAAACCGCGCCGCGTGTCGTCCGCCACGCCGATTCGGACGGATCGGCGGCGACGAGGCCGACGAGGACGAAGCGGCCGACGAGGACGAAGCGGCCGACGAGGACGAAGCGGCCGACGAGGACGAAGCGGGCGCCGTCAGCGCCAGACCGTCATGGCCGCGTTGTCGATCAGGCGGGTCGAACCGAGCCGCGCGGCGATCAGGGCCCGCGTCGGGCGCTCGAAGCCCGACACGGGAAGAAGCGTCCGCGCGTCGCGCACGACCGCGTACTCCGTCTCGAGGCCGTGCCCGTCGAGCGTGTCGCGCATGAGCCGCTCCGCCGTCGTCACCCGCTGCGCCGAGTGCGCGATCTGGAGCGCGCGCGAGAGGGCCAGCGCGGCCTCGCGCTCCTCGGGCGCGAGATAGCGGTTCCTGCTCGACATGGCGAGGCCGTTTCCCTCGCGAATCGTCGGGCAGGGGACGATCTCGAGCGCGCCGAAGCGCGCGCGATCGGCTGCCACCATGTCCTCGATGAGACGGAGCTGCTGGTAGTCCTTTTCGCCGAAGAAGGCGCGCGCGGGCCGCACGAGGTCGAAGAGCCGGCCGACGACAAGCGCCACGCCGCCGAAGTGGGTGGGGCGGCAGGCATCCTCGAGGCCCGGCCTCGTTGCGACCTCCGGCAGGGCGATCGCGGCGGCCTCCTCCCGCGCCGCCTCGAGCCCGCGGGGGTAGATCGCCTCGACCGAGGGCACGAACACGGCCGAGGCTCCGAGCGGCTCCAGAAGGGCGCAATCCGCGTCCAAAGTGCGTGGATATCGGGCGTAGTCCTCGCGCGGGCCGAACTGCGTGGGGTTCACGAAGATGCTCACGACCACGGGGCGCCCATCCGCGCGTGCCCGTTCGACGAGCGATCCGTGGCCAGCGTGAAGGGCGCCCATCGTCGGCACGAAGTTGCAGCCGCACAAGTCGGGCGCGGACAAGAGGTTCGGATCTTCGATGATGCGCATGGACGCGGAGCTCGGGAAAGCGAGCCGAGATTCTATCGCAACTGCAACGGTTCCCCCGCAGCCGTCGAAGCCCTATGATGAGACTCAGTCGCAACGGGGCCGCGCCAAGTCGGCGTGGGCCTGCGTGACGAATCAAACCCGAATCAGGAGAGATTGCCGATGGCAGTGAAACTGCCCATCTACATGGACAACGCCGCCACGACCCGCACGGACCCCCGCGTGGTCGAGGCGATGCTTCCGTACTTCACCGAGAAGTTCGGCAACTCCGCCAGCCGGAACCACAAGTTCGGCTGGGAGGCGGAGGATGCCGTCGATCTCGCCCGCGAGCAGGCGGCCGCGCTGATCGGCGCCTCGCCGAAGGAGATCGTCTGGACGAGCGGCTCGACCGAGTCGAACAACCTCGCGATCAAGGGCGCCGCGCGCATGTACGCGAAGGGCCCCGAGGGCACGAAGGGACGCGGCCACATCATCGCCGCAGCCCACGAGCACAAGGCCGTGCTCGACCCGTGCAAGCGCCTCCAGAACGAGGGCTTCGATGTCACCTTCCTCACGCCGCCGCCGGATGGCGTGATCACCCGCGCGATGGTCGCCGAGGCGATGCGCGAGGACACGATCCTCGTCTCGATCATGTGGGCGAACAACGAGATCGGCACCATCAACGAGGTGCCAGAGATCGGCGCGCTCTGCCATGAGCGCGGCGTCATCTTCCACACCGACGCCACGCAGTGGGTCGGCAAGATGCCGACCGATGTCGACAAGGACAACATCGATCTCCTCTCGTGGTCGGGCCACAAGATGTACGGCCCGAAGGGCGTCGGCGCCCTCTATGTGCGCCGCCGCAACCCGCGCGTGCGCCTCGAGGCGATCCAGGACGGCGGCGGCCATGAGCGCGGCATGCGCTCGGGCACGCTCAATGTCACCGGCATCGTCGGCTTCGGCAAGGCGTGCGAGATCGCGCTCGCCGAGATGGACTCCGAGCGCGAGCGCCTGCTCAACCTGCGCCGCAAGCTCGAGCGCGAGCTCTCGTCGCGCCTCGAGGTCACGCAGGTGAACGGCCACGCAGAGCGGCGGATGCCGCACATCCTCAACATCAGCTTCGGCTATGTCGAGGGCGAGTCGCTCCTCATGGGCATCAAGGACATCGCGTGCTCGTCGGGCTCCGCCTGCACGAGCGCCAGCCTCGAGCCGAGCTATGTGCTCAAGAGCCTCGGCGTCGGCGACGAACTCGCGCACTCGAGCCTGCGTCTTTCGCTCGGCCGCTGGTCGACCGAGGAAGAGGTCGACTACGCGGTCGAGGGGATCGTCAAGGCAGTCAATCACCTCCGCACGATGAGCCCGCTGTGGGACCTCTACAAGGAAGGGATTGATGTGTCGAAGATTGAATGGCAAACGCATTAGTTTTACGGATCCGAAGAAGGACTCTTCGGATCCTTGATTTGAGAATCCGCGCGCGACGCGCGCTTTGAAAGGGACACCACCATGGCCTACAGCGACAAGGTCATCGACCACTACCAGCACCCCCGCAATGTCGGCAGCTTCGGCACTTCCAAGGAAGTGGCGACGCGCAAGGATGTCGGCGTCGGCATCGTCGGCGCACCCGAGTGCGGCGACGTCATGCAGCTCCAGATCCGCGTGAACGACGCGGGCGTCATCGAGGACGCCAAGTTCAAGTGCTTCGGCTGCGGCAGCGCCATCGCCTCGAGCTCGCTCGCGACCGAGTGGATCAAGGGCAAGTCGGTCGACGAGGCGCTCGCGATCAAGAACACCCAGATCGTCGAGGAGCTCAGCCTCCCGCCGGTCAAGATCCACTGCTCGGTGCTCGCCGAGGACTCGATCCGCAGCGCGATCGCCGACTACAAGAAGAAGAACGGCCTCGCGGCCGCCAGCACCCAGGAGGCCTCTGCGCACTGACGCGCGAGGAACACGACCATGCCAGTCACCGTCACAGAGACAGCGGCCCGTCGCATCGACCAGATCATCGCAGAGCACGGCTTCGAGCCGTCGAACATGAAGCTTCGCGTCGGCGTCAAGGGCGGCGGCTGCTCCGGCTTCAACTACACGCTCGACCTCACCGAGGTCCAGAAGGACTCGGACGAGGTGTGGAACTTCACCTACAGCCGCACGCCGAAGGTCTCGACCGCGGCGCTCGCGGAAGGGCAGGGCGGCGGAACCGCCACCGCCACTGCGACCGACACCGGCGCGTCCGACACCTTCACCGTCACGATCGTGTGCGACCCGAAGAGCTACCTGTATCTCAACGGCACCACGATCGACTACAAGGACGAGATCATGGGCTCGGGCTTCGTGTTCAACAACCCGAACTCGACCTCGACCTGCGGCTGCGGAAGCAGCTTCAGCGCGTAAGAAGGCCGAGATCCGATCGAATCAACGACACCGCCCTGCATCGCAGGGCGGTGTTTGTTTGACGAGCGCGCCTGTGCCGTCGAGCGCGAAGCGTGAGCGCCCATTTTGGCTGTTGACTCGCACGCAAACTGCTCGGGCTTCGCCCTCGGCTCGCTGTTCGGGCCACTCACGCCCCCAGCCGCTTCAGCCCCTCCGCGGCGTCCTTCGCGAGCGGCGCCGGCGACACCGGCGAACCGACGGCCTTCTTCATCCAGAGGTCGGGCGTGAGGCAGCCGAGGCTCGTGATGCGCTTCGTCTCGGCGGCGAGGTCCTTGCCGCGCATGTACGAGCGGATCTGGTGGCTCATCATGTGGCCGAGCGTGTAGTCGGGCAGATACAGCGGGTGCGCGATCATGTGCTGGTACGCGGCGAGGATGTTGTACGGATCCGGGCCGAAATCGCGCTCGTAGTACGACTTCCAGAGGTCCTGCGCGATGCGCAGCACTTCCGCGCGCAGCTCGGCGGCGGTCGCCTTCGGGTTCGCGTAGAGCCAGCGCCACGCGCGCAGCTCGAGGAGCGACGGGCCCGCGATCTGGCACGCCGACAGCATCGTCGCCACCGAGTCGACCGCGAACTGGCGCTCGGCCTCGGCCGCGTCCTCGACGCCGATCACGCGCTTCGCGAGCGACTGGTAGAGGAACGCGAACGCCTCGGTGCACGCCGTGTTCGGCACGCCGCGCAAGGACGGGCGCGACACGAAGTAGGTCGAGCACAGCTGCTCGAGGTTGTGGCCGAGCTCGTGCATCGCGGTGTCGAAGCCGTCCCAGCCGATCTCCTTCTCGAGGCTCGAGGTGCGCAGCCACGCGCCGTAGCCCGTGAGCTCGGGCCGCATCGCGTGACCCGCACCCTTGCAGACCTCGACGCGGATGTGCGTGCCGAGGAAGTCCGCGTCCTGCGCGCTGAATCCGAGCTCGCGCAGCACGGTCGGGAGCTTCTGCTCGAACTCCTTCACATTCGCGAAGCGCGCCTTCACGGCTGCGTTCATCTCGCCGGCGGGCTTCGCCTCGACGATGTCCTCGAAGTAGATGTCGAACGGCTCGAGCCTGCGGCCGAGCTTCTTCGCCATGAACGCCGCGATGTCCTTGCGCACGGGCGACTCGAGGAGGTCGACCATCAGCTTCTCGACCTCGGTCTCGGGCATCTCGCGCTCGAGCGCGAACTTGCGCGCGATCGCGGTCGACTCGTCGGGGAAGAGCGGGTCGAACTCCTGCGCCATGCGGAAGTTCCTGATCCAGTGCTCGTAGCGCACGAGGCCGAGCAGTTCGCCCGCGTCGCCGCCGGCGACGGTGTTCTTCTCGGGATTCCAGTCGCGCTTCTCGTCGCCCTTCATCACGCGCGTCGGAATCGTGCCGTCGATGTGCCGCGCCATCACCCACGAGAGCGCGCGCTGCTTGTGGACGCCGTCCGCGTCGCCGTAGCCCGCCTTGATCTCCTCGCGGACGAGCCAGTGCGCGATCAGCCTGCGGTCGGCCTCGAACCAGCGCTTGCCGTTCGCATCGACCATGCCGCCGACCGGCACATGGAAGTCGGCGACGAACTTGCCCGCCTCGAACGAGTTCTTGCGCGCGCGGTCGGAGAGTTCCGCGGGAATGCGCGGGCCGAACTGGTGCGCCACGCGCGCCGCGACCCACTGGTCGACCGACCACGACGGGCCGTCGCGCAGCATCTCGTCGAGCTTCGGGCGCGCGAAGTTCAAGAGCGCAAGATGCGCGAGCTTCTGGCGGTAGAGCTGCTCCGAGAGGTCAGGCGACGGGTCGAACTGCGCGAGGATGTCGTCGACGCCCTCGAACTCGTCGCCGCGGAGATCGTGGTGTCGTCGCAGCGTGCGGCGCATCTCGTAGAGGTGGCCCGTGATCTGCTCGAGCGCGCCTTCGACGCGGTTGAGAAGCCGCGTGCGCTCGGCGGGGTCGGCGATGAAGTGCTTGGTGCAGAACGCCTCAAACGCGGCTGCGTCGCCATCGGCGGCGCTCCAGCGCGCGGCGACGCGCTCGACGCCCGCCGTCGCGGCCGATCGGTGCACCTCGCCGTGCTTCGCGACGATTGCCGCAACGGCGCGCGCGGATGCCTCGCCGAGCGAGAGCTTCGCGGGGGTCGAGGTCGGTGCGGACTGGGACGACTCGGCCGTGGCGGGTGTCATGGGCGCAAGCGTAGTGGAAGGGGGGCGACGCGAGAAAGTGGTCTGAAAAACAGCACAGAACGGTGGTCACAAAGAGATCCGAATATATAGTCAGAACATGGTGCGCGAGATCCCGACAGCAGAGGCCAAGGCCCACTTCTCCGCCGTGCTGCGCATGGTCGAGCGCGGCGACACCGTCTACATCACGCGGCACGGGCGGCGGATCGCGGTCCTGCAGAACGTGCCCGAGGACACGGTCGAGGCGCGGCGGGCGGCGGCGTTGGAGCGGATGGAGAAGCGGCGCCTGAAGCTGCCGCGTCAGGTTTCGTTCGAGGAGATGATGTCATGGATCCGGGAAGGAAGGAAGTGAGTTCGTGCGTCCGAAGCAAGACACGGTCATCGATGCGTCGTTCGTCGTTCCCCTCATCGCCGATGCCCTCGGGCCGAGCGCACGGGTGGCGCATGCCCGCGCCGCCCTTCGTGAGGCAGGCGCACTCGTCGCGCCCTCGTTGATGGTGTTCGAACTGATCAACGCGATCCGCGTTGGCGTGCGGGCGAAGCTGATGACCGAGGCGGAGGCGGGGGAGTCTCTTGTGGACGCCTTCGACCTCTGCATCCATGTCGAGCCTGCGCCCGACATCGCGGTGGCGCTCCGCATCGCCGAGCTCGCAGAGGCGCATCGGCTGAGCGCCTACGACGCGAGCTATCTCGAGCTCGCGATCCGCACGAAGGCGTGTCTCGCCAGCTTCGATTCGTCGCTCATCAAGGCCGCGAAGGCGGAGGGCGTCGCGCTCGCGTCCGCGCACGCGAACTGACGCGCGCCGCTCTTGTGCGCGTCGAGCCCAGCCGCGACAATGCCGCCATGCGTCTTGCCACACTCGCCATCTGCCTTCTCCTTGCATCCTGCGCCTCGCAGCAGGTCGTCGAGCGCTTCGATCTCGTCAGCCAGGGCATGACGAAGGACGAGGTGATCGACCTCCTCGGCGCGCCGAGCTCGAGCTGGAGCCTCGAGCGCGCGCAGGACGGCGTCGATGGCGAGCGCCTCCAGTGGGGCGACGGACTCTCGAGCATGGCCTCGAGCGCCGCGTTCCGCGGCGACCCCGACCGCGCCTACTCCGTTGTGTTCGACGCGCAGGGCCGCGTCCTCTCGAAGGCCGCGCCGCAGTGGGTCGAGATGGAGAACGCCGAGACGGAGGCGCTCCGCGGACGGCGGCGCAAGCGCGTCGGCGACTGGTGAGCCGCGCGCGCTCAGCGTGACACGAGCTCGACCACGGCCGCGGCCCACATGTCGTAGGCCCTCGGCGTCAGGTGAAGCGCGTCGGGCATCAGCTCCTTCGAGATCGAGCCGTCCGCGGCGACGAACGCGTCGCCGATCGGATGCGACGCGAACCGTCCGCCCTTCTCGGCGACCCACGCGCGCAGCGCCTGGTTGATCTGCAGGATGTCGCCGCGCATCGCGTTGAAGCGCTCGCCGCGCGGGAAGATCTCGATGAGGTGGATGGTCGCCTTCGGGCACTGCGCCGCCGCCAGTTCGGCGACGGCCTTCACGCCCGCGAGCGTCTCCTCCGCGTTGCTCGAGCCGTGGCCGAGGTTGTTCGTCCCGATGAGGATGAAGACATGCTCGGGCTCGAGGCGCGTGAGCGGCGCCTCGCCGAGGCGGTGGAGCACATGCTCGGTGCGGTCGCCCGAGTTGCCGAGGTTGACGGCGCCGAGCGGCGCGATGCGCGCCTCCCATGCGGCCTTGCCTGGATCCTCCCACGACTGCGTGATCGAGTCGCCCACGAACACGAGCTTCGCGGGCGCAGACTCGCGCGCGCGGCGGATGCACTCGTCCTGGCGCGCGACGGCCCACTCGTCGGTGCGGGGCGCGGGCACCAGCGAACTCGGCTTGCGCGCCGCGTCCTGCGACGGGTTGCAGGCAAGGCCGAGGCTGCCGAATGAATAGACGAGAAGCGCGAGGGCGACGATGGCGAGCGTTGGAGAGGGGGTCACGCGGGCACGGTCGCGCCTCGAGCGCGTTCCGTCAAGCAAACGCCCCCGCACGAGGCGGGGGCGCTTGGTCTTCGGTTGGTTGCGCTCAGGCGGTCAGACGGCCGCAGCCATCTTCTCGGCCTTGGCGCGCGCGTCGGCGAGCGAGCCGACATACATGAAGGCGCTCTCGGGCAGGTCGTCGGCCTCGCCCTCGCAGAGGCTCGAGAAGCTCTCGATGGTCTCGGCGAGCGGGCAGGTGACGCCGGGGATGCCCGTGAACACTTCACCGACATAGAACGGCTGCGAGAGGAAGCGCTCGATCTTGCGGGCGCGGGCGACGGTGCGCTTGTCCTCTTCCGACAGTTCGTCGACGCCGAGGATGGCGATGATGTCCTGAAGGTCCTTGTAGCGCTGCAGGATGCCCTGCACGCGGCGCGCGACCTTGTAGTGGCGCTCGCCGAGCACCTGCGGGTCGAGGATGCGCGAGGTCGACGACAGCGGGTCGACCGCGGGGTAGATGCCCTTCTCGGCGATCTTGCGCTCGAGCACGATGAACGCGTCGAGGTGGCTGAAGGTCGTCGCAGGCGCGGGGTCGGTGAGGTCGTCTGCAGGCACATAGATCGCCTGCACCGAGGTGATGGCGCCCTGACGCGTCGAGGTGATGCGCTCCTGGAGCGCACCCATCTCGGTCGCGAGGTTCGGCTGGTAGCCGACGGCGCTCGGCATGCGGCCGAGGAGCGCCGACACCTCCGAACCGGCCTGGGTGAAGCGGAACACGTTGTCGACGAAGAGCAGGGTCTCCTTGCCCGACGCATCGCGGAACTCTTCCGCCATGGTCAGCGCG
>CAYMSD010000004.1:0-23226 GCA_964393015.1 uncultured Klebsiella sp.
GGTTCAACCCCTACACGAGGCATTGCGGCGGCGCGACTTTGTGAAACGAGGCCGTACGGGAACGAGGCCGTGCGGGCCAATCTCTCTCGGGCCTGCCGCCATGCGGGGCGAGGCCTCGGCGGCGGACGCCGTGCGCGCGCTCTCCTGATGTTGCGGAACCCGAGCCTTGAAGGCGCACAGCCGCGAAGCCGAGAAGCGTTCGGTCCGCGGAGTCCGCGCCGTCTCACCAAAGATTTCGGAAGGGAAACGGTTCTCGCGGCGCACGCTTCTGATTTTGTCACAATGCGGCGATGGAGACGAGACCAAGCACGAATCGGCACGCCTCGTCGCGGCTGCACCCGACACGAGACGCAGAGGAACTCGAGCGCGTGCGACAGCTGGGAAGCGTCGTGGTGCATGACCTGAACAACGCGATCTTCGCGCTGCTCGGACGAGTCCAGCTCTTGAAGCGGAAGACGACGGATCCTGCGATCGCACAGTCGATCGCGGAGATTCTCGAGACCGTTCGGCTCCTCGAGTCGCTCGTCGGCTCCCTGCACGCGGCGTGCCAGCGTGACGAAGCCCCGCTCTCGCTTCTCAACGCGAAGGACACGGTCGAGACGGCGTTGCGCGAGGGGATGCTTCGCATGGCGGAGGACGACGGGGGCACTGAGAGCGAGCTCGGCGTGTCGAACACCCTCGCGGCGATACCTGCGAACGCGGTGTTCGAGGGAAACTCCTCGGAACTCGCCAGCGCCGTGCAGCAGCTCATGCGCCTTCACAGGCGCCGCACCGACCGACCCCTGCAGATCGCCGCGTCGACCGCCGAGAACGGCGCATCGCCGCGCATCGTGATCTCGATCTCGGACGCGGCGGGCGAATGGCGGCATCCGTGCACGCCCCCGTCGATCCTGAAAGGCTCGTGTGACCTCGAGACGCTCCCCATCGCCGCCGCGCAGCGGGCGGTCCGCGACATGGGCGGAAAGGTCACGATCGAGCCCATCGCCGGCGGGCTCGAGAGCCGCATTGAGATCCCCGTCGCAATCGACGGGGCATCCGCGCACGACGGGCGGTCGTCCGCATGCCTGCATGATTCCGCGAGGACCTGCGAGACCGACTGCGCCACAGCCTGCACCGAGACCAGGCGCCCCCGCCACATCCTCGTCGCGGACGACGACCCCGCGGTGCGCGCGATCCTCGTCGCCGCGCTCGAGTCGGTCGGAGACGAGGTCGACACGATCGCACAGCCGTCGGCGCTGCTCGGGCACCCGCAGCTCGATCTCTTCGATGTCGTGATCCTCGACGCGGGTGGAGGCGGGCTCGAGGCGCTGCGGCGGCTGCGTGCGCGCGGCAGCGCGCTTCCCGTGCTCGTCGCAAGCGGAGAGTCACTTGACGAGAAGGCCATCGCCAACGGACACGCCGCGACGCGCGTGATGATGAAGCCGATTCCGCTCGACCAGCTCGACCGCACGCTGACTGCGCTCGCGGCGAAGCGTCCTTGAGCGGGGTGCCTGCATGCTTCGGCATGCGGAACGGATGATGTCGGCCGTCCCCTCCGACACGAACGGTTCCGCAGACTTCGTCCACGGGCGCTCGTTGCTCGCCGACTCCCGTGGTCGTCAGGCACGCCCGAGGGAGCCACCGCGGTTGCGACCGCTCAGAGCAGCGGCGCGATCATCCGCGCGGACCGCGACATGGGCTCGAGCGAGGCGGCCTCCGCCGCGCCCAGGATCCTGAACTCGTCGTACTCCCAGCCGATCTCGGGAAGATGCACGAGCGGCGCGGCGAGGCGATAGACGATCTCCCAGGTCGCCGTCGTCTCGTCGAAGAGGACCGCGACCGCGATGGGCGGCGCGGAGATCTCGAGACCCGCTTCCTCGCGCAGCTCGCGGGCGATCGCCTCGGCGGGCGCCTCCCGCGGCTCGAGGGTTCCTCCCGGCACGAACTCCCATGCACCGGGGTCGCGCGCGACGGACCGCGAGCGCCGTCCGACGAGCACGCGCCCTTCGTCCTGCACGAAGCCCTTCACGCCGAGCGCGCGCGCGCCGCAGTCGAGCCCGAGCGCCGCAACGGCGCCGAATCGGTACGAACTCTCCTGGACATGGATCTGGACACCCCCATGGCCGTTGCGGTGGACGCCAAGGACCTGCAGCACGGGGCCGTCGAAGAGCCTCGGGTTCGCGGCACGGAGCGACTCCCATGCGGCATCGACCTCGGCGAGCGACACCCCGCGCGGAACGAACCGTCCCTCGACCTCGACGAGGACGGGCGGTCGGCGAAGTCGAATCGTGCGGGCGTCGGACATGGGAGGCCTGTCGTGCCCGCCGAAGACGGACCGCGGTGCGATTGCATTACACTTCGCCCCCATGGCACAGCAGACGACACCGTACCGCAACACGCCCACCGAGACGACGGGGATGCCGGGCGGCATTCCCTTCATCATCGGGAACGAGGCCGCGGAGCGCTTCAGCTTCTACGGCATGAAGGTGATCCTCGCCGTCTTCATGACGCAGTACCTGGTGAACGCGTCCGGCGAGGCCGACTACCTCACGGAGGCACAGGCCCGCGAGTACGTGGCGTGGTTCGTGGCGAGCGCCTACTTCTTCCCCGTGCTCGGCGCGATCCTCTCGGACGCGATCCTCGGGAAGTACCGCACGATCATGCTGCTCTCGATCGTGTACTGCATCGGGCACGGCGCGCTTGCGATGATCGACATGCCGGGCGCGTTCCTGCAGGCGACGATGGACCCGAAGGGCTGGCTCGTCGCGGGCCTCTTCCTCATCGCGCTCGGGTCGGGCGGCATCAAGCCGTGCGTCTCGGCGCATGTCGGCGACCAGTTCGGCAAGGCGAACAGCCATCTCCTCGCCCGCGTCTTCGGCTGGTTCTACTTCTCGATCAACTTCGGCGCGTTCTTCTCGACGCTGCTCACGCCGTGGCTCCTGAAGAACCACGGCCCCGGCTGGGCGTTCGGCGTTCCGGGCATCCTGATGGCGCTCGCGACGCTCGTCTTCTGGCTCGGGCGGCACCGATACATCCACATCCCGCCGAAGGGCATCGGCTTCGTCCGCGAGGTCTTCTCGCGCGAGGGCCTCGGCGCGATGGCCGGGCTCCTCTCGATCTACGCGTTCGTGGCCGTCTTCTGGTCGCTCTACGACCAGTCGGGCGGCGCGTGGGTGCTGCAGGCGGGCCAGATGGACCGCAACTTCCTCGGGATCGAGTGGCTCGAGTCGCAGATCCAGGCGATCAACCCCCTTCTGATCCTCTGCTACATCCCGCTCTTCGCCTATGTGATCTACCCGATCGCTGGCAAGGTCGTGAAGCTCACGCCGCTCCGCAAGATCGGCGCGGGGTTCTTCCTCTGCGTGGTCGCCTTCGGAATCAGCGCCTTCGCGCAGCAGAAGATCGATGCGGCGCAGGCCGCCTTCTCGGGTCAGGTGGCGCCCATGGTCGCGGACGGGTCGATCGACTTCCCGAAGACGATCGAGACCCTCCGCGCCGCGGAGCGGAACGCCCCCGCGCAGACGCTCGAGACCATGCTGAAGGAGCCGCAGGCGGGCGACGAGGCGTGGCGGGCGAAGGCGGTCGAGACGATCGCGGGCGGCGGAGTGGCGATCGCGTCGGATGGCGGTCGCCTCGACGCGGACTGGCCGTCGTTCGGCTGGCAGATCCTCGCGTACCTCGTCCTCACCGCGGCCGAGGTGCTGGTTTCCGTCACCTGCCTCGAGTTCAGCTACACGCAGGCGCCGAAGAAGATGAAGTCGTTCGTCATGAGCCTCTTCCTTCTCAGCGTCTCGGCGGGCAACGTGCTCACCGCGCTCGTGAACAGGTTCACGGTGGATGGCGACGGCAACTCGCTTCTCCCGGGCGCGAGCTACTACTGGTTCTTCACGACGCTCATGCTGGGCGCCGCGGTCGTCTACGTCGTCGTCTCGCTCTTCTACCGGGAGAAGGAGTACCTGCAGGACGCGGAGGATGCGGCGGCGTAGCGCGCTGCCGCGGGTCCTTCTCAGATCCCGAGCGGAATCCCGAGCGAGACCCACGCGACGAGGAACACCGTCCAGATCCCGAGCGCCGTCAGGCAGTACGGGACGAGCAGCGCGATGAGCGTGCCGAGACCGGCCGTCTTCTCGTAGCGCTGGATGGCGATCAGGATGACGACGAGATAGGGCGAGAGCGGCGCGATCGGGTTGGTGCACGAGTCGCCGACGCGGTACGCGGCCTGCACGACCTCGGGCGAGACGCCCGCGGTTCCGAGGAGCGGCACGAGGATCGGCGCAAGGAACGCCCACTTGGCGCTCGCGCTCGAGACGAGCAGGTTGAGCCCCGCCACCACCACCACGATCGCGGCGACCATCGGCCCCTCGCTCAGGCCCATGGCCTTGATCGCCTCGCCGCCCGAGACGCCGAGGAAGCTCGTGAGGTTCGACTTGTTGAACCACGCGATCGTCTGCCCCGCGAAGAACGCGAGGACGAGGTAGGTGCCCATCGAACCCATGGCCTCGGTCATGCGCCGCGAGACGCAGCGGTCGGAGCGGATCTCGCCCGTCACGAGGCCATAGGCGATGCCCGGGACGAGGAAGAGGACGAGGATCATCGGCACGATCGCCTCGCTCCACGCGGGAACCACGAGCTGGGTGCCCGGGCGGGTGATCGTGCCGTGGAGCGGGCCGCCCTCGACGAGCGCGCACGCTGCGAAGGTCCCGCCGAGGAGGACAAGCGCAGCAAGCGCGGCGAGCAGCCCCCGCTTCTCAGGCGCCGTGAGCGCGAGGCCGCCGTCGTCGACGCCGCCCGTCTCGATCTGCTTCGCCACCGTCTCTCTGTCGAACCGCGGCTCGACCACCCAGACGGTGACGGCCCAGCCGACGAGCGTGAGGAGCGGCGTCGATGCGACCATGAACCAGTAGTTCGCGGTCGGCTGGACGACACGGTTCGGCTCGAGCACCTGCGCCGCCTGCTGCGTGAGGCTCGAGAGGAGCGGGTCGAGGCTCGTGACGAGGAGATTGGCGCTGAAGCCGCCCGCGACGCCGAAGGTGACCGCGGCGATCCCGACGAGCGGCGAGCGGCCGAGCATGGCGCACACGCCCGCCGCAAGCGGCGGCAGCACGACATAGCCCGCGTCGGAGGCCGCGTTCGAGCAGATGCCGATGAAGACAAGCGCGGGGTAGAGGCTCCACGAGGGGATCGCGGCCACGAGAAGCTTGAGCAGCGCCTTGAAGAGGCCCGTGCGCTCCGCGACGCCGATTCCGAGCATCGCGACCAGCACGATCGCAAGCGGCGGGAAGTCGAGGAAGTTCCGCATCGCGCTCGTGAGCATCCAGCGGATGCTGTCGACATCGAGCAGGTTGTCGACCACGATCGACTTCGAGGGGTCGCGCGGGTCGGCGACCGACCAGCCGAAGCGCGCGCCGATGAAGCTCAGGACGAGCACCACCACGCCGAGGATCACGAAGAGCGTCGCAGGATCGGGCAGACGGTTGCCCACGCGTTCGACGACGGCGAGCAGTCGTGTCGTCATGCCCGGCGCGGCGCCTGGCTCGCCCTGTCCACCGAGATGCGGGCCGTTGTCCTCTGATGCCATGGGTCGCTCCTCCTTCTTGGCTCGATCAAGTCGTCGCGCGCACGAAGGTGCCGAGCGCACGATCCTTCACGACGCCCGGAAACCGCAGCACGCGGTTGTGCATGGCCACATAGACGCCCGCGGGCAGGATCTGCACCGCAAGGAGCGCCTCCGTGACGTTCTGCGCGGCATCCGTGCGCTTCATCTCGAACGGACGCATCGCGCCCGTGAGGACGATGGCGCGGGTCGCCCCGCCCTTCGCCGCGAGGCGCTCGTGGATCCTGTCGCCCGTCTTCGCGAGGCGATCGGTGCCGTGCACCACGACGACGCCGTCGTGGTTGCGCGCCATCAGCTCCGCCGTGTCCGCGATCAGGTCGTGGTCCGCCTCGCTCATGTCGAGCGAGTCCTTGTTCATGAGCGGCACGCGGTCGATGACGACCCCGTGGAGGTCGAGCGAGGCAAGCAGGAGGTCAAGCACATTGACGCGGTTCGCGAGGACGCCGCCGAGCTCGTCGTAGGTCTTCTCGATGGTGCCGCCCGTCGAGATCAGCGCGACGCGGAACGGCTTCATCCCGAGCCCTGGTCCGTGCTGGTCGCGTGTCGCTGCGTCGGCTGGCATAGGCCGCGCAGGATAGCGAGGCGGACGGGGAAGGCCCGCGCCCCGCGAGACGGGCGCCCGCGCGCCCTACAGAGGAATCCGCACCGTCACGGGCGCGAGGCAGCGCGTGGCGTCGCAGAGGGCGCAGCGGAGCGTCACCTCGCGCGCACCTGGCGCGAGGGCGACCGGGATCATGATGCGCCCTTCGTAGCACGGCGCATCCGCCACGCGCGCGTTCGGCTCGGGAAGCGTCGCGGCCGCGGCGTCGCCGCCGATCGCAAGGGCCGCCTCCTTGCCCCGCGCCGGGTCGACCGCGACATGGAAGCCCCACGCGAAGATCACCTCGAGCTCGACCGCGCGGGGGCTGCCCTCCGCGTCGGGCTCGTCGTGGTGGACATAGATCTCGGAGAGGCCGGGCGGGAGGAGGAGCCCCTCGGCCTCGCACGCGGCGCACAGCGTGAGCGCGGCGTCCGTCGGGTGCGCGGCAACCGTCGAGGCCGACGCAGCGAGGCCTGCGCCCAGAAGGGAGCGGGCCCGCATGAGTCCATCGCCCCGCCGCGCGAGCGTCGCGAGGACGCGCGCGATCATTCCCGCGCCGCCAGGCGTCGCGCCGTCCTGCAGGCTGCGACCGCGGAGCCCCCATGCATCGAATCCTCGCCGCTCGCACCAGCGGCCCGCCTCGTCGCGATGGATCTCGGTCGCGAACTCGACGAGCTTCCACGCGCGGTCGTCGTACCACGCCTCGCCCGTCGCTTCCGCGAGCGCCGTGGCGGCCCATGCGAGGGCCGCGACATCCTCGAGCTGCGCCGCATAGGGCACGAGCCCCCGCCGCAGGATGCGCCAGACGCGGATGACGCGCTCGTCGTGCGACTCGACGAACTCGGCCCACGCCACGGAGAAGGCGCGCACGGCGATCGCGAGCGCCCGAGCACGGCGATCCTCATCCGGCATCGCACGGGCGCCGAGCGCGAAGGCGCGGATCGCGAGCGCGTTCCACGAGAGGATCGCCTTGTCGTCGGTGCGCGGCGCAGGCCGTGCGGCGCGCGCGGCGCGCAACGCCTCGGAGACTCGATCGAGCCGCGCCCAGCCGTCGTGGCCGCCCTCGGGCACCTCCGCGAGCGTCAGCACATGCGCAGGCTCGGCCGCGGGCCGGGCGGGATCGCGGAAGTTCGCCGACCCGTCGAGACCGAAGATCCCTGCCGCCCAGCGCGCGTCCTCGGGCGAGAGGCCCTCGATCGGCGCGTCGAGATCAGCGGGGCGCCAGAGATAGAACGCGCCGTCCCGCCCGTCGACCTCCGCGTCGATCGCCGCGCGGAAGAGCCCGTCGTCGCGGAGCATCTCGCGGGCCATCCAGTCGAGCCCGCGACGCGCCGCGCGCGAGAGCCATGGATCGCGCCGCTCGACGAGAAGCGGCACGAGCAGCGCCGTGTCGGGCAGCATCTTCTCGAAGTGCGGCACCTGCCAGCGCGCGTCGACCGCATAGCGGTGGAAGCCGCCGCCGAGATGGTCGTGGATGCCGCCGCGCACGATGGCGCGGAGCGCCCTGTCGAGCGCCGCGCCCGCGCCTTCGAATCGCGCGGAAAGCGTCTCGAGGAGCATCAGCCACGAGGTATGCGGGAACTTCGGCGCCTCGCCGAAGCCGCCATGCGCCTTGTCCTCGTGGCGGAGGACCACGCTCGCGGTCTGGTGCGCCACGGAGACGAGTTCCGCAGCGGGCACCGTCCGCCGCGTCCAGCCGAACGCGCTCGCGGGCTGCGCCGCGCCCGGCATCGCCCGCAGCGCGAAGGAGCGCTCCTCGGCGTCGAGCAGCGCGTCGCCGTCGACCGCCGTGGCGATGGCGTGGAACATCCGCTCGGCCTGCATCTCGACGCTGCGCCGCTTGGTGCGCCAGGAGTCGGCGAGCGACTCGACGAGCTCGGTGAACGACTCGCGCTCCTCGCTCGACTCGGGTGCGAAGTAGGTGCCCGCGAAGAAGGGCCGCAGCGTCTTCGGCTCGAGGAAGACCGTGAGCGGCCAGCCGCCGCGCGACCTGCCCTCGCTGAGCGCCGTGAACGCCTGGCAGGCCGTCATCATGACCTCGTCGATGTCGGGGCGCTCCTCGCGGTCGACCTTCACCGAGACGAAGTCGCGGTTGAGGAGCGCCGCGACCGCGGGGTCTGCGAAGCTCTCGCGCTCCATGACATGGCACCAGTAGCAGGTGGAGTAGCCGACCGAGACGAAGAGCGGCTTGTCCTCCGCGCGGGCCTTGGCGATGGCCTCGTCGCCCCACGGGAACCAGTCGACGGGGTTCCCCGCATGCTGCAGGAGGTACGGACTGGTCTCTCGAACGAGACGGTTCGCCATGAACGAAGCGTACCCGATTCAGAGTACGCGTTCGGCCCTTGGGTAGCTGCCGAGGACGACAAGACGCGCGCAGTGCTGGCGCGCCTCCGCCAGCGCGCGCGCCATGGCGGGGTCGGACTCGTGTGCGAGTGCATCAATGAAGAAGAGGTAGTCCCAATGCGCGTCGCCGCTCGGGCGCTTCTCGATGTGCGAGAGATTCACCCCCTCGCGTCGGAAGCTCTCAAGAACCTCGACGAGCGCTCCTGCGCGGTCGGACAGCGCGAACATCGCCGTCGTCTTGTCGTTGCCCGTCGGCGCCACGGGCTCGCGGCCGATCACGAGGAATCGCGTGGCGTTCCCCGCGCGGTCCTCGATGCCGTCGACGACGGTGGGAAGGCCGTGCATCTCGCCCGCGAAGGACGACGCGATGGCGGCGGCGCCCTCTTCTCCACGCGCGCGCGCCACCGCGGCGCTCGTGCTCGAGTCGGCCACGAGCTCGGCGTGCGGCAGCACCCGCGCGCACCAGGCGCGACACTGCGCGAAGGCCTGCGGCTTCGAGTAGACGCGTCGGATCGATCCGATCGGGTGGTTCGAGACGAGCGCGAGCCGCACGGCCACGAGGGACTCCGCGCGCACCGACACGGGGTGCGCGACGAGCGCGTCGAGCGTCTCGTGCACGGAGCCCATCGAGGAGTTCTCGTAAGGCACGAGGCCATGGTCGCAGCGCCCCGCCTCGACCTCGACGACGACATCCTCGATCGCGGGCAGAAACACGCTCTCGACGCTCGAGCCGAAGTGCCGGATCGACGCAAGATGGCTGAAGCTGCCGGCGGGGCCGAGGCACGCGACGCGCAACGGCCGCTCGAGCGCGAAGGAGCCCGACATGATCTCGCGGAAGACGGCCTCGATCGTGCGCGGCGAGAGCGGCCCACGGTTGCGGGCGACCGCCCGCTCGATCACCGCGCGCTCCCTGCTCGGGACATAGGTCGGCGTGCCGCAGTGGCGCTTCCGCTCCCCGACCTCGACCACGAGGCGCGCACGCTCCGCAAGCAGCTCGACGAGCCGCTCGTCGACCGAGTCGATCAGCTGGCGGAGATCCTCCAGCGGTCTCGGCTCGGAGGGGTTCGCGTTCGGTTCTGCGTTCCTGTCTGGCACGGGGCTCGTCCTCTCGATTCACCCCCGACCGCGCGGGGCCGCGGGGCGCGGGGTACGATGCCTATCGGCTCCCAAGACGGGCGCCATGAGCCCCTCGGACAGAGTCGTCGCCACGGAAAGGCCGTCGATGCAGGATGCGCTGAACACCGTTCGCCCGAGCGAAGCGCCCCCCGAGCGGCTCGAGACGCTGCAGACGCTTGCCATCGAGGTGCAGACGCTGCCGCTCGCGAGCCTCGCCCCCGCGGTCGTTCTTCTTGCAGGCGGGCTCGTCCTCCTCCTGTTCGGGCAGCGCTTGCTGAAGCCCGTCCTCGTGGTGGCGCTCCTGCTCGCGTCCGTTCTCCTCGCCCCGCCCATTCTTGCGCTCGTGTTCACTTCGATCGGCGCGGGGCTTGCGACGGCGCTCGGCGTGCTGCTCGGCGTGATCGTCGCCGCGATCACCTGGCGCGTCGCGCTCGGGGCGGCGACGGGTGTCGCGACCGCGGCGCTCGCCATCCTCCTTGTGGTCACGGGAGTCGAGTCGGGCTTCATCGACGCGCGCACGCCGTCGGGCGGCATCGAGACGCGTGCGACGGCGACGCAGACGGCAGCCGAGGACGGCGTCACGAGCCTCGCCGAGATCGCGGCCCGCGACGAACGGCTCGCGCGCGCGCCCGAGTTCATGCGGCCCCTCGTCGCGTGGGCCGACGAACGCTGGCACGCCGAGCCCGCGCAGGTCCGCACGCTGCTGAAGGCAGCCGCCGCGGGAGGCGCATTCATCGGATTCGTCCTCGGCGTCTGGCTCCCGCAGTCGTCTGCAGCGTTCCTCACGAGCATCGTCGGCGGGCTCTTCACCGTGTCGGGTGCGTTTCCGGTGGCGGCACATCTCTCGGGCCGACCCGTCACGCCCGTCGCCCCGATCGGGTGGCTTCTCCTTTGGTCGGCGCTTGCGCTTGCGGGTTGGATCTTCCAGTCGAGCCGCGCAGGGGGCGCGAGAGACGACCCCGACGCGCCCGCACGCCCCTGATAGCATCGCGCCATGGATCTCTTCTCCTACAGGGACGGCGCGCTCTACGCCGAGGACGCGCGCGTGGCGGACATCGCGGCGGAGGCGGGCACGCCCTGCTTCATCTACTCGCGCCAGACGATTCTCGCGCACTACGACCGTCTCGTCGCGGCCTTCGCGCCGATCGACCCGCTCGTCTGCTATTCGGTGAAGAGCTGCGGCAACCTCTCGGTGCTGCGCGTCCTCGCGGAGCGCGGCGCGGGCATGGATGTCGTCTCGGGGGGCGAGCTCTTCCGCGCGCGCGAGGCTGGCGTGCCAGCGGCGAAGTGCGTCTACGCGGGCGTCGGCAAGACCGACGCCGAGATCGTCGGCGCGATCCGCGCAGGGCTCGGGCTCTTCAACTGCGAGAGCGAGGAGGAGTTCGAGAACATCGCCCGCCTCGCCGCCGCCGAGCGCGCCACCGTGCGCGTGGCGCTGCGCATCAACCCCGATGTCGACCCGAAGACCCACCGCTACACCTCGACGGGAAAGAAGGAGACCAAGTTCGGCGTCGACCTCGAGCGCGCGCGCCGCGTCTTAGCGAACTACGGCCGCGATGCGCACGCGCGGCTCGAGGGCCTGCATCTTCACATCGGCTCGCCGATCTACACGGTCGACCCCTATCGCGAGGCGATGACGAAGACCGCGGAGCTCGTCGGGGAACTCGCGCGAGACGGCTTCGCGATCCGCTCGATCGACCTCGGCGGCGGCTTCGGCGCGGACTACGAGAGCGCGCAGTCGCCCGCGCTCCTCGACTACGCGGCGGCGATCGTTCCGATCGCGAAGCCGCTCCACGACCAAGGCGTCCGCTTCATCCTCGAGCCGGGCCGCACCATCGTCGCGAACGCGGGGATCCTCGTCACCAAGGTGCTCTACACGAAGACCTCGGGCGACAAGCGCTTCGCGATCTGCGACGCGGGCATGAACGCGCTGCTGCGCCCGTCGCACTACGGAAGCTTCCACTTCATCTGGCCGGTGGAGCCAGGCGTCGCCATGACGCCCGCGCGGCGTGCGCCAGACCCGGGGCTGCAATCAGGCCTCGCGGGAACCGTTCCGCAGGATGTCGTCGGGCCGCTCTGCGAGACGGGCGACTTCCTCGCGCTCGACCGCGCGCTGCCTGCGACCATCGCGCGCGGCGACCTTCTCGCCGTCTTCACCGCGGGCGCCTACGGCATGAGCATGGCGAGCCGCTACAACTCGTCGCCGCTTCCCGCGGAGGTGCTCGTGTCGGGCGCAACGGCCGAAGTGGTGCGCGAACGCGAGGACTACGCGGCGCTCGTCGAGCACGAGCGGGCTCCGCGTGCGCTCGCCCTCGAGGCGGCGCAGGAGGTGCACGCATGATCCTCTTCACCAGCGACCTTCTCTTCGGAAGCAAGATCCTCGGCGCAGCGAAGCACGCCGGCCTGCGCGGGCAAGGCGTCCGCAACCGCGGCGCGCTCACGCAGCACGCGCCGCTCGCGACGCACTACTTCCTCGACCTCGAGTCGGATCTGGCGGAAGGCGAGTCCGCGGAAGAGCTCCTCGACGCGGCGCTCGGCCACCCGCATCTCTGCGTCTACGCCTTCGCGGGCCACCTGCAGGCAGACAAGCTGCGCGCGGCGCAGGCGCGGCTCGCGGCGGCGGGCGGGCGCCACCAGGTCCACTCGCGCGGGTCGCTCAACGCACGGCTCGTGGAGATCCTGCCGCCGGCCGCTGCGCCCGACGCCGGCACCTCCGGCACGGGGGCACGCTGATGGTCGGCCGCGAGGAAGACGGCGTCTGGATCACGCTCAAGGAAGAGATCCACGCCTCGCCCGAGGAGGTCGCCTCGTGCATCGCCAACGCGAATGGCCTGTGCCGCTGGCTCGCCGTCGGCGCCGAGTACCCCGAGGAGGCGGGCGGCACGCTCGAGCTCGCGTGGGACCGCGAGTGGAACCGCACCACGGAGGTCAAGGTGCTCGACCACGACTGCGAGGGACTCCGCGACGGCCGCGCGCGCGTCAAGTGGGAGTGGTTTCCCTCGCCGCTCGACGACACGCCCGTTCCGATCGAGATCGCCGTGTCGCCCCTCCGCGACAAGGGCGGCGACACGGGCGGCGCACGCGTCATCGTCCGCCACGGGCCGTTCCGCGACGACCCCGAGACGCTCCTGACCGTCGCGGACAGCGCGGAGAGCTGGCGGTGGTACCTCTGCAACCTCCGCAGCGTGCTCGAGACGAAGCACGACATGCGCGCCGTGCGGCCGCTCTGACGGAACACGCCGCGGGCGCCGCGCGGGGCCGCGGTTCCCCCGCCCTATACTGCCCGCCCCATGTTCGAGAACCTGACCGACCGCCTCTCCACAGCCTTCCGCTCCCTCTCGGGGCGCGGCACGATCTCGGAATCGAATGTGCGCGAGGCGCTCGACGAAGTGAAGACGGCGCTCCTCGAGGCGGATGTCGAGCTCGGGATCGCCAAGCAGTTCTGCGACGATGTGATGGCGAAGGCCGTCGGCCGCGAGGTGACGAAGAGCCTGCAGCCCGGGCAGGAGCTCGTCGGCATCGTGCACGACGAACTCGTGGCGCTGATGGGCGCAGAGGGCGAGGAGAATGGATCGAAGCTCTTCCTCGTCGATCCAGGCCCGACCGTCATCATGCTTTGCGGCCTCCAGGGCTCGGGCAAGACGACGACCTGCGGCAAGCTCGCCGCGTACTTCAAGAAGACGGGCCGCTCGTGCCTCGTCGCCGCCGCCGATCTCCAGCGCCCCGCCGCCGTCGAGCAGCTGAAGCAGGTGATCGAGGGCGTCGCCACGGAGGCGAAGGGCGGCGCGCGCGTCGGCTTCCACGGCGAGCCCGACCAGTGCGCCGAGTACGGCAAGGCCGTCGGTGCCGCGATCGGCGTCTGCCGCCGCGCCGTCGCCAAGGGCCGCAGCGAGGGCTACGACATCGTCATCCTCGACACGGCGGGCCGCCTCCATGTGAACGACGAGCTGATGAAGGAGCTCGAGGGCGTGCGCCTCGCCGTGCAGCCGCACCAGATCCTCCTCGTCGTCGACGCGATGACGGGCCAGGACGCCGTGCGCAGCGCGAAGACCTTCCACGAACGCCTCAAGGTCGACGGCGTGATCCTGACCAAGCTCGACAGCGACACCCGCGGCGGCGCGGCGCTCACGGTGCGCAAGGTGACGGGCGCCCCGATCAAGTTCCTCGGCACGGGCGAGAAGTTCGACGCGCTCGACGAGTTCAGCCCGAAGCGCATGGCGGGCCGCATCCTCGGCATGGGCGATGTCGTCGCGCTCGTCGAGAAGGCGCGCGAGGAGGTCAGCGAGGAAGAGGCCGAGAAGATGGCGGAGAAGCTCGCGAAGGGCAAGCTCACCATGGACGACTTCCTCTCGCAGATGAAGTCGCTGCGGCGCATGGGCCCGATGAAGCAGCTGCTCGGCATGCTCCCTGGCGTCGGCAGCGCGCTCAAGGATGTCAACATCGACGACAAGCAGTTCGACCGGCTCGAGGGCATGGTCCACGCGATGACGGCGGCCGAGCGCAAGGACCTGAAGCTCTTCAACAAGAGCCGCGTGCGCCGCATCGCGACGGGTTCCGGCACGACCCCGAACGAGGTGAACCGCCTCACCACGCAGTTCGAGGCCGTGCAGAAGATGACGGCGTCGCTTGCGTCTGGCGGCATGGCGGGCCGCATCAAGGCTGCGCGCGACATGGCGAAGTCGGGCGGAATGCCCGGCCTCGGCGGCATGGCTGGGCTTCCAGGCCTCAGCACCAAGGGTTCGAGCGCCACCCAGTCGATCAAGTCGAAGTTCAAGCAGCGCAAGAAGTGACGCGCGTCGGAATCCGCCGTGCGCACCGATGAACTCGACTACGACTTCGACCCGTCGCTTGTGGCGACGACCCCCGCGGAACCGCGCGACGCGGCGCGGCTGATGGTCGTCAGCCGCGCGCGCGGCACGATCGAACATCGCACCGTGCGCGACCTCGCGACGATCCTCGGCGAGGGCGACGAACTCGTGGTGAACGCGACGAGCGTGCTGCGCGCCCGGCTTTCGCTCGTCGACCACGCGCGCGGCCGCGAGACGGAGGGCCTCCTGCTCGAGCCTTCCGCGGAAACGCCGCTGTGGCGCGTGCTGGTGCGGCAGGCGAAGCGCTTCGAGCCTGGCGCGCGGCTTGCGCTGCGCGACGGCCACGGCCGCGAGCATGGCGATGCGATAGAGCTCGTGCGCCGTGACGACGCGGCGTGGCTTGCGCGCGTGGTCGCTGGCCCTGCAGGCGGCGGCATCGCGGAAGTCCTCGAGCGATCGGGCCAGACGCCGCTTCCCCCCTACATCCTCAAGGCGCGGCGCGACCAGCGCATCGAGGTCGACGACGACCTCGATCGCGCCGAATACGAAACGGTGTACGCCAGGGCGAATGCGCGCGGCTCGGTCGCCGCGCCGACCGCGGGGCTTCACTTCACGGACGACCTCCTGCGCGCGCTCGCCGCGCGCGGCGTCGGACGGCACGAAGTCATCCTCGATGTCGGCGCGGGCACCTTCAAGCCCGTCGAGACGGACACCCTCGAGGCGCACGACATGCACGCCGAGCGCTTCATGGTGCCGCGCGAGGCGCTT
Source organism: uncultured Klebsiella sp. (assembly GCA_964393015.1). GTDB lineage: Bacteria > Planctomycetota > Phycisphaerae > Phycisphaerales > SM1A02 > QWPT01. The sequence continues at coordinate 15,209 of CAYMSD010000004.1, forward strand.
GCAATGCTCGCGGGCTCCGCCGCGGCGCGTGCGTCTGGCGCCAAACGCATCGTCGCCGTCGGCACGACCACGGTGCGCGCGCTCGAGAGCCTGCCTGCGCCACTCCCCGCCGCGGACCGCGACTTCGAGGCCATCACGCGCATCCTCATCTCGCCGGGCTTTCAGTGGCGCTTCACCGACGCGTTGATGACGAACTTCCACCTGCCGCGCTCGACGCTCCTCGCGCTCGTCGGAAGCTTCTGCGGCATGGAGCTGATGCGCGAGGCCTACGCCACCGCGGTGCGCGAGCGATACCGCTTCTACAGCTACGGCGATGCGATGCTCATCGCGCCTTGATTGCGCCTCCATCGCACCTTGAACGGACGCGCGCGCCCCTCTTCGGGGAGAAGTCCGCTCCCGAGATGCGCGCTGCACGCCCTACGGTTGCCGTCGATCGCACGAGAAGTGCGCCGCCTGGCGGGCGTCGTCATCGCCCGCGAGGCGACGATCGGGCAGGAAACCTTCGGAGCAACAGGGGAAACCAGATGAAGACGCCATCGATGTCGGGTGCAACGCTTTCCGCAACCCTCGCAGCATCGCTCGCGACCTCCGCCTTCGCGGGTGCGGGCGTGCAGAACCTCGCGCTCGGGCGCGATGTCTCGCTCGTCGCGGGCAGCGCGAACGGGGCGGCGCTGTCGACGCTCACGGATGGCCTCTTCCTCCCTGCGGGAACGCAGTGGCAGAGCGGCACGGTGTGGTGGAGCGGCACGGCGTCCATTCTCGAGATCGACCTCGGCGGCACGGTCGAGGTCATGGGCGCCGTCGTGCAGGCCGACAACAACGACGCCTACCGCATGTGGTACCGCGATCTCGGATCCGGGTCGTATGTCGAGCTGTGGACGGTCAACCCGGCGGGCGGCGCAGGCATGCGCACGCGGCCGAACCCGGGCAACAACGGCGAGATCTTCTATTTCGGCAGCTCGGTGCTCACCGACTCGATCCGCGTCGCCGCGATCGGCGGGGATGGCGCATACTCGCTCAGCGAGGTCCAGGCGTGGGGCGTCGTGCCCGCGCCTGGCGTCGCGGCGCTCCTCGCGCTCGCGGGCGGCTTCTCGCGCGGCAGGAGGCGGTAGCCGCCGTCAATCGCCACGGCCCTCGGAGTCCTCCGCGGCCCGGCGCTTGGCGCGGAGCAGCCTCGACGCGGTGCTCTCGAGTCCGTCGGAACCGTGCGCGGGTTCCGCACGCTCTCCGTCGTCCGTGGAGGCGACCGCTTCGGAGCTCGACGGCGCGACCCGTTCGACGAGGAGCACCTCGGCCGACGCGCGAGCGCTCGGCGGCGCGGCGGCTCCGCGGTCGCCGGGTTCATCGACGGCCGGTCGCGCGCCACGACGCACCCGCGCGAGCGCTGCGAGCATGGCGGGCGGACCCGCTGTTCCGACGCGCCCCGCGAGACCGTCGCGCGCCGCCGAACCCAGCCCGCTCCAGTCGAACACGAACCGGCGGAACGCGACATCGAGGAGGAAGAGGACGCCCGCCGCGATCGCCAGCAGATCCCAGAGACCCCGGGACATCAGCGGTGCCACGGCGCCCGCCCGCAGGTAGGCGTCGACGGCCTCTGCGGGCGTCGACAGCTCGATGACCCGTCCACCCGTCCGTGACGCGACCTGCTCGAGAAGCGCGCGGTTTCCGCCCATCACGCGGTACTCGCGGGCATACGGCGCGTTCACAGCCGTGAACACGCTGCTGCGACGCCCGAACCCGTCCTCCGCCAGCGCGACGCTCGCCAGATGCGTCCCCGCTTGCGTGAGGTCGAACTCGCCCCGCCAGCGCCCCGCGCCGATCTGCTCGAGCGTCAGCTGCCGAAGGGATCCATCGGGCCCGACGAGCGCGCCCCGCGGTTCCGTGACGACATCGAACCCGCCATCCTCGCGCGTGAGCTCGATGTCGACGATGGCGCGGTCTCCGTCGATCCTCGTGCGTGCGACGGCGTTCGAGGGTGCGCTCGGCCGCATGAGCCAGCGCACCGTCTGCTCCCAGAAGGCGCGGTACTCGCTCCACGAAGGCCACTCGGTCGCCCAGCGCGCGCCCGCGTCGGAGGTGAACACGGCCGTGCGGCCAAGGCCATGGTTCCACGACGCGAAGATCGGATCGGTCGCCTCCGTGTTCGGCAGCACGATGTCAAGCGACGCGAGGCCCGGCCGCGGAACGGTCACCGTGTAGCCCGAGATCCTGGGGACCGCCCGCAGCCCACGCAGCGGACCGCTCGTCGCGCCGAGCACGGTCGGCTGGAAGTCGCCTTCGACCGACATGCGCCGTCCGTACTGGTTGAACTCGCGGATGAAGATCTCGGGCAGCGCCTTGGCGCTCGCGAGGTCCGTCACGGGGTGGAAGCGGCCCTCGGCGATCTCCGCGATCCGCCTCAGGCTGGGGTCGCTCGCCCCCTCCTCGATGCCGATCGTGGAGACTGTGATTCCCAGCTTGCGGGCGCGCTCCGCGAGTTCAAAGCCGGCCTCGGGCGACCCTGCGGTCATGCCGTCCGTGAGGACGATCATGTGCTTCGTCCCCGCGGTCGACTGGGCGAGCTCGTCGAGCGCGACCTTCATGGCCCAGTGCAGGTTCGTGCCGCCTCCCGAGGTGATGCCGCGGATCTGCCGCTCGACGAATGTGTCGCGCCCGATGGGTCGCCGCGGAACGACGATGTCGGGAGAACCGCTGAAGGCGATCACGCAGATCTCGTCGAGATGGCCGAGCGATCGGGCGCCCGCGGCCGCCGCTTCGTTCGCCATCGCCTGCTTGTGCGCGAACGCGCCCATCGCGGGAGAGGCCATGGAGCCCGATGCGTCGAGCACGATCGCCACGGAGCCGCGCAGATAGTTGCGCGTCGCGGGCGGATCGAGAAGCACGGGAAGGGTCGACGCGACCTCCGACGCGATCCATCCGCCCGCACCGAGGCTCTGCGGGCCGCCGAGCATGAGCAGCCCGCCCCCGACATCGTGGACATACGCGCGCAGCAGTCGGTCGAGCTCGCCGTCGATCGTCCATCGCGGCACATTGGCGAGGATGACCGCATCGAACCCCGAGAGCACCGCGCCGTCGGAGACGACCTCGGATGGGTCGAGCACGAGCGTCGGGACAGATGCCTGTGCGAGCGCCTCGACCAAGGGCGCACTCTCGACGCCGCCCGATGCGTCGATGACAAGCACGCGCCCGGCGCCTTCCACGATGGTGACGGCCGTTCCGATGTTGTTCGCATCGATGCGGTCGTCGGCGGCATCCGCTGGCTCGAAGATCGCCTCGAACCGATGCGTCCCCGCGCCCGACAACTGGTGCGGGAAGACGAAGGTGCGCACCCCGGGCTCGAGCGAGACGAAGAGACCGTCGCCGGGCGAGTCAGGGTCGAGATCGACGAGCGCTCCCGTGTCCCGCAGGAAGATCGTCCCTTCCGCGAAGCCCTGGCTGCGGACAGCGAGCCGCAGCTCGATCACCTGCTCGGCGTTCGCGCGCGTCGGCGCACGAAGCGACTCGATCAGGACCTCGTTCGTGGCGACGAACTCGAGCGGAACCACATCGATCGGAATGCCGCGCGCGGCTGCGACCTCCGCCTCCGCGAGCAGGCTCCCTGCGGTCTCGTTCCCGTCGGAGACGAGCACGATGCGCTTGGCGAGCTCGGGCGGAAGGACGGAGATGGCGCGGCGGACCCCCGCCGCGAGGTCGGTTGCGTCTCGCGGGCCGCTGTACTCGCTGATCACGGGCGCCGAGCCCGTGCGCGCGGGCGCCGCGATCTCCGCCACACGCGCCACATGCACGAACGCCGCCTGGTCCATCTCATGGGGCTTTCCTGCGGCGAGCGCCTCCGCGAAGCGCCGCGCCTCGGAGACGGCCGTCGCAGGAATGGACCCGCTGTGGTCGACGACGAACGCCGTGGCCACCGCATCGCTCTCGCGCCGGAGCGACGGAAGCGAGAGCGAACCGACCATCGCCACGACGACGAGGACACGCAGCGAGAGCGAGGCGAGCCAGCGCGCCAGGCCCTCATGCGCGCGGCTCGGCCACGACAGCAGCGCGATCGGGAGAAGGAGCGTCAGCAGCCACAGGAACTCGGGCCGTTCGAACTCGAGCATGCGCGGAGTCTATGCGGCGAACGCGGCCACTTCGCGAGGCAGCGCGCGAATGCCGCGCCGCCTCGACTTCGCGACCGCGTAGCGCATCGACCTGTCGAAGCGCCGCGCCACGGATCCCGCGGTCGGGAAGCCCAGCTCGTCCATGCGATCGATGGCGAAGCGCCAGGCGAGATACTCCTCGAGGCAGCGCGGCTTGTGGATCCCGAGTCCGATCGCGTGATGCCCGACCTCGTGCAGGAAGATCGCGAGCCGCAGCGGGCTCGTCGGATAGGGCGACTCGATCGTGCGCTCGACGCGGCCGTCACGGTAGGTCCGCTCGACGGCGACGCCCGAGAGCGAGTTGCGCCATCGCTTCACGGCGAGGCCGTGGGCGGCGAGCATCTGGTCCACCACGGCGTCGTAGCGCCGCTGCACGGGCCGCGAGTGGTCGACGCCGCGCGGCGGCTTGGGCATCCGCCGCGCCTCGGGTTCGGCCGCGCGATTCGGCGCGCGTCGCGTCCCCGGCCCGAGCCCGCGCCCGAACTCCCTCGCGAAATCGAAGAGAAGCTGCACCATCGCCATCGGGCGCTCTATCGGCGATCCACGGGCGCTCGCTCGACTGGCTCGTGCTCAGCCACCCGGCGGAAGCGGCCGCACGACGGCGCCGACGAGGGCGGGCCGACCGTTCAGGAACGCGGCGACCGGCATCGCCTTCCCGCCGACAGGCTGCACCTCGAGCAGACGGATCGACCCAGCGCGCGTCGCCACCACGCCGTCCGCCCCCAGCAACCCTGGCTCCCCCCGCTGCGCGGCGCCGTCGCCGCACGCGGCCACGCGCAGGAGCTTCACGGGGACTTCACCGACGAGGACCGTGCAACCGGGCCACGCGTTCAGGCCGTTGATGCGCGCGCGCGCGGCCTCGGCCTCGAGCGACGCAAGGTCGACCGTCGCCTCCGCCTTCGAGAGCTTGCGCGCCCGCGTCGCGAGCGACTCGTCCTGGGCGCGCCCCTCGGCGCGGCCGGCCTCGTGCTGCGCAAGCACCGCCGACAGCACCTCGGGCCCGAGCAGCGCGAGCGCATCGTGCACCTCGTCGGCCGTCTCGGTCGGGCCGATCGGCCGCGTGCGCGTCGCGTAGACGAGCCCGGCGTCCATCCGCTCCGCGATTCCGATGACGCTGACGCCCGTCTCGCGGCGGCCATCCATCACCGCGCGCTGGATCGGCGCTGCGCCGCGGTAGGCGGGCAGCACGGATCCATGGAGGTTGATGGCGAAGACCCCGTCGACGAGCTCGCGCGAGAGCTTCTGCCCGAACGCGATGACGACCCACGCGTCTGCCCCGATGCCGCGGACTTCCGCGAGGACCTCGGGCGCATTCACATCGGCGGGCTTCACGACGCGGATCCCGAGCTCCTCCGCGCGCACCGCGATCGGCGTCGGCGTCAGCACCTTGCCGCGCCCCGCGGGGCGATCGGGCTGCGTCACCACGAGCGCGACCTCGTGCGCGCGCGCGAGCGCCTCGAGCGATGGGATTCCGAACGCCCCTGCACCGAGGAAGACGAGCCTCAACGCGACCCCCTCATTCAGCCCCCCGCCCGCTCGAGCGACCGCAGCGCGCGGCGGTTCGCGAGCCTGTCGATCGGACGCATGCGGTCGATGATGAGGACGCCCTCGAGGTGGTCGAACTCATGCTGCCAGACACGCGCGGGGAAGCCGTCGCTCTCGAGCGAGAACTCCGAGCCATCGAGCCCCATGGCACGGATCTTCGCGACGCGCGGCCGCAGGATCTCCGCACGGATGTCGGGCAGGCTGAGGCAGCCCTCCTCGAACGGCTCCACGCTTCCCACCGCCTCGAGCACGGGATTGATGAAGACCCGCTCGGGCTCGCCCTCGCGGGCGCTCGTCAGGAAGATGCGCACGCTCTCGCCAAGCTGCGGCGCTGCGATCCCGGCGCCCTCGAGCTCCGCCATCACCCGCCGCATGTCCTCGACGAGCTCGAGCACGGATGCGTCGATCCGCTCGACTGGCCGCGCCTTCAGGCGAAGCACGGGATCGGGATGGATGACGATGGAGCGCCCCTTGGCCATTCGGCCATCATAGACTCTCCCTTTCCCGAGGCCGCGACCGCAACTGATCTCCCGCCGCGCGCGGATGTTGCGGCGGTCGACCACGCGAGGCGAAGGCGTTTGACCGATGCCCCCGACCGCGGGTACCCTTCTCCATCGCTCCGCCTGAGGCCCTCGCCCGCCACGCAGTGGCCGCGCGTCCTCGGACGGTTCCGCAACCGCGCCCCCGAGGAGCCAGGATTTGGGTCTCTTTTCCTTCGGTAAGAAGAAGCCGACCGACCAGCCGCAGCAGGACGCCTCCGCGCCCGCAGGCGGGCAGCCCGCCGTCGAAGGCGCCTTCGTCCCGCAGCCCGACAAGGCGCGCAAGTTCTTCGACCACGCCAAGACCATCGCGCAGACGGGAAACTACGAGTACGCGCTGATGCTCTACGCGAAGGGCTTCCGCTTCGACCCGAACGGCCTTCCGCGCCATGAGGAGTTCTACAAGCTTGCGGTCAGCTTCTACCAGTCGGGCGGCAAGCCCGCGGGGCGAGAGGAGATCCGCGAGCTCGAGGGGCCGGGGCCGATCGACAAGTTCGTGCAGGCCGAGTACATCTGGTCGCGCGATGTCCTGAACATGGATGCGGCCTTCAAGATGCTCGAGACGGCCGCGAAGGCGGGCCAGATCGAGTTCGGCGGCTGGATCGCCCCGAAGCTCCTCGACCTCCTGCGCAAGCAGAAGAAGCAGTCGAAGTCGATGTGGCTGAAGGCGAAGACGCTGTTCACCAATGTCGAGGCCTACGCCGAGGCGTTCGCCTGCGTCGAGGAGGCCGTGCGCGTCGACCCGACGGACACGCAGCTCTCGGCCGATCTCAAGGAGCTCACGGCGCGCCACGCCCTCAAGCAGGGCGGCTACGACAAGGCCGCGGGCGGCGGCGGCAACTTCACCTCGATGGTGAAGGACGGCGGCAGGCAGCAGCAGCTCCAGGAGCAGAACCAGATCGCGGCGAGCGAGGAGACCGAGGCACGCAACGTCGAGCGCGCGCGCGCCGAGTACGAGGCGAACCCGATGTCGCCCGAGGTCATCCAGCGCCTCGGCACGCTGCTTCGTCGCCGCGGCACGGAGGAGTCGGAGAACGAGGCGCACGCCGTCTTCATGACCGGCTTCGAGCGGCTCAACGAGTACCGCTTCAAGATGTTCGCGGGCGAGATCAAGGTGGCGCAGATGCGTCGCCGCGTCTCCGCAGCGCTGAAGGCCACGGAGGCGAACCCCGCCGACGAGGCCGCGCGAGCCACGCATGCGGCGCTCCGACGCGAGCTGCTCGACCTCGAGGGCGCCGAACTCCGCGAGCGCCAGCGCAACTATCCGACCGACCGCTCGATCAAGGCCGAGCTCGGCCGCATCGAGTTCGAGCTCGGGAACTTCGAGGAGGCGATGGCCGCCTTCCAGGCCTGCAAGGACGACGCCAAGCTCCGCATCGGGTCGACCCACATGCTCGGCCGCTGCTTCGCGGCGGAAGGCTGGCACTCGGAGGCGTCGAGCGAGTACCGCGAGGCGCTCAGCGCCTTGGGCGCGGGCGAGTCCGAGCGAGAGCTCCCGATCAAGTACGACCTGATGGTGTCGCTGATGGAACTCGCGAAGGCCGAGAAGAACGGAACCTACGCCCGCGAGGCGGGAGAGATCTGCTCCGCGATCGTCCGGCGCGACATCTCCTACCGCGACATCCGCACCAAGCGCAAGGAGATCGACGCGCTCGTGAAGGAAATGCCTGCGTGAGCGGCGCCCCTCTTCCGCGCGCGGTCGGCATCATTCCCGCGAGGCTCGCCTCGTCGCGCTTCCCGGAGAAGGTGCTCGCTGCGGAGACGGGGCGGCCCCTGATCGTGCATGTCCTCGAGC
>CAYMSD010000004.1:23326-47160 GCA_964393015.1 uncultured Klebsiella sp.
GAGAAGGTGCTCGCTGCGGAGACGGGGCGGCCCCTGATCGTGCATGTCCTCGAGCAGGCGCGCCGCGCCTCCACGCTGAGCGCTGTCTTCGTGGCTGCAGACCACCCCCGCATCGTCGAGGCGGTCGAGCGTGCGGGCGGCCGCGCCATCCTGACCCGCGTCGACCACCCGAACGGCACCAGCCGCCTCGCGGAGGCGCTTGAATCGATCGCCGCGGCGCTGCCCGCGGACCAACGGCCCGAGATCGTGGTCAACATCCAGGGCGACGAGCCCGAGATCGAGCCCGAGACGATCGACGCCGCGGTCGAGCTGCTCGGCCGCTCCCCGTGGGCGGAGGTCGCGACCATCGCCACCCCCTTCGCGCCCGCAGAGTCGCCCCTCGACCCGAACCTGGTGAAGGTGGTTCTCGGCGAGGCCGGCCGCGCGCTCTACTTCTCCCGCGCCCCGATCCCCTTCCACCGCGACGCCGCGTCGGGCACCACCCCCCGCGCCACCCCGCTCCGCCATGTCGGGCTCTACGCCTATCGGGCGGCGTTCCTGCCCGCCTTCGCGGCATGGCCCCCGTCGCCCCTCGAGGAGACGGAGAGCCTCGAGCAGCTGCGGGTCCTCGAACGCGGACACGGGATCGCCGTGGCCGTGCGTCGCGTCTCGAGCCAGGGAATCGACACCCCCGAGCAGTACGCCGCGTTCGTCCGCCGCGCGCAATCGCGATGACCCGACTTGCAATTCCTGCCTCTTCCTGACTACATTCGGGAATGCCCCACTCGGATCATCCTGCCGACCTCCCCGACGGCTGCGGATTCCTCTCACAGTTTGGAAAGAGCGAAGAGAGCTCGGAGTGGCATTCGCCCGCCCCCGCGGGCTACCAGCGCGGCCGCACCAAGTTCGTGGTCGTCATCGGCACCGTGATGAGCGGCCTCGGCAAGGGGATCTTCGCGAGCTCGCTCGCCAAGCTCATCAAGGACAAGGGCCTCTCGGTCGCCCCCATCAAGATGGAGGGCTACCTCAACATCGATTCAGGAACGCTCAACCCCTATCGCCACGGCGAGGTGTTCGTGCTTGCCGACGGCTGCGAGACCGACATGGATCTCGGCACCTACGAGCGCATCCTCAACCAGGACCTCACGCGGAAGAACTTCGTGACGGCGGGACAGGTCTACACCGAGGTGCTCGAGCGCGAGCGCCGCGGTGGATACCTCGGGCGCGATGTGCAGATGATCCCGCATGTGACGGGCGTGGTGAAGATGCGCCTCCGCGAGCTCGCGATGACGGGGAACAACGGCAAGCAGGCCGATGTCGTCTTCGTCGAGGTCGGCGGCACGGCGGGCGACTACGAGAACGGCTTCTACATCGAGGCGCTGCGCGAGCTCGCGTTCGAGGAGGGCGACGAGTCGACCTGCTTCGTGGCGCTCACCTACATCCTCGAGCCGTCGATCCTCGGCGAGCAGAAGTCGAAGGCGGCGCAGCTCGGCATCAAGCGGCTGATGGAGGCGGGCATCCAGCCGAACATCGTCGCCTGCCGCGCGAAGAACCCCGTCACCGACAAGGTGATGGAGAAGATCGCGATGTTCTCGAATGTGCCGCTCCGCCGCGTGTTCTCCATGCACGACCGCGAGAGCGTCTATGCGATTCCCGAGGCGATGCGCGCCGCGGGCCTCGACCGCGAGATCCTCTCGATCCTGAACCTCCACGACCGCACGAACCCGGCGAAGGAGGATGTGGCGCGCGTCGAGTGGCTCGACTTCTCGCGCCGCATCTTCGCGCCGCGCAAGCACCACATCGAGCTCGGCATCACCGGCAAGTACGCGGCGCTGCGCGACGCCTACGCCTCGATCGACAAGGCGATCGAGCATTGCTCGATCCAGCTCTCGTGCGACATCAAGACGCGCTGGATCGACACGGGCGAGCTGACCGACGACACGCTGACGGCGAAGGCGCTCGACGGCGTGCACGCGGTGATCGTGCCCGGCGGCTTCGGCCAGCGCGGCGTGGAAGGAAAGATCCGCTGCGTCCGTTGGGCGCGCACGAACCGCGTGCCCTTCCTCGGGATCTGCCTCGGATTCCAGATGGCCGTCATCGAGTACGGCCGCAGCGTGCTCGGGCTCGCGGGCGCGAACTCGACCGAGTTCGAGCCGAACTGCGCGCACCCGATGATCTCGGAGCTCCCCGACCAGAAGAAGCTCGAGGGGATCATGGGCGGCACCATGCGCCTCGGCGCGCAGGAGGTCATTCTCGAGCCTGGGTCGCTCGCAAGCTTCCTCTACGGCTCGAAGACCGAGATGCGCGAGCGCTTCCGCCATCGCTACGAGGTCGAGCCCGCCTACATCGAGCAGCTGCAGGCGGCGGGGCTCCGCTTCAGCGGCCGCCATCCGAAGTTCCCGATCATGCAGGTGCTCGAGCTTCCGCAGGACACCCACCCCTACTTCGTCGGCGGCCAGTTCCACCCCGAGCTGACGAGCCGCCCGCTTGGCCCGAACCCGATGTTCATGGGCCTCATCGCGGCCGCGATCGCCAGCGTCGAGCCCGACTTCGCGCAGACCGACCTCGGCCGGCGCTGGGTGCGCAGCGCCCCGAAGGCCGTGAAGGCCTGACGCGGCGCGCGGGGCAGCCGCCATGGCCGACACGCTGACAAGGGCCGAGCGCAGCGCGCTGATGGCGAGGATCCGCGGCACGGACACGAAGCCCGAGGTCTTCGTCCGCTCCGCGCTCCATCGCGCTGGGTTCCGCTTCAGGCTCCACGGCCGCACGCTCCCGGGCCGCCCCGACATCGTGCTCCCGAAGCATCGCACGGTGGTGTTCGTGCACGGCTGCTTCTGGCATCGCCACGGCTGCGCGCTGTCGAGCGAGCCCGCGACGCGCCGCGCGTTCTGGCGCGAGAAGTTCGCCCGCAATGTCGCCCGCGACAAGCGCACGGCGGCGGCCCTTCGCCGCGCGGGCTGGCGCGTCCTGACCGTGTGGGAATGCTCGCTGCGCACGGCGGCCCGCCGCGAGCAGGCGGTCGCGCGGCTCGTGCGGCGGATCGCGTCGACACGCCCCGCGCCCGCGGGCTGAAGCCGAAGCCGAAGCCGAAGGCCGCGGACCACGCTCCCTTCGCTGTCCCCGCCTGAGGACAGCGCCTGTTCAACTCTCAAATCTCGCACGGCTGTGCGAGGATCACTTGTCCTCTCGCGGGTCGGTCGCATGCTCTCACCCGGCACAGGCCGCGGTTCCGAGAGAAAGACGGACCCGTGGTCGCGAGCGTAGGTGGTGTCCTTCGCCTCCGTGCCGTGTCCGTTTGACATCGTTGTTCCGCTCAAACACAGGAGTCCCATCGATGAAAGTGCTTCGTGACGCGGCATTGCGCCGCGCTGGTTGTGTCGTTCTCGCGTTGACCTCCCTCGGCCTCTGCCATGCCGCACAGGCGCAGAGCCTCATGTGGCATCGCAACGCCCTTGCAAAGGCGGAGAGCGACATCCCACGGACGCTGAGCGAGGTCGGATTGCCGCCGGAGGCGGGATCGGTCATCGCCACCTCCAAGGACATCAAGTTCGAGGTCCCCATTCTCCCGGGCGTCCACGAGAACTTCGATGTGGAGGTCGTGGCGGTCAAGGGGCTTCACCAGCTGCCCCAGGGCGTCGACCCGATCACGGCCTTCTTCGCAGCGCATCCGGATGCGGACTTCGCGTACCAGTACAGCTCGAACGCGCTGGTCAACGACTGCGACGGCGACGGCGTTCCTTCGCTCGGCGCGGGAAACCCGCCGTGCTGGGGCACTCCCGCCGCGGTTCTGCGCATCGACGACATTCCCGCCTCCTCGCTGCCGACCAACATTCGCTGCAGCACTCCGATCACATGCATCGCCCGCCCGACCTTCTTCGTGAAGGTGTCGGCACCGCCGCTGCTGAACGGCGGCATCGTCGGCATCAAGGTGAAGGGCATCAACGCGGGCTACTTCATCGGCGCATCGACGATGACCTGGAATCCAAGCCCGTGGGGCCACGCATGGGTGAAGTTCAAGGACATGCGGTCGAACCTCTGCCCCGGCGGCGCCGTTGCGTGCTACTGGGGATTCGGGAAGTACCCCGTCGAGCAGCGCCCCTACAACCCAGGTGTGATTCGAGACGACACCAACACGATGGCGGACTACACGCTCTGGTACCCCGTGACCATGGCGCAGTGGAGGGCGGCGCTTCAGTCGGTTCGCGCCCTGAGCCGAGCGGACTTCGATTTCGACGCATGCGACGACAACTGCGTCGGCTTCGTCGAAGATGTCTTCACGGCCACGGGCCTCTGGCTGCCTCCCTCGACGGGAGCCCTTGGGTGTCCATGCCCGAGCCGTCTGAAGACCACCTTCAGGCACATGCTCGAGAACAACATCGCCCCTCCGAACTGTGGATACATCGTGGTCGGGGGCATGTTCGAGCAGCCGGATCCGACCGACAACTTCGACATGCAGCTCGCGCTCGAGATGCTCGGCTCCGACCCGGCGCTGCTCGCGAGCAGGTTCGAGATGCCGTTCTCAGGCTTCCAGCTTGGCACGAACCAACTCCGCACGAACGGGAATCTCGTCCTCGACCTCGACTTCGGCCCGCACACCTTCGCCATGGTCGACTTCGGGGATGGCACGGTGGTGCGCGGCGTGCCCGGCGATGTCTCGCACACCTACACAGAGCCAGGCAGCTTCGAGGCGCGCGTGAACGCCTTTGGCTGCGATGAGATCCGCAGCTACGAGTTCACCGTGGTGGTCGCAAGCAAGGGGAAGCCCGTGACCTCGCGTTCGGTCAGCATCCCCGACGCCCCGCCGAGCGGGAAGCCGGGAAATCCGCCTGAACTGAACCTGCCGTCGATGCAGAGGCCGTGCCCATCCGACATCGACTGCTCATGGGAGACGGACGGCGGCGACCTCGCCGCAGTGCTGGCGGCGTGGGGCTCCGACTCGTTGGAGTCCGATGCCAACGGCGACGGAGTCATCGACGGCAACGACCTCGCGACCGTGCTTGCCGGATGGGGACCCTGCGCGCCCTGACCGTGCGACGACCGTTTCGCGAGCACAGCAACCCCCGCGGGCGCCACGCACGCCCGCGGGGGCTTTCCATTCACGCGCGCCGCTCCGCGCACTGGGTCGGTCACCCGGGGGAACAAGCCTGATCCTGATTGAGGACGAGATGCCGCACGCTCGCCACCGTTGCCGCTCGACGCTCGACACCATCCACGGGAATCCGTGTCCTCTCGGCGGACATTCGACGACTATCGAGTGCTCCGCGTGCGATCGGGGCCGCATGTCCTTGCAGCGACGAATTGCCGCGGCACGCTTCGTTCGCGGTCCTCGTCGACTGTCTCGCGAGGCCACAAACCAAGGAGTCCCCATGCCTCGGCCCATCTGCAGTCGGTTGGAGAACGGCCTCGTTCGGCTCGCAGCGACGCTTCTTCTCGTCACGACGCTCTTCGCGACCCAAGCCCGCGCATTCCAATCGAACTGGACCCCGAATGCAGCGAACCCAATCTGGTGCGGAGCGCCACAGACGCACAGCAACCATGGCGCACCCCCGCAGGGTTCACCCATCCCGACCGCCCGCCTCATCGAGTTCTCCGTGACGATCGCGGAAGGCGTGCACGAGGGCTTCGACGTGGAGGTGGTGGCGGCGATGGGCAACCACGAGTTCCCGGCCGGAACGACGGACTTCATCGCGAAGTTCTTCGAACTCCACCCAGACGCCCACTACGCGATGTCCTACGGCGGGCTCGCGAGCGGGAACGACTGCGACGGCGACGGCGTCGTGATGCCAGGGCCGGGAGACCCTCCCTGCTGGGGCGACCAATCCGCCACCATCGAGGACCTCGAGCCCGGGCTTCCCAAGGATCTCCGCTCCTCCGCGGTCTGCCAGCCTGCCCCGCGGTTCCGCATGCGCGTCGACGGCCACCCGTCCTTCAACGCGGGGGTGGTCGGGATCCGCATCCGCGGATGGAACGAGGGTGCGTTCCTTGGAGCGTGCGCGAACTCCTCGGACTTCCTCGTCTCGGGACACGGCTGGGTGCGGTTCTACTCCCATGTGCGGCCGCAGTTCCGCTTCACCTACGGGAAGTACCCGGTTCCCGACGCGCAGGGGAGGAACCAGCCCTTCGCTCCGGGAATGATCCGCGACGACAGCCAGAACCCCCCGAAGCACATCGCGTGGTTTCCCGTGACGGCGGCGGAGTTCAACGCCGCGCTGCAGGTCCTCAAGAGCAACATGGCTCCGAACCCGTGCTCTCCGTTCAACCTGCTGACGGCGAACTGCTGCGACTTCATGCACGAGGTCATGACCGCCGCGGGCTGCGAGATTCCAGACCCGCACATGGAGTCGCCGCCTGTCGCTGCGCCGAGGGAGTTCAACCGCAAGTGCCAGGCGATCCTCGACTCGGGCTCGATCGCGCTGCCGCGTTGCGGATTCGTCGTGAGGGTCGGCCAGCTGCTCGGCGGACCGGGCGCGGCCGAGTCGATCGACGCAGCCGTTGCCTTCGACCTCATGCAGATCGATCCCCAGTCGCTCGCCGCGCAGCTCGGCTTCCAGTTCGACGAGCTCGACGCGGGCGCATGCGCGCTGCGTCCGAACACGCCGCTCACCCTGGCGATCACGGGCGAGACGGATGTGCTTCTCGCGATCGACTACGGCGACGGCACGACGGAGGCCGGCGGATCGGGCGCGCGCACCCACACATACACGACGCCGGGCTCGTACGAACTCACCGTCACGGCCCTGGTGCAGGGCGAGGTGCGCCGATACGGCGTGCTCGTGACCGTGACCAACAAGGCGCCGAACGGCACGCAGCACACGGTGACCGTCGAGGAGGCCGCCGAGCCCAAGTTCCCGCCCGTCGACGACCACCCGACGCCGCCGCCGTTCCTCCGCGCGTGCCCGGGCGATGTCGACTCGTCCTTCGCGACCGACGGCGCGGACCTCGCGATCGTGCTTGCGGAGTGGGGTTCCGTGTCGGTGACGATGGCGGACATCAACGACGACGGCATCGTCGACGCGAACGACCTCGCCGTCGTGCTCGCGGACTGGGGCGTCTGCGACCCGGGGTGATCGAACGCGACCGCTCGCGCTGCACTTCCACGCGCTCCTTGCCGCCCGCGGGGTCCTCCGGGGCTCCGCGGGCGGCGTCGCCGCCGCGGAACGGCGCGGTTGAGGATCGATCGGGAACCGCTATACTCCCCGACCCTCCGCCGATGTAGCTCAGCTGGTTTAGAGCGCTGGATTCATAACCCGGAGGTCGACGGTTCGAGTCCGTCCATCGGCACTTCCAACGGTCGCGAGGCCTCCCGGCGCCTCGCACAGGGATCAGGTCGACAGGCTCCGCGCTCCGCGGGGCCTGTCGTCGTCTCTGGCGCGATGTCGGCGATCGCGGTTCCGTCAGAGGAGCGGCGACAGAAGGCCGACCGCGTTCTCGACGAGCCGCTTCCACCAGGGGCGCGCATACCACTCCGCTGGCAGGATCCGCCGCGAGCGCGCGAGGTAGCCCTCCTGCAGGGCGCGCAGTCGCCCGCTCACCTCCGCATCGTAGACCACCATGCTCGCCTCGAGGTTGAGCTCGAAGCTGCGGCGATCGAGGTTCGCGCTCGTCATCAGCGAGGTGCGCCCGTCGGCCACGATCGTCTTCGCATGGAGAAGCCCGCCTCGGTAGAGCCAGAGCTCGACGCCCGCCTCGAGGAGGCGCTGGTAGAACTTGCGGCTCGCGAGCTTGACCAGCAGCGAGTCGTTGAACTCGGGCATGATGAGCACCGTGCGCACGCCGCGCCGCGCCGCCGTGAGAAGCGCGGCGAGGGTCGGCTCGTCGGGCACGAAGTAGGGCGTCGTCAGGATGACCTCCTCCTCCGCGAGATGGACGAGCGAGAGGATCATCTGCGGCATGGCGCTCTCGTAGGTCGCGGGCCCCGTGCCGAGGACCTGCGCGATCGCCGGCTCGACGCCGTCGCCGACATTCTGCGTCACCAGCGACCAGAGATCCTCGTCCGTCTCGAGGAACCAGTCCTCCACGAAGATCTTCTGCAGGTCGTTGGCCACGCGCCCCTTGATGCGCATGGTCGCGTCGATCCACGGCGCGTAGCGCTCCTTCACCTTGAAGTCCTTCGAGGCGAGGTTGTGGCTGCCGATGTAGCCGACCGCGCCGTCGATGACCACGATCTTGCGGTGGTTGCGCAGGTCGATGCGGCCGAACCTCCGCCGCAGCATGCCGACGGGCAGCGCCTCGACGACCTGCACGCCCGCCTTCGCGAGTTCGGCGCACCGCGCGCTCTTCAGGAACGCCCGCGACCCGAGCCCGTCGAGCAGCAGCCTGCAAGGGATGCCCCGCCGCGCTGCATCCTCGAGCGCGCGGAAGACATGGCAGCTCGTCGCGTCGTCGAGCGCGATGTAGAAGACGATGTGGACATGGCGCTCGGCGCGGCCGATGTCCTCTGCCATGCGGCGGAAGAGCTCCTCCGCCTCGTCGAAGAGCTCGATGTCGTTTCCGCCGAGCGGGAAGTCCCCCGAGATCGACGACGCCTGCGTGGCGATGTGGCGCTGGTCCTGGGTCAGCGAGCGGAAGACGCTCTCACGGGCGCGCCGTCGCGCGGCGCCAGCGCCCCCCGCCTCCTCGCGCCGACGCGCCTCGGCCCGCTCCTCCGCGACCTCGAGATACGACGCCTCGCGCCGAGCGGAGAGCCAGGGCTTGCCGAAGATCCAGTAGATGATCGGCCCGACGAACGGGGCCGCGATCACGAGGAGCACCCACGACATCGCGCTCTGCGAGCGGCAGCGCCTGTCGAGAAGGACGGCCGCCACGGTCGTGAGCGACATCGTGAGGGAGGCGACCACGAGAAGGGGCGCCACCCAGGGCCATTCCGAGAAGATGGATCGGAGCAACGGAAGCACCGCGGCGGGTACTCTACGGGCATGGACGAGAACCGCCCGACGCCCTCGCACCGTCCCGCGCCCGATGTGCTCGGGCCGCTCCTCTCGGCGGCGATCTTCGGCTACTTCGGCTTCCTGAGCGAGACGACCTCGCAGGTCACGAACAACGCGGGCGAGACCGTCCCGCTCTGGATCGGCGCACTGTGGATCCTCCGCCTCTCGACGCTCCTCTTCGCGGGCGCGGCGGGGCTCGCCATGGCTCGAGCTCCGATGGCGGGGCTTGCCTCCGGCCTCGCAGGCCTTGCGGCCACGCTCGGCCTTCTCGTGATCCTCGTGTGGGACCAGGTCGACAGGCAGTACTACTTCGCCTGCCCGGGGTGGCTCCTCGCGATCTTCATCGTGTGGAACGGCTACCACTCGGTGCGCACGGTGCGGGACCACCTCCGCTGAAAGGCTATACTGCGCGGCTTCGGTGCCCTCTTAGCTCAGCTGGATAGAGCAGCGCTTTCCTAAAGCGCAGGTCGCAGGTTCGAATCCCGCAGGGGGCGCTTTCCGATTCAGACGGACGCTCCGCGCGCCGTCCGCGGGATTCAACAGCCCGCGCCATCGAGCCGATACTCCTGCGGTCCACACGGCCCGCACGCAACCAGTAGGATCCCCGCCATGGAACTCGTCCTCTTCTCGAACGCCCTCTGGATCATCGTCTGCGCCATCTGGTGCCTCCTCTGCGTCGGCCAGGCCCGCGCAGACCGCGCCAAGGGCGCTGGCTTCCAGCGGCCGCTCTCGAAGGACGAACTCGAGCGCTGATGCGCACGCGCGGCGAGCGGAGGCTCCTCTGTGCCTGACGCCCCGCTGCTCCATTTCGTCCTCCTCCACCCGGAGATCCCGAACAACACGGGGAACATCGGCCGCACGGCCGCAGCGCTCGGCTGCAGGCTGCACATCGTCCACCCGATCGGCTTCGACATGGACGACAAGGCCCGCAGACGGGCGGGACTCGACTATTGGCATCTGGTCGACTGCGTCGAGCACGCAGACTGGCAGGCGTTCCTCGAGTCGGAGCGGCCGCGGCGACTGTGGCTCTTCACCGCGCGCGCGGAGCGATCGCTCTATGACGCCGGGTTCCAGCGCGGCGACTACCTGCTGTTCGGCAAGGAGTCGAGCGGCGTCGACCCCGAGACGGCCGCGTTCGTGCTGGCGGCGTTCGGGGAGGAGTCGCTCCTCCGCATCCCGCAGCCGGGGACGGACAGCCCTCGGCCGGTGGGCGGCGGCGCGGCGGGCCCTGCGACCGCCTCCGTGCGCAGCCTCAACCTCGCGACCGCCGTGGCGATCGCGGGCTACGAGGGCTATCGGCAGCTCTCGCGGGGGTAGGGGCAGACGCCACGCGGGCCACGCGGAAAAACTAGGTGTCCAATATGCCCTCTGCGCCGGGTTTGGCCCGAGGACGCAGCACTGAGCGCCCCCGCGGCGTAATCATGCCGAGTCGGCGCCTCGGCAAGCGTTCCCTCGTCGGGGTTCCTCCGCCGACGGGGCTTCTCCCGTTAGGATTCTCCGCATGTCCGCATCGACCACCACGACCCGTCACGCCTCCTCGGCCCGCGCGCAGACCCGCCGCGCCTTCACCCTGACCGAGATGCTGGTGGTGATCGGCATCATCGCGCTCCTCATCGGGATCCTGCTGCCCGCGCTCAGCCGCGTGCAGGAGCGCGCGCGCAAGACGCAGACGGAGAACCTCCTGCAGGAGTTCGCGAAGGCCTGCGAGACCTTCCAGCAGCAGTTCGGCTTCTACCCGGGAATCGTGCCAGAGGCGATCCTCGCCGCCGACCCCAAGATCACGGGCACCGAGAACGCGATCCTGCACCTCTGCGGCGGCGCGGTCGGGCAGGACGATCCGAACTACGGTGCGACCCAGTACAACTCCTGGACCGAGATCACCTTCAACGGCGGCGCTGGCAACACCTTCGCCATCAAGGTGAACCCGTCGAAGGTCGGCGAGGGGCCGCGCATCCGCGGCGTCCAGTACAAGGCGTTCTTCTCGCCGAAGGTCGACGACCTCGCGGCGGTCCCCGGGCAGAACATGACCTCCGTGGGCGGCGACCCGTTCTCCGCGGATCCGTATCGGATTCCCGATCTCGTCGACGCATGGGGACAGCCCGTGATCTACATGCGCCAGATGCGCCCGCAGGGCTCGACGCTCGTCGCAGGGGCGCTGCCTTCCGCGTCGCTCAGCGACTGCATCTTCAACTTCCAGAGCATCCTCGGCTATGTGAACTCGGTCGAGCTCGGCGAACTCTCGCAGAACCAGCTCACGGGCAGCATCCTGCGCGTGGCTCCCGCGGCGAACCAGGACGCCACCCTCGCGCAGATCGTCCGCAATGTGAGCTACGGCACCAACAACCAGCCGCTTGCGGGTGCACCGCGCGGCGCATTCGTGCTGATCTCCGCCGGCCAGGACGGCATCTTCTTCTCGCGGATCGATGGCCCGGGCAACCCCACGCAGCCCGTCACCGACATCGTGAACTCCGCCACGAACCCCAAGGGGCCGTATGTGGTGGCCGAGTACGACGACATCCGCGTCTTCGGCGGCGGTTGATCGACGGGTCGCTGCCGGCGCCTGTCCGTGCGTCGGTCAGTTGGGATTCATCGCAGGCTCGCCCGACGGCTTGCCTTCGCCCGCCTCGCGGGCGCGGCGCTTGCGTTCAGCCTGTTCCTTCGCGGCGGCGCGCTTCGCCTCGGCCTCGCGCGCCATGGCCGCGCGGATCTCCTTGCGCGCAGCGTCGTGATGCTCCTTGAGCGCTGCGCCCTCCGCTTCGTCGAGCAGCGCGTAGACCTGCTGCTCGAGCTCCGCGAGCTTCGGGCGGCTCTTCTCGATCGACGACGCGATGCGCTTGAACTCGTCGCTCGGCGGCTGGTCGGTCGGAGCGTTGCGCCGCAGCCGGAGGATCTCCTCCTGCTTCGCCTTCGCGAGCGCACGCCACGACTCGAGCCGCGCGGCGAAGTCCGCGATGGCGGCCTCGGCGGTCTTCGCGCGGTCGCCCTCGAGCGCAAGCCGTCCGACTGCTTCGACGAACGCACGATGCTCGATGTCCGCGCGCGAGCCCGCGGTGCGTGCACGCGCGTCCTTCTTGCCGTCGGCTTCCTGCATGCCTTCCGCAGGCTTCGTGCGCTGGCCGCCCGTGAAGCCGCGCGACGACTCGACATCCTCCTTCGGCACGGCAGGGCCGCGGAGGATGTCGTCCTTCGCTCCCTCCCTCACTCCCTCCTTCGCCGCGTCCTGCGCATGCAGGATCGGCGCGGCCGACAGCGACGCAGCACACGCAAGCGGCGCGACCACGGCGAGGAAGCATGCGAGCGCGCTGCGTTCGGAAGCACGGACGGTCGGTCGGTCGTTGCGCACGGCTGCGTTCTCCTGGGTCGGCTCGGTGGGACTGGCGCCGCGTGGAGGCGCCCGCACATTCTTTCGTCCAAACGCGCGCCTGGCCCGCCTGATTGCCGCCTCGGGCGCACCTCGCGCTACCATCCTTCCCCGCTCGCTCGGCTATGACGGGCGGTCCGAGATCAAGTCTACCCCTTCACCGGCACCGCGCGCCGCATGCTCCCCATGAACCTCACCCCCGCCGACCTCATCGACGCCCTCCGCACCGTGCTCGACCCAGACATCCGCAAGGATCTCGTCACCCTGGGCATGGTCAAGGAGACGAAGGTCGAGGGCGATCGCGCGCTGGTGACGGTCGAGCTGACGACGCCCGCCTGCCCGATGAAGGACAAGATCCGTGGGGACATCGAGGCGGCGATCGCGGCGAAGGCCGCCGAGCGTGGCGCGCGTCACGCGGGGGTCGATGTCACCTTCACCGCCGATGTCCGTCGTGCCAACGAGCGAACGAAGGACGGGGCGAATCCCCTTCCAGGCGTCCGACAGGTCATCGCCGTCGGTGCGGGCAAGGGCGGGGTCGGCAAGTCGACCGTGGCCGTGAACCTCGCCGTCGCGCTCGCGCGGATGGGTGCGCGCACGGGCCTCCTCGACGGCGACATCTACGGCCCGAGCGCGCCGACCATGCTCGGCCTCGAGGACGAGCCCACGCAGGCGCGCGGAAACATGCTGCTCCCGTTCGAAGTGCACGGCATCAAGGCGATGACGATCGGGAAGCTCGTCGACCCCGACAAGCCGCTGATCTGGCGCGGGCCGATGGCGCACGGCGCCTTCAAGCAGCTTGCGACCCAGACCGAGTGGGGCGAACTCGACTACCTCATCGTCGATCTCCCGCCCGGGACGGGCGATGTGCCGCTCACGCTGTCGCAGCTCCTGCCGCTTTCGGGCGCGGTCATCGTGTGCACGCCGCAGCAGGTCGCGCAGGACGACGCGCGTCGCGCCGCCAAGATGTTCGAGCAGCTCGGCGTCCCCGTGATCGGCGTCGTCGAGAACATGAGCGTCTTCGTCGACGATTCGGGCCGCGAGCATGACCTCTTCGGCAAGGGCGGCGCGGAGATCATGGCCCACGCGATGGGGCTCTCGTTCCTCGGCGCGATCGCCATCCGCCCAGCGCTGCGCGTCCACAGCGACCGCGGCACGCCGCTCGCGAACTGGAACGACGCGCGCCTCGGCGCAGAGCTCGACCTCGTCGCCCGCAATGTGGCCGCGCGCGTGTCGACCCTCGCCTTCCAGGGCACGCTCGTCCAGCCGACGATCAGCGTCCGTTGACGCCGCCATCCGGCGACGCCTGCGCGCCGAGGTAGTAGCGCACGATGCGCTCGTCGATCTGCCGTATGTCGACGAGCATCAGCGCGTCGACCACATCGCCGAAGTCGCGGTCGAGGTTGAAGGCGAGGAGCCGCGCGTTCAGCCTGAGGTAGTGCCGCAGCAGGACGGGCACGGCGCGCTTGCCTCGCTCGATCTCGTCGACGAGCCGCTCGAGCTGCCCGAAGTCGGACGCAGCGACGGCGCGCTCCTGCTGTGTCCATGACGAGATCCCGCGGCGCGCGGGCGGCGTGCGCGGCCGCACCTGGCGCGCGAACGGCGCCGCGAGCCGATGCCGCTCGAGGAACTCCATGATGAGCTCCTTCGAGGTCGAGTCGTAGTCGTTCGAGATGCTCACCGGCCCGAACATGCGAGAGAGGCCGTGGCGCAGCAGGAAGAGCCCGATCCCCTTCCAGAGAAGCGACAGCGGCAGCGGCTGCCGCTGGTACTCGAGCCGCACGAAGGAGCGCCCCAGCTCGACCGCGTCGCGCAGCTCCTCGACGAGTTCAGGCGCGTACTCGAAGAGCGTCGACGAGTAGAGCCCGTCGACCCCGGAGGCGCGCAGGACCTCGTCGACGACGCCGATCCTGTAGCCGCCGACGATCTCCCGGTTCGCGGCGTGCCAGACGACGATCTGCCAGTAGGTCGGATCGAAGCGGTCGGTGTCGCTCGGCTTGCCGCTCCCTTCGCCGACGGCGCGGTAGGCGATCTCGCGCAGGCGCCCGATCTCCGCGAATCCCAGCGGAATCTGCGATGCGCGCACGGCGTAGGTGCGGAAGTCGCCGTCGCGCGAGAGAAGCGCCTCCGCAGGCAGCGCGTCGAACTCCGCCTCGAGCTGCGCGTGGGTCGACGCGCACGGAGCGACCTCCGCCATCGCCTGCACCGTGCGCGCCGCGGGCGCGTTGCGCCGCAGGAGCTCGCACCGACCGCGCACGAGCCGCGTCAGGCTCTCTGCGTCGAGCGCGAGCCCCTCCGTCGACAGCGCGCGCCCCACGCGGAACTCGACCGCCGTGCCGCGGCGCGAGATGAACTCCGCGGGAAGCAGCGCAGTCCGCAGGCGCGGATGGACGAGCCCCGCGGCGTGGAAGACGCCGCGGTTCGTGCCCTCGCACCAGATCGGCACCACCTTGGCGCCCGCCTTCAGCGCGAGGCGGGCGGGAACGGTCGACCACGGCGGATCGGCGGGCGTCCAGCGCCCCCACGCGATCGCGCTGACCTCGCCCGCCGGGAATGCGACGAGCGCACCTCCCTGCTTGAGCCACTCGAGCGCCTCGCGAAGGGCCGCCGCGTTCCGACGCGCCGCGTCGCGTCCGCCGAACGGGTCGACGAAGATGCAGTACTGCGAAAGGAACGGGAAGCGCGCCATCAGGCTGTTGGCGAGGATCTTGGTGTCGGCCCGACGGCTGACCACCGCCCCGAGGAGCGCCGTGCTGTCCGCGCCGCCGAGCGGATGGTTCGAGCAGCAGAGGACAGGGCCGCTCGCGGGGATGCGCGCGAGCTCATCGGGGTCGATGCGCGGCTCGATGCGGGTCGCGCGGAGGATGCGCGCCATCAGCTCGGTGTCCGCGCCATGCGCAGGCCGCCCCGCCGCGACCTCGTCGGCCATGCGGTCGATCTCGTCGAGCCCGAAGGCCCACTCCGCGAGCCGAAGCGGCGGATCGACCAGCGCGGAGAGCAGAGAGCCATCGGGCCGCGGAAGCCGCGCACCGACCGATCGACTCGCTTCAGTCTGCCCGCTCGGCATGTCGGCCTCCGCACGCAGTGTCCCACGCCACACGCCCCGCGCAAGCCCTCGTCGAGCGAAGTGCGTCGATTCCACGAACTCCTGACACGGGCCTCACGGGAGGCGAACAGGGAAGTGTCCCTGCTCCACGGCGTCAGGCGAACTCGCGGCGCAGCACCTTGAGCCCATCGACGAGCTGCTTGATGTGGGCGGGCTCATGCGCGGCCGAGATCTGGACGCGCAGGCGCGCGTGCCCTTCGGGAACCACGGGGAAGCCGAAGCCGATCACGAAGACGCCGAGCTCGAGCAGGCGCTTCGACATGGCGATCGCCTTCGCCGTGTCGTGCACGATGATCGGGCAGATCGCGGTCGGGCTCTGGAGCACCTCGAAGCCGGCCTCGCGGATGCCGGCGCGCGCGGCGTCGACATTGGCGCGCAGCTTCGCCACGCGCTGCGGCTCGCGCATGAGGACCTCGATCGCCTTGTCGGCGCTGCACGCGATGGTGCACGGAAGCGCGTTCGAGAAGAGCGTGGGACGACCGCGCTGGATCAGGAGGTCGATCGCCTTGCGCGAGCCGGCGATGTATCCACCCGCGCCGCCGCCGAGCGCCTTGCCGAGCGTGCCCGTGATGTAGTCGATCTGCGTGCCCGCGAGGCCCTGGTGTTCGTGCGTGCCGCGGCCGGTCGCGCCCATCACGCCCGTGCCGTGCGAGTCGTCGACCACGAGGTACGCGCCGAACTCGTCGCAGAGCCTGCGCATCGCGGGGAGATCGGCGATGTCGCCTTCCATCGAGAAGACGCCGTCGGTGACGACCCAGATCGTGCCCGTCATCTCGGGGTTCGCGCGCGCCTCGGCGAGCTTCGCGCGCAGCGAGGAAAGGTCGTTGTGGCGGTAGACGGTCTTGAGGAGGCCCTTCTTGATGACCGCGGCGAGGCGGATGCCGTCGATGATCGACGCGTGGTTGAGCTCGTCCGAGATGATGATGTCGCCCGGCTCGCACAGCGTCGGGAAGATCGCCTCGTTCGCGTTCCAGCAGCTCGTGAAGGTGTACGACGCCTCGACGCCGTAGAACTCGGCGATGCGCGCCTCGAGCGCGTGGTGGCAGTCGAAGGTGCCGCAGATGAAGCGCACGCTCGCGGTGCCCGCGCCGTACCTGCGGATGCCGGCGATCGCCGCGTCGACCACCTCGGGGTGGTTCGCGAGGCCGAGGTAGTTGTTCGAGCAGAAGCACGCGACCTCGCCATAGCCCTTCAGCCGCACGGTCGCGTCCATCGGGCCTTCGATCGTCTGCAGGTGCTTCAGCTGCCCGCTCTGGCGGAGCGTCTCGAGGATCTGCTGGGTGCGCGACGGGAAGGTCGGGGCGGCGAGCGTGGTCATGGCGCGGAGTCTATCCAAGGCGGGCGCTTCCGCGAGCGCGCGGGATTCGGCGCCGGACGCGGGGCCGCCGCGAGACGCCCATCGGAGCGCGCTAGTTCCGTCCGCTCTTCTCGGCACGCACCTGCTCGGCGATCTCCTCCTCCAGCAGCCGCACATCCTCGCGCAGCGCCTCGACTTCGTCCGTGGGAAAGAAGAACGCCGCGCCGACGCTCTCGTAGCCGGTGGCGCGCTTCTTCTTCATCGGGAAGGTCTGCTTGATCGCGACGCTCGCCGGCCGGAAGCGGACGAGCGACATCTCGCCCGGCGCGCCGGATGGGTAGAGGAAGACATCGAGCCATTCGTCGACCGAGTCGGGCGCGGGCTTCGCGAGGCTCTCGGCGATGACCTCGATCTCCGTGAGGTCTTCCGAGCTCCCCATCAGCAGCCGATCGAGCACCTGCGGCTCGGCGCGCGCGATGAGGATCGGCCTCCGGTACCACTTGCCGTTCGCCTCGTCGTACAGGAATCCATGCGTGAACTTGGCGCAAGACATCTTCGCGCCGATCGAGATGGCGACGGCGCAAGCCAGGGCGATCCCGAACAGCACCCAGATCTTCCCGCTCGCCGGGAACGCGGCCTGCAGGTTGGTCCACAGCAACGAGGCATCGCAGACCATTCCCCACCAGCCCGAGATGAACCCCGTGGATCCCGCAGCCGGAACCAAGGCGAAGCACTGCGCGGCGCCACAGACGCCGCCGTACGCAAACGCGAGGCCAGCACCGAGACCGAGCAGGTAGACGAACCCTTCCGACCGCACCTTCACGAGCTTCGCGAGAAACGCGGTCGCCCAGATCGCTATCGAGCCGCCAACGGCGAGCGAAAGCCCAATCCCCCTTGCCCCCACAGACCCGGGCGGCCCGCCGGCCGCGAGCGGCGCCGCGAGCAGGCTTGAGGCGAACCCCGCCAACATGCCGATCGCGATGGCGCCGATCGAAGCGATCCACCACGCTCCGAGCTGCCCAGAGGGCACATAGCGCGCGCCGTGCTGCGCCACGCGCGAGTCCGACGCGGTCCGCGACGGATCGATCTGCTCGTCGGCGTCCTCGTGCTCAGAGTCTGCGTGCTCAGAGTCTGCTTGCATCGCCGCACTTTACATCACGATGCGAAGTCGACCACCACCGCCTCGCGCTCGAGGCCCTTCGCCTCGAAGAACGCGAACGGCTTCAGCCCGCCGAGCCGTGCCAGCATGCTGTCGGGGACGACCGCGATGCGGGCGTTGAAGGCCTTCACCATGCCGTTGTAGTAGGTGCGCGCAAGGGCGATGCGCGACTCCGTCCGCGTCAGTTCCTCCTGGAGCGCGAGGAAGTTCCTCCCCGTCCTCAGGTCGGGGTAGGCCTCCGCGAGCGCGACCACTGCGGGCGCGATTCCCTCGACGGTTGCGCGGCCGTCGCGCACGGCAGCGGGGTCGACCGCGGCCTGCGTGCGCAGGAGCGCGAGGAGCCGCTGCGTGTCGGCCTCGTGCGCGCGCGCGCCCTTCACGCTCTCCGCGAGGTTCGGGATGAGGTCCGCGCGGCGCTTGAGCTCGACATCGATGTTGGCCCAGCCGCGGCGCACGCGCTCGCGCAGGGCGACAAGCGCGTTGAAGGTCATGACAGCCCACAAGATCGCGAGAACGGCGAGGTACCCCGCTCCACCCATCGCGGCCCAGAGCGCGATGACGGTTTCGTCGGTGCGCCGCTCGCCCGCCACCGCGATCACGCCTCCCGCGATCGCCACGACGAGGCCGAACACGCCGAGGACCCAGCCCGTCGCACCATGGCCACGCGCGACATCGTCCTCCGAACGCACCGTCACGAGCGAGAACCGCGCGTCGCCGTCATGGGCGATCTCCGCGGCGACGATGTCCGCGCGCTCCCGCGCGCGGCCCATCACGAAGACGGGCTCGTGCAGCGAGATCGCCGTCTCAGAGAACTGACGCGTGAAGGTCGAGTTCGCCACCGCGCCCGCGGGTCCGCGGCCGTAGTAGAACGCGTGGCTCGGCCCGCATGACAGCGAGAAGACCGTCCGCCCCTCGACCGTCATGCCGTCGGGCCTGACCAGGATGTGGCCCGTGTCGTCGAGCACGAAGAACGGCCGCGCCTCGCCGCCCGAGGCGACCGTGGTCCAGCCGCTCTCGATGCGCGTGCGCGTCCTGCGGTTTCCCTTCGAATCGGTGTAGCTCTCGACGACCGTGCGGCGCCAGTGCTCCGCGATGCTCCATTCGTAGTGCACGCATCGCCGCTCGGCGAGATAGCTCACGAGCGGCGAATCGACCTCGGCGGTCCCCTTCACCTCGACATCGCCGATGAAGACGCCCGCGGCCTTCGAGGTCGGCGTGTCGCGGATGTGGCGACGCTTTCGCGCGGATCGCATCGAGAAGTAGGCGAGCGGAAGCGAGGCGGCAAGCCCGCCCAGCAGAACGAGGATCGAGAGTCCCTCCGTTGCCATCCGTGCGCCCCGCTCCCCTTCACCCCCGGCGGCTCACGAGGTCAGGCGCCGTAGCGCGCCTTGATCTTCGGAACGAGATACCGCGCGAACGCCTCGTGGAAGCCGTGCTCGGGCTTCCAGCCCCAGTCGCGGCGCGCGGCGCCGTCGTCGCAGTCCTCGGGCCAGCTGTCGACGATCCTCTGGCGCTCGATCGTCGGCGCGTAGGTGATCTCGGCCGTCGGGAAGAACTCGCGCACCTTGTCGGCGATCTCGGCGGCGCTCGGCGCGAAGGCCGCGACGTTGTAGACGAGGCGCGTGAGTCGTCCGCGCGGCGCATCGGCAAGCTCCATGAGCGAGCGCACGGCGTCGGGCATCGTCATGAACGGAATGCGCGCGTCGGGGCGCACGAAGCACGCGTAGGGCTTGCCCTGCGCCGCTGCATGCAGCATCTCGGGGCCGTAGTCGCTCGTGCCGCCCGTCGGCACGGTGTCGGCCGAGATGATCCCCGGGAAGCGGATCGATCGGAAGTCGACGGCGCAGTCCATGCGGTCGGCCGCGAGCAGGCGGTAGTGGCGCGCGTAGTAGCGGCCCATCTCCTCGACGGCGCGCTTGTTGACGCCGTACATCGTGATCGGCTCGAGGCACTGGTCCTCGTTCACGCGCCCCGCGGCGCGCTTCGCGTCGAGCGTGGGCACGCCGTAGACCGCGATCGTCGAGGGGAACATGAACTTCACGCTCTCGCCGCGCCGCGCGGCGCCGTCGGCCGCGAGCTTCAGCAGGTTCGCGCTGCCCATGACATTCACCTTGAGCGCGAGCTCGGGGCTCTTCTCGCCGCGCGTCGAGAGGAGCGCCGCGAGGTGCCACACCTCGGAGATGTCGTGGCGGAGCGCAAGGTCGTCGATGAACGCGGGGTCGGACACATCGCCCGCATACGCGGCCGTGGCGTGTCCCGCGCTCTCCGACGGCAGCGCGCGCAGGTCGAGCGCGATGATCTCCCGCGTCCCGTGGTGCTGCGCCGCGAGCATGGCGAGCAGGGTGTGCCCCATCTCGCCGCCGGCGCCCGTCACGAGGATGGCGCCATGCGCGCCTGGACGCTGCTCTTTCGTCTTGGGTTCCGTCATTGCGAGCTGGCTCATCGGTGCCTGCGGGAATTGGTCGTGCGGCGGGAAACGGGCGGCGAGTATAGGGTGTGCGGCATGCAGGAACGAGCGATCCCCTTGCCACCCCGCGCCGAGTCCGCCGACGAGATCATCCGCCTCCTCGACCTCGCCCCGCACCCCGAGGGCGGCTTCTACCGCGAGACCTGGCGGCACACCCCCGCGGAGGGCGGTCGGGGCGCGGGCACTGCGATCTACTTCCTGCTTCCGGGCGGCGTCGAGAACCGCTGGCATCGCGTCGACGCGGCCGAGATCTGGCACTTCTACGCGGGAAGTCCGCTCGAACTCTCGATCGAGGAGGACGGGCAGCCCGCCCGCACGCGCATCCTCGGCACGGCGTTCCACGACGGGGAGCGTCCGCAGGTCGAGGTGCCCGCGGGCGCCTGGCAGCGGGCGCGCAGCCTCGGGCCGTGGACGCTGGTCGGGTGCACCGTGAGCCCCGCGTTCCTGTTCGAGCGCTTCCACATCCGCGACGCCTGACCGGCATGGCCCGCTCGGCCGCTCCGCTCACACCAGTTCGGTCAGCACCTCGTTCGCCAGCGCCGCACCGCGGCGCGTGAAGCGCACGCGGCCCGCCGGAGTCCGCTCGAGCAGCCCATCCGCGATCGCGCGCGCGAACACGGCCGCGCGCGCGGGCTCGAGCTCGACCGCGCGCCGCTCGAGCGCGCCGTCGATCCCCTCCATGAGCCGAAGCCCGAGCATGAGCGCCTCGCTCGTGTGACGGCCTTCATCGGGCGGCTCATGGTCGACGACGGGCGGGGAGCCGTCGCCACCCTCGCGCGCAAGCCAGTCGCCGAGCCTCGGCACGACCTTGAAGCGATGGCCCGCGACGAATCCGCTCGCGCTCGGGCCGATCGCCCACCACGGCTCGTTGCGCCAGTAGACGAGGTTGTGGCGGCACTCCCTTCCTTCGCGCGCGAAGTTCGAGATCTCGTACTGGCCGAAGCCAGCGCCCGCCAGGATCTCGCGCGTCGCGTCGTACATCTCCGCCTCGAGCAGGTCGTCGCAACGCTCGAACTCGCCGCGCTCGAGCCGCTTCGTCATCGCCGTGTTCGGCTCGTAGGTGAGGCCGTAGCACGAGAGGTGCGCGGGTCCGAGGTCGAGCGCGCGCCGGAGGTCGTCCTTCCATTCGCAGAGCGTCTGGCCCGGGACGCCGAAGATGAGGTCGAGGTTGAGGTTCTCGATGCCCGCGGCGCGCGCCACGCCCGCTGCGCGCGCGACGTTCGCGGGGTCGTGCCAGCGCTCGAGCGTGGCGAGGTGCCGCGGATCGAAGCTCTGTGCGCCGATCGACATCCTGTTCACTCCGGCGGCCGCGAGCGCGTCGGCCTTCTCGCGGTCGACCGTCTCGGGGTTGGCCTCGACGGTCCACTCGAGGTCGTGCGCGAGCGGCAGCCGCCGCAGGCTCGCCGTCAGGCGCACGAGTTCGTCCGCCGTCAGAAGGGTCGGCGTGCCGCCGCCGATGAAGATCGTCTCGACCGCGCCTTCGGCCCCGCCCGCGAGACGCTCGCGCGCCCACGACACATCCGCGTCGAATCGGTCGAGGAACGGGCCGCTCCGGCCCTCGCGGTCGACGAACGAGTAGAAGTCGCAGTAGTGGCACTTGTGGAAGCAGAACGGCACGTGCGCATAGAGCCCCCGCACGCGCAGGCCCGCGCCGCCTCGCTCCTCGCCCGCCAGCACCTGCGCCAGCGTCCGCCCCCCGCCGCGGGTCCCGTCGCCAGCGCCATCGCCATGAAGCCTGAGTGTCGTCACCCCTGCAGGATAGGTCGCCCGCAGAATCGTGCCCTCCCCCCGCGGTTTCGCAACATCTTGGGAGTGCCCTTCAAGCGGCGCCCGCCGTCGGCCGATCCCGCCTCTGCCCGATGTGCTCGGGCAGGCGAGAGAAGGAGACCCCTATGGCTGCGAACGAAGAAGTCGTGCGGATCATGTGCCCGAACCTCGGATGCCAGCGCGTCCTCGCGGTTCCCGCAGCGGCGCGTGGCAAGGTCGTTCGCTGCAGGGGCTGCGGCTCCAACATCCGCATTCCCGCCGCGAAGGCCGCGGGCGGCGACCAGGGCGGACAGCAGAAGAAGCCCGCCGCCTGACCGAGCGCAAACGCGCGCGCCGAAGGCGTCTGCGGGCGGTGCTACACTGCGCGCTTGCATCAGACGCCACCCACGAACCGAAGTCCGCGTCATGCCGCCGTCGTCGGCCTCCAATGGGGCGATGAGGGCAAGGGCAAGATCGTCGACCTGCTGACCAGCCGCTTCGACTGCATCGTCCGCTACAACGGCGGCGCGAACGCGGGCCACACCGTGCAGGTCGGGCGCGAGCGCTACGCACTCCATCTCATCCCCTCCGGCATCCTCAGCCAGGGCAAGATCAACATCGTCGGAAACGGCGTCGTGGTCGACCCCGAGAAGCTCCTCGAGGAGATCGACGGCCTGCGCAAGCGCGGCGTCGAGG
Source organism: uncultured Klebsiella sp. (assembly GCA_964393015.1). Taxonomy (GTDB): domain Bacteria; phylum Planctomycetota; class Phycisphaerae; order Phycisphaerales; family SM1A02; genus QWPT01. The sequence goes on from CAYMSD010000004.1 coordinate 46,062, forward strand.
TCGGCGCGAACCTGCGGATCTCGGACCGCGCGCATGTCGTCATGCCCTACCACAAGGAGCAGGACGCCGCGCTCGAGGAACTCCTCGAGAAGCGCTCGGGAAAGTCGGGCGCCGGCCAGATCGGCACCACGCGCCGCGGCATCGGCCCCGCCTACTCGGACAAGGTCCGCCGATCGACGGCGCTCCGCATGGGCGACCTCCTCGACCACGCGCTCCTTCTGCGGAAGCTCGAGACGATCTGCGGCCTCCGCATGGCCGAACTCGAGGCGCTCGGCGCGAATGTGACCCCGCTCGTCCCACGCGAACTCGCCGACCGCTTCGCGGCGGCCGGGGATCGGCTGCGCCCGCACATCACGGACACCGTCTACCTCGTGCACGACGAGATGCGCGCGGGCCGCAGCGTCCTCTTCGAAGGCGCGAACGCGTGCCTCCTCGACATCGACCACGGGACTTTCCCCTATGTGACGAGCTCGAACTGCTCGACGCTCGGCATTCCCGCGGGTTCGGGCGTCCCGGGACGCATGATCGACAAGGTCTACGGCATCATGAAGGCCTACTCGACGCGCGTCGGCGGCGGGCCGTTCGTCACCGAGCTCCTCGACGCGACGGGCGACCGCATCCGCACGCGCGGACGCGAGTTCGGCACGACGACCGGGCGCCCCCGCCGCTGCGGCTGGCTCGACCTCGTGGCCGTGAAGTACTCGGTGATGGTCTGCGGCGCCGACGCGATCGCCTGCACGCTGCTCGATGTCCTCTCCGGCTTCGACGAGCTCAAGGTGTGCGTCGGCTACCGCCGCGCGGACGGCTCCGTGACCGATCGCTTCATCCCCGACGCCGAGCGCATGGAGGGCTTCACGCCCGTCTACGAGACGCTTCCGGGCTGGGGCCGCGAGCTCACGGATTGCACCGATCGCGACGAACTCCCTCCCGAGGCGCAGCGTTACCTCGCGTTCGTCGAGTCGTTCGTCGGCATCCCCGTCGAACTCGTGAGCGTGGGGCCCGAGCGGACGCAGACCTTCGAGCGCGCGGGAACCCTCGCATCGGCTCGATAGGCGCATGCCCGCGGAGTGATCATGGCAGAGCGCACAGAGCCCCCGAC
>CAYMSD010000004.1:47260-70327 GCA_964393015.1 uncultured Klebsiella sp.
CGACCGCGCCCTCGACAGCCCCAGCAGCGCCGCATGCGACGCCCGTCGCAGATGCGCTGGCCGCGCTGCCGCGCGAGCGCTGGCCCGCCCACATCGCCTTCATCATGGACGGCAACGGCCGATGGGCGCAGGCGCGCGGGCTTCCGCGTGCGGCCGGCCACCGACAGGGCGTCGAGACGGTCCGCGCGATCGTGACGGAGGCCGCGCGGCTCGGGCTCGGCGCGATCACGCTCTACTCGTTCTCGAGCGAGAACTGGAAGCGCCCCGCCGAGGAGGTCGACGCCCTGATGGCGCTGTGCGCGGAGTTCCTCCGCTGCGAGCGCCCACGGCTCCTGCGCGAGTCGATCCGCTTCGTCCGCATCGGGCGTCGCGAGGGGCTCCCCGCCGAAGTGCTGGCGGAACTCGACGAGACCGAGCGCGCCACGGCGCAGTGCGCAGGCCTCACCCTCTGCCTCGCGCTCAACTACGGCTCTCGGACTGAGATCGCGGACGCAGCGCGGGCCCTCGCCCGAGAAGTCGCCGCCGGAAGGCTGGACCCGGAGTCGATCGACGAGACGGCTGTCGCCGCGCACCTCTACACGACCGGAATCAGAGACCCCGACCTCCTCGTGCGCACGGCGGGCGAACTCCGCGTCTCGAACTACCTCCTGTGGCAGATCTCCTACGCCGAGATCCATGTGACGGAGGTGCTCTGGCCCGACTTCGGCACCGAGGACCTCGCTCGCGCGATCCTCGCGTTTGCGGCCCGCGACAGGCGCTTCGGCGGACTTCGCTGATCGGCCGGCGGGAAGCCGAACCAGGAAGTCCAAACACGGGAATCTTGCGGAAATCCCGCCCCGTGCTGCGGTTGGCTTGCAATGTGACGCGAAGAGGGGATGATGCGAAGCCGCGCGGTTTCGGCGGGTGGTTCGTTCGCCTCGTGCGACCGACCCGCCGACGGCGCGCCGAACTCCGAAGACCCCGCGACGATGATCTTCATCACGAGCTCCGCCCGTCCCAACCCGCTTGCACTCGCGGCGGTCGTTTCCGCAGCCGCCGTCCTCTCGCAGGCCGCGCTGCCATCGTCCTCCGCGCTCGGGGCGCCCGTGGCGCCGCCCGCGCTCGACGGGGTCGCGGCACGCATCGCCCGCATGGGCATCGACTCGCGCGAGTTCTCAGAGACCGACTTCGTCCAGGACTGGGACCGCCGATGGAGCTTCCCCGCGCTGCGCGCCGCGCAGCTTGCGGAGGGCGAGCCGCTCGCGTTCCCGCTGACGGGCGGACGCACGGTGGAGATCCCGCTCCTCGAGAGGCAGCTCCTCAGCCCGACGGCGGTCACCTTCATCTTCGCCGACGGCGACAGCGGCGCGCACGCCGTCGTCACGCTGCACGACGGGATCGTCCTCGGCAGGATCGAGGCCGTGGTCGACGGCAAGCCGCAGGTCTGGGACCTCGAGACGCGCGACGGCGCGCAGTGGCTGACGGAGCCGCGCGCGAGCGGCGAATGCGAGGGAGTCGCCACGCCTCCGAAGGGACTCTTCGGCTCGAATGGCGCGGGTGAAGGCGGCGCGGGCGAGGGCGGCGTCGCCGCCGACTGCCCAGACACGGGCGAGACGATCGATCTCCTCCTCTGCGTGACGCCCGCGTTCGCTGCGCAGTTCCCGAGCGAAGCCGACATGCGCGCGTCGCTCCTCCAGGACATCGCGTTCGGAAACTCAGCGCTCTCCGCGTCGTTCTGCTACACGCGCTTCCGCGTGGTGAGCGACGCGGACGACCCGAACGCCGGCATCATCGTCCTCGACACCAACTCGTCGGGCAGCATCTCGAGCGACCTCGACGCGCTCGCCACGACCAACGACGGCATCTGGGACGGCGTGCACTCGGTGCGCGACGAACTGAAGGCCGACCTCGTGGCGCTCTACTCCGATGTCGACGCCGGCGGCATCGCCTACCTCGGCGTGGGCAACCCGGCGCTCGGCTTCTCCGTGGTCGGCTCGAGCGGCGGCGACGGAAGCTCGATCCTCGCGCACGAGCTCGGCCACAACCTCGGCTGCTGCCACGCCATCGGCGACGGCGGCGGATGCGAGTCGGGCGGCCTCTACTCGTTCTCGAACGGATGGCGCTTCAACGCCGCGGGCACGCTCTACCGAACCATCATGGCCTACTCGCCGGGCGAGCGCGTGGCGCGGTATTCGAACCCGCTCGTGAGCTTCCTCGGCGTGGCCACCGGAACGGCGACGGCGAACAACGCGCGCACGATCGGCATGACCGCGCAGACCGTGGCGCGCTACCGCTGCGCCACCACCGCCGACGACGACTGCGACGGCGACGGCATCAACGACTCCGATGCGATCGCGGCGGGCCTCGTTCCCGACTGCAACCGCACGGGCTTCCCCGACAGCTGCGACATCGCGCTCGGGATCAGCGTCGATCTGAACGCCGACGGCATCCCCGACGAGTGCCCTCTCACCGACACCGAGCTCGTCGCCGGAGGCATCACCTTCCTCGACACCTTCGGCGCGGCCGTCTCCGCGTCGTCGCGCGCGGGCGACCCTGCGGTCCTCTTCGGGATCGGCGCGCCGGGCAACGATGTCGGCGCCTCGAACGCCGGCGTCGCCTATGTGCTGCCCGTCGTCGGCGGCGCCGTCGATCCGTCGCTCGTCCAGACGCTCCGTCCGTCCGACCCGCTCGCGAACGCCTTCTTCGGCCGCGGCCTCTCCGTCTTCAAGCGCCCGGCGAACGGTTCCCCCGCCTACCCCGCGCGCAACATGGCCGCCGTGGGCGCGCACCGCTTCACGCACTCGCCGGCGCAGGGCACCTTCCTCTCGAAGGGCGCCATCTACCTCTTCGCGCAGGCCGACGACGGCACCTGGTCGCAGGTGACCTACGGCGCGGCGAGCACGCCCTGGCGATACACGCCGCCCGCGACGGGCGGGTTCTCCGCGGGCGCCTACTCGCTCTTCGGATACTCGCTCGCGCTCGGCCGCAGCCCGAACGAGGCGTCCGAGTCGATCATCGTCGGAGCACCCGGCCGCAACGACTCGCGCGGCGGCGTCTACATCATCCGCAACCCCGCCACGAACCAACCGCAGGTCCACACCGTGCGCGTCCTCGCGAACGGCCAGGCGGGCGACCAGTTCGGCTACGCGGTCGCGCAGGAGACGCTCATCCCGACCACGGGCAACTCGCGCGTCGCCTTCGTCGCGGGCGCTCCTGGCCGCAGCGACGACACCGGCGCGGCCGCGGTCTACGAGCGCCCCGTCTCAAGCCTCAGCTTCGGCACATGGAGCTCGCCGCGCCTCCTCATCCCCGCGGGCGCGGGCGCCACGCTGGCCGAGGGCGACCGCTTCGGCGAGGCCGTCGCGATCCACAAGAAGCTGATCGCGGTCGGCGCCCCGGGCTACGGCGATGGCCGAGGCCGCGTCCACTTCTGGGAGCGCGGGAACGGCACGGGCATCACCACGGCCTGGAGCTACCGCGGCTTCTTCACGCCGCCCGACGCGCAGCCAGGCGACGCCTTCGGCTCGTCGATCGCGATCGCCCCCACCGCCGACCCGACCCAGTTCACGATCACCGTGGGCGCACCCTCGGCCGATGTGACCGTGGTCACGACGCCGCGCGTCGACGCGGGCCGCGTCTACTTCCTGCGGAAGACGACGGGCGCGCAGGGCGCCACGCTCCTCGAGTCGCGCACGGCGTTCTCTCCCTCCGCGGGCGACGAGTTCGGATACTCGGTCTCGGGGGTCGAGGGCTTCTCGATCCTCGGCGCGCCGTTCGACGACGACGCCGGCCTCAACGCGGGCATGTCGCGCATCCTCATCACGCCGTAAGCGCACGACCCCGTCGACGCCCAGCCGCCCGAACCTCGCGAACAGATTCCATGCTTCACCGCCTCACCACGATCCTCCGCGGCACGCTCGCCTGCCTTGCGGCGACCGCCGCGCTTCTTCCGATGTCGTCGGCCGCGCACGCACAGGGCTGCGCCAACGCCACGAACGACTGCTTCACCACCAACCTCGGCGCGGGCGGCTGCAACAACGCCAGCTGCTGCTCGGTCGTGTGCACCATCGAGCCCGCCTGCTGCGACATCGCGTGGGACGACCTCTGCGTCTCGCTCGCCGTGAAGTTCTGCTCGGACTGCGGAAACTCGACGGACAGCTGCTTCGAGCCGCACCCCGGCGCGAACTGCAACAACGGCGTCCTCTGCGAGGCCGTGTGCAATGTCGACCCGACCTGCTGCGAGACGGGCTGGGACGAGGGCTGCGTGAAGATCGCGATCGAGCTGACCGACGAGTGCGGCGAGCCTGCCACGGGCAGCTGCCTCGTTCCCCACGAGAACCCGAACTGCTCCGACCCGGTCTGCTGCGAGACCGTGTGCGGCATCGACCCGCGCTGCTGCGAGACGACCTGGGACCAGACCTGCGTCGACTGGGCGCTCCAGTACTGCTTCACCTGCGGCAATGCGCGGGCAGGCAGCTGCTGCTACCAGAACGACACCCCGTTCTGCGACGACCGCCTCTGCTGCGAGGCCGTGTGCGATGTCGACCCGTTCTGCTGCCAGACGCGCTGGGACAGCGTCTGCGCGGGGCTCGCGAGCGGCCCGGGCGGCGTGTGCAACCTGCCGAAGTGCCGCTGCGGCTCGACCACGCCGATCCCCGGCCAGAACCTCTCCTGCCTCGTCGAGCACAACGCCCCTGGCTGCAGCAACGCGCAGTGCTGCGACAGCGTGTGCTACCTCGACGGCTTCTGCTGCGCCGTCAGCTGGGACTACACCTGCACGCAGCTCGCACGCTCGCAGTGCGCGCTCTCGGGCGACCCCGCCATCGACACCGTCTGCTCGACGGCCTCGGGCAGCTGCTTCGTGAAGCATGAGCTCCCCGGCTGCTCCGACGATGCGTGCTGCGCGCGCGTGTGCGCGGCCGACCCGCTCTGCTGCACCATCGGCTGGGACAACAACTGCGTCGAGACGGCCGAACTCGTCTGCAATGGCTGCGGCGACATCGAGGCGGGCAGCTGCTTCTGGCCGCACGGCGGCACGGGCTGCTTCGACAGCGAGTGCTGCGACCGCGTCTGCAGCATCGACCCCCTGTGCTGCGCGGTCGAGTGGGACCTCTTCTGCGTGCTCAACGCGGGCACGGTCTGCCTCGACAGCGCCAGCAGCTGCGGCACGCCCCGCAGCCGCCCCTGCTCGGTCGCCAGCTTCCTCCCCGGATGCGAGGACCGCGAGTGCTGCGAGGTCCAGTGCGTCATCGACCCGACCTGCTGCCAGCGCGCGTGGGACGAGACCTGCGCGCTTGCGGCCGGGATCTCCTGCGACATCGACTTCTCCTCCTGCCCCGCGCCCGGCTCGCCGCTCGTGGTGCACGGAAACCCCGGCTGCGCCAACGAGGTCTGCTGCGAGGCCGTGTGCGCGGTCGACCCCGTCTGCTGCACCTTCGGCTGGAACGAGCGCTGCGTCGACATCGCCAAGGTCGTGTGCATCACGCTCGAGACCTGCCCGAGCTCGGGCCGGTGCGACGAGAGCCGGTCGACCCCCGGCTGCCAGGACGCGACCTGCTGCAACATCGTCTGCGCGGCCGACCCGCTCTGCTGCGAGCAGGCTTGGAGCTCGACCTGCGTGAGCCTCGCACGCACCCTGTGCGTGCCCGACTCGACGAGCCGCTGCCCCTGCGGCGGCAGCTGCTTCGAGGAGCGCCTCGACTCCGCCGGGTGCAACGACGAGGTCTGCTGCACGGGCGTCTGCGCCATCGACCCTGCGTGCTGCAACGAGTCGTGGGACAGCGGCTGCGTGACGATCGCCCGCAATGTCTGCTGCGGCTTCCCCGAGTGCGGCGACAACTGCGCGGGCGACTGCTTCACACCGCACACGACGCCGTTCTGCAGCGACGCCTCGTGCTGCCTCGCGGTCTGCCGCTTCGAGCCCTACTGCTGCGATGTCCGCTGGGATTCCTCGTGCGTCGCAGCCGCGCAGATCACCTGCAACGGAGGCTGCGGCCTTCCGTCGGCGGGCAACTGCTACACGACGAGCCCGACTCCCGGCTGCGCCGACGCGTCGTGCTGCCTCGCGGTGTGCGCCGCAGAGGAGTTCTCCTACTGCTGCGAGATCCGCTGGGACGCGGACTGCGTCGAGCGCGCCGAAGCCCTCTGCGACGACAACCGCCCCGAATGCGGACAGATCGGCCTTCCCGGCTGCAACATCGCCCGTCGCGGGCCCGCGTGCAGCGACGAGGACTGCTGCGAGGCCGTCTGCGCGCTCGACAGCTTCTGCTGCGAGAGCGAGTGGGACGAGACCTGCGTCGAGATGATCTACTCGACGCGCGGCTGCGAGCGCTACCAGTACGGCTGCGGCAGCGGCTGCGCGGGCAACTGCTGCGAGCCACACGACACGCCGTGGTGCAACGACGAGGCGTGCTGCGACGCGATCTGCGGCATCGACATCTTCTGCTGCGATGTCCGTTGGGACGAGTTCTGCGCGGCGAGCGCGAACAACAACCCCGCCTGCTCGCGCGTCTGCCCCGACCCGCCGTGCGGCGACCCCGCCGCGGGCAGCTGCTGCTTCCCGCACGACAACGCCAACTGCGACGACCGCACCTGCTGCGAGGCGGTGTGCGTGATCGACAGCTTCTGCTGCGATGTGGTCTGGGACGGCGCGTGCGCCGCCATCGCCATCAGCGAATGCGATGTCTGCGAGGGCGGACTGAGCTGCGGCGATGTCGACGCGGGCAGCTGCTGCAACGAGCACGACGAGCCCTACTGCAACGACGCCAAGTGCTGCGTGCTCGTGTGCAGCTTCGACGAGACCTGCTGCATCAGCGAGTGGGACACCACCTGCGTGATCCTCGCCCAGACCTTCTGCGGCTGCGGATCGGTCGCGGGCGGCGTCGACCAGTCGACGGTCGAGTCGATGATCGAGGGGGGCTTCCTCGACGAGCGCGGCGCCGCGCATCTCGAGGCGGCCACCCGCCAGTCGTCGGCGAAGGCCCCCGCGAAGGTCCCCGCGAAGGCCGTTCAGAAGAAGTGATCGCGCAGGACGCCATCAAGAGGGCCGCGCCGGCATCGCCTCGCACAGGGCGGCTCTCGCCCTGCCGCCGTCGCGCCACGCGAGAAGGACGAACCGCCCCGTCGGCGCGCACGACAACGCGCGCGTGAGCGCGTCCGCATCGACGGCGCCGCCGCGCACGCGCACGCTTCGCACCGCTCCGGCAGCCCCGTGCGCAGCCGCGAGTTCGGCCGCAAGCCTCGGCATCGCCTCTGCACGGCCCGAAACCTCGCCTGCGAAGGCGAACCACTCGAGCCAAGGCGAGGCGTCGGGCGAAGGCGCCGCGACGAGCCCGAGACCAGGCGCAAGTTCGCGGGCGCCGCTGCCCGCAAGCGCCTCCGTCAGAAGCCGTGCCCGCTCGAGCGAGGGCCGCGGCTCGCCGAGCCACGCCCCCTCGCGAAGCGCGCCGTCGACCGCCAGCCAGTCGCTGCGCGCATCGTCGGGCGTGCCCGCGATCGTCGTCGGGGCGCGGCCTTCTCCCACAAGAGTTGCACGCGTGGTGTCCGGGGAATGCGCGAAGCGCCCGCTCCACGCAACCGCCTGCACGAGGGCGCCATTCGACTCGATCCACTCCCACTCGATCGGCGCGTCGCCGAACGCGCGGCGATCGACTCCCGGCGAGAACTTGATCGCGGCGGCGCGCGGCTCGCGCAACGCACGCTCGATCCACGCACGCCCGGGGCGGTGCTCGTCAAGGCTCCAGGAGCGGCCACCGCCACGCTCATCGCGCCGCGCGGGGTCCGCGTGGATCGCAGCGCCCGCGAGATCGACCGACTCCGCCTCTGCAACGGTCGAGCTGCAGCGCGCATTCCGTGCGGTCATCCATGCACGGCGCGGGTCGAGGTCGACCGCCGTCACGGCGAGACCGGCAGCGGCCATGGCCATCGCGTCCCCGCCGATCCCGCAGCAGAGATCGAGGATCTCGCCGCGGTCCCCGAGGACTTCGCGCATGCGCGCGGCCTTCCACGCCGCCACTCGGCAGTCGGACGCCTGCTCGACGCCCGCCGCATCGCACCAGAGTTCGTCGGGGCGCTCGAACTTGCCGCGCGCCTTCCGACGCGCCGCGACGAGCTCGAGCGCGGCGGATACGAGCGATGCGTCGCAGGACCTGCGGAGGCGGGCGACGATCGCAGGTGACGCGGTCGCCGCGCCTGCGGGCAGTTCCCGCTCCACGGCCGCGATGAGCTCCGCGCCCTCTGCGGCAAGCCGCTCCCAGACCATGACATCGCGCCAGTCGGACATCGCGCGGAGCGTAGCGAGACCGCCGCCTCGCCGCGCGACCCGACCGCCTGGGTCGACCGCTGACATCACCCGTTCCGCATGCTGAAGCATGCGGGCACCCATGATTCCGGTCCCGCCAAAGGGAGCGGCCGCAGCCGCGACCGCTCAAAGCCCGCGAGCGGCCGCAGCCGCGACCGCTCAAAGCCCGCGAGCGGCCGCAGCCGCGAGCGCTCCTACATCGCCGCGCCGTTCTCCGTCTCGAGATAGGTGTACCCCGCGAGGCCCGCCTCGTAGTTGCGCACGAGCGCGTTCGACTCCGCCACGGTCATGTGCTTGTCGCGCACCGCGCGCTCGCACTCGTGGCGGATCGCCTGGCCGAGGCGATGCACATCGTACTGCACATACTGCAGCACCTCGCGCACCGAGTCGCCCTCGACGATCTCGTCGATCCACCAGTTGCCGTTCTCGTCGAGACGCACATGCGCCACATGCGTGTCGCCGAACAGGTTGTGGAGGTCGCCCAGCGTCTCCTGGTAGGCGCCCACGAGGAACGCGCCGAGGAAGTACTCGTCGCCGTCCTTGATGTCGTGCAGCTCGACGAACTTCTTCACGTCGTGGTCGTCCACGAAGCGGTCGATCTTGCCGTCCGAGTCGCAGGTCATGTCGGCCAGCGTCGCCTTGCGGGTCGGACGCTCGTCGAGCCGGTGGATCGGCATGATCGGGAACAGCTGGTTGATCGCCCAGATGTCGGGAAGCGACTGGAAGATCGACAGGTTGCAGAAGTAGGTGTCGCTCGTGTTGGTCTCGAGGTCCTGCAGCTCCTCGGGAACGCTGCGCATGTCCTTCGCCTTGTCGCGCACCTTGGCGCAGGTGGCCCAGAACATCCGCTCCGCGAGCGCGCGGTGCTCGAGGCTGAGGTAGCCGACCGAGAAGAGGTTCATCGCCTCGTCGCGCGACTGGAGCGCATCGTGGTAGCACTCGAGGAGCCTGCGCTCCGTGATCGAGTTGTAGGCCTCGAAGAGATCGACGATGGGGCGCGGGATCTCCCCGTGCTCGTCCTTGGAGACGGCGTCGAGCGACGGGGGAACGGTGAAGCGGTCGAGGCGGTTCGCGCCGAGGACGTCGAAGACGAGCACGCTCTGCTGCGCGACCATGGCGCGGCCCGACTCGGTCACGATCGTCGGGTGGGGCACGCCCTCCTCGTCGCAGACCGACATGATCTTGTAGACCACGTTCGTCGCGTACTCCTGAAGCGTGTAGTTCGTCGAGAACTCGAAGTTCGTCTGGCTTCCGTCGTAGTCGATGCCGAGGCCGCCGCCGACATCGAGGTAGCGCATGCCCGCGCCCATCTTGGCGAGCTCGGTGTAGATGCGCGCCAGCTCGTTCACGCCAGAGCTGACCTGCCTGATGTCGTGGATCTGCGAGCCCATGTGGCAGTGCAGGAGCTGCAGGCAGTCGGCCATGCCGCGCGCCTTCAGGTACTCGAGCACATCGATCACCTCCGTGAGCGAGAGGCCGAACTTCGCCTTCACGCCCGAGCTGTGGCGCCAGCGGCCCGCGCCGGGCGTCGCGAGGTTCACGCGCACGCCGATCTTCGGACGGATCTGGTACTTCTCGGCGTACTTGACGATGAGCCGAAGCTCCGCGAGGTTCTCGATGACGGGGATGATGTTGCGGCCGAGCTTCGCGGCGAGCGTGACGAACTCGATGTAGCGGTCTTCCTTGAAGCCGTTGCAGATGATGAGGCGGTCGGGCGAATCGCTCGTGAGGCCCATCACCGCGAGGAGCTCGGGCTTCGAGCCGACCTCGAGTCCGAAGCCGTACTGCTCGCCGTACTCGCGGATCTCCTGCACGACGCGGCGCTGCTGGTTCACCTTGATCGGGTAGACGGCGGTGTACCTGCCCTTGTACGCATTGTCGCGGATCGCGGCGTCGAACGCATCGTGGAGATCGCGCAGGCGGCGGTGAAGGAGATCGCTGAAGTGGAGCAGCACCGGCGTGCGCAGCCCGCGCTCGCGCAGACCCTTGACGACCTCGAACAGGTTCACCTCATGCCCGGGAGTCCGCGTGGGACGCACGAGGACCTGCCCGCTCTTCGAGATCTCGAAGAAGCCCTTGCCCCAGCCGCGGAGGTTGTAGAGATCGGCCGCATCGTCGACCGACCACGGCTCGATGCCCGCCTTCACGCGCGCCATCGGGTTCGAGGCGGGCTGGGCGGACTGGGCTGCCTGCACTGCAGGCGTCGAGGGAGGGAGAACCTGTGACATCGAAGTCGTGGACCGTCCTTTCAAGCCGCCGACGGAGGGCTCCTTCTCGGAACCCCGCGCGGACGGCACCCGCGGTTGGTGCGAGGGTTTCGCGGGCGAAGCCGCCATGATAGGCGAACGGGGCGCTCGTTCCATGCGGTTTCGCTCGGAGTCGGCCGAGAACGGCGGAGCGCGCCGCGCGGCGGCGTTCGCGGAAATCCCTCGCGCAGGTGTTTGTTCCGCGTCGCCCCTGCGGTACCTTTGGAGGGTCGCCGCGAATCCCCTCCCCGCGGCGGCGGCAGTCCCGTCCGTCCCTCTGCGTCCCCCTCGAGTTCCCCCATGCAGCCGAACGCTTTCCCGCGCGACCACGCGCCCCGTCGCAACCTGTCCGTTCTTCCCATCGCCCTCGCGGCGCTCGTCACCGGCGCCGCGCACGCGGGCCCGACCTGGGACGTCGACTACAACGACGACGCCAAGGCCACCCCCGCGACGGCGCAGGCGATCACGATCAACGGCCCCGTCCTGAACATCGCGGGCAACCTCACGGGCGTCGGCTTCGACGGCGAGGCCGACTTCGTCGACATGTATCTCGTCGACATCCGCACGCCGACCCTCCTCAGGCTCTCGACCGCAGGCGGCGACCTCGGCGGCGACGCGAGCTTCGACACGCAGCTCTTCCTCTTCCGCCGCGTGGGCAACCCGAACGATCCGCGCGCGCTTGGGCTCCTCGCCAACAACGACGCGGCCCCGGGCCTCGTCGGCTCGTGGCTCGGCAGCTCCGCCAACGACGGCAGCGGCTTCTCGCTCGTGACGCCCGGGTTCTACTACATCGCGATCGCAGGGGCCGGCGTCGACGCGGTCGGCGAGTCGGGCGAGTCGATCTTCACGGGGCTCAGCACCCCCGGCGCGGTCGTCTTCGGCGGCGAGAGGGATCTCGCCGACTGGGCGGGCCAAGGCGCGACAGGCACCTATTCGATCCGCGTCGAGTCGGTGAGCGGCGTGCCCGCCCCCGGCGCGATCGCCGTGCTCGGCATGCTTCTCGCCGCCCCCGCGCGCATGGGCCGCTCGCGCCGCGGATAGCCGCGCCGTCCGTGGCTCCGTCAGAGTTCCTCGGCCGCGGGCATGCCGGGCGTCGTGGCGGCGTCCCCGCCTGCGCCGTCTCCGCCCGTGGCGCCCGCCCCGTCGCGAGCCGCCATCTTGGCGCGGATCCGCGCCACCTGCGCCTCGCCGCGCTTCGTCGAGCGGGCGAGATCGCCCTTGCGCTGCCGGATGATGGCGAGGCTGCGCTCCGCGTTGGCGAGCGCGGAATCGAACCGCCCGAGCCGCTCCTCGGCGGAGGCGATCGAGGCGAGCGTCCGGCCGATGCGGAAGTCGTCCGCGTCCACGAAGCGACTCACCTGCGCGAGCGCCGCCTCGAAGTCTGCGAGCGCGCGGAGATCGTCCCGCTGCGCGGCCCAGAGCACGCCGCTCCCGTTCAGCACGGCGGCACGGGTGATCGCAGAGGCCCGCTCGTCGGGAAAGAACTTCGCGCGGCGCAGCGCCTCGTCGAGCGCAGCCCGGGAGAGGTCAAGGCGCCCCTGCGCGCGCTTCGTGCTCGCGAGCTGGCGCAGCGCGTCGACCGTCGCCATGGAGTTCGGCCCGAGCGCGCGCTCGCGCAGCTCGACCGTCCTTCGATAGTCGGCCTCCGCTGCGTCGAAGTCGCCTTGGTTGAAGCGCAGCATGGCGAGCGCGATCGAGGCGTCGGCGAGCTCGACATCGCTCCCGCGGCCCGCTTCATGCGCGGCCAACGCCAGCGCATGCGCCCGCTCGATGGCCGTGGCCGCGAGATCCAGCCGTTCGAACCCGAGGTGGACGAGGCCGATCGTGCGCAAGATGCCCGCGAGAAGCTCGGGCTCCTCGACGAGGTCCGTGTCGACCTGCTGCTCGACGAGCGCGAGGAACTCGCCGACATTCATGGCGCTCGAGCCCTGCCCGAGCTCCGGGTCGATCGACTCGAGCGCTTCGCGGAAGGCGCGCAGCGACTTCTCCGCGCGGTCGCGCTCGCGTTCGGCGTTCGCGTAGGCGAATGCGAGCGCGATGCCGGCTCCGAGCAGAGTGACCGCCACCAGCGCCGCGGCGGTCGCGGGAATCCAGTTCCGCCGCAGCGTGCGCCGAAGCACATAGGTCACGCTGTCCTCGCGCGCGAGGATCGGGCGCCCCTCGAGGTGGCGCGCGAGGTCCTCGGCGAGCGCGTCCGCCGTGTCGTAGCGGCGCGACGGGTCGGCCGCGAGCAGCCGGAGCGCGATCACGTCGAGGTCCGAGTCGAGCGTGGCCTCCGCGCGCGGCATGGTCTCGCGACGCACCTCGCTCGGCCGCATGGGCGTGCGCAGGAGCTTCTGCTCGACGACCTCCGCGATCGACCGCGCGTTCTCGAACGGCTTGCGCCCCGCGAGGCTCTCGTAGAGCACGACGCCGAGCGCGTAGAGGTCGCACCGCGAGTCGACGGCGCTCGGATCGCCCGAGAGCTGCTCGGGCGCGGCGTAGGCGAATGTGCCGAGGAACTCCCCGGCGAGCGTGGTGCCTGACTTCGGATCCGTCTTCGCGTCCCGCTCGGACTCCGCGCGCGCGAGGCCGAAGTCGAGCACGCGCGGGACGCCGTCCTTGTCGACGAGGATGTTCCCGGGCTTGAGGTCGCGGTGGATCACGCCACGCCGATGCGCGTAGGCGATGGCGTCCGCGATCCGCAGGAAGAGCTCGACCAGCGCGCGCGCCGACGGCCTCGTCCGCGCCACGAAGCGGTCGAGCCGCTCGCCCTCGACGAACTCCATCGCGAACCAGGGCGACCCGCCCGTCGAGATCCCGCTCTCGTAGAGGGTGACGATCGAGGGATGGCGCAGCGCGGCCACGACCTCGACCTCGCGCTCGAAGCGCACGCGCTGCATGGGCGAGGCGAATCGGCCGCCGAGGAGCATCTTCACGGCGCAGCGACGGCGGGTGGCCAGCTGCTCCGCCTCGAACACCGCGCCCTGCCCGCCCCTGTGCAGCTCGTCGCCGAGGCGATATCCGGGAATCGGCCCGCTCTCCTCGGGCGCCGCAGCCGCGGCGTCGTCGCGCCGTCCGCTGCGCGGCTTCAGCGCGCCTGCGAGCTCGGAGAGGAGCGCGTTGTCCGCGTCGAGCCGCTGCACGGCGTCCGAGCACTGCGAGCAGATCACGAGGTGCGCGGCCACGCGCTCATCGACGACGACCGACTTCTCATGCCGCGCGATGGCCGCGAGCTCGAGGAGATCCCGTGGGAACTTCCCGCAGCCAAGCGGCGCGAAGTAGGTCTTCGTCGCGTCGTCCAAGGGTTGGTCGCGATCGTCGAACGGCACGGCGCGGCTCAGCTCCCGATCGCCGCAGAGGGGCGCGAGCCCGTCGACTCCCAGTCGCCTGGTGCCTCCTCGTACTCGCTCTCGATGCGCGTGACGATCTCGCGGAGCTTGCCCGCCACGCGGCTCTTCGCGAGATAGACATCGTGCGCGCTCATCCCGAGGTCGGCCGCCACGGCCTGCACGCTCATCCCCTGGTAGAAGAGCAGTTCGAACGCGCGGATCGTCTTCGGGTCGGTCTTCGTGCGCTCCCGCAGCTCGTCGAGCGCCTCGCGCAGGACGGCCATGCGTCGCTCCGCCTCGTAGACGGCAGAGACGGAGCGCTCGTCGTCGAGGTCGACCATCGCGCTCTCCCCCCGCGCCACGCGCGCCGTCGCGCCGCGGCGCTTCTGGTCGATCATGCGGTAGCGGGCGATCGTCACGAGCCACGCGCCGAGGCGCCCACGGCCGCGGTCGTACTTCCCGGCGCGGTACTCCTCGACGAATCGGACGATCGTCGCCTGCGCGAGTTCGGCCGCGTCGCCGTCGTTCAGCCCGCAGTTGCGGGCGAAGCCGATCAGGATCGGGCGGTATCGCCTGTCGAAGAGCTCCCACGCTGCGGCGTTCGCGGGGTCGAAGAGACCGACCAGAAGGGCCGTCGTGGTGCGCTCGAGGTCCATCGCCGCAGTCTACCAATGGCGGAGCCTGATTCAGCACCTGTCGAGGAACGACAAGAGGAGGAATCCTCCCTGCGCGCCTTCGGACGGTCAGGTTCCCGCGCCGCGCAGGCTCTGCGCGATGGCCGTCTCATGGACCCGCATCGAGCGCTCGTCGAGCGCCTGCTTGGCGCGATGGAAGGCGTCCGCGTCCACGGAACGCGGGTCGGTCGCGGCCCGTTCGCAGAGCCCGCGGACCTCGGCCATGGCGCCCTCGAGCGCAGCGATGTAGTCCCCATCGAGCTGGCCGCGCACGCGCGCAAGCGCCTCGCCGATCCACTTGAGGTCGAGCTCCGAGTGGACCCGCAGGTCGATGATGCGGTGGAGCGTCATGTCCGCCCGCGCGTTCTCGACGCTCTCCTTCTCGATCCTGTCGACCTCCTCCGCCGTCAGGCCATAGCTCGGCACCACCTGGATCGACGCCTCGCAGCCGCTGCGCTTCTCGCGCGCGGACACGGAGAGCACGCCGTTCTGGTCGACGAGGAACGAGACCTCGAGCTGCGGAATGCCCGCTGGCATCGGCGGCAGGCCGCGAAGATCGAAGGTGCCGAGCGAGCGGCAGTGCTCGACGAGCTCGCGCTCGCCCTGGAGGACATGGATGCGCACGCTCGTCTGTCCGTCCCTCGAGGTCGAGAAGTGCTCGACCGCGCGCGCAGGGATCGGGCTGTTGCGCATGATCAGCTTCGCGATCGCCCCCCCGACGGTCTCGATTCCGAGCGACAGGGGAATGACATCGAGAAGGAGGAGGTCGCGCCGCCCGCCCGCCACGATCGCCGCCTGCACGCTCGCACCGAGCGCGACCACGCGGTCGGGGTCGAGTGCGATGTAGGGCTCGCGGCCGAAGAAGGAGCGCACCGCGGCGCGCACGGCCTGAAGCCGCGTGGACCCGCCCACGAGCACGACGCGGTCGATCTCTCCGACCGCCGTCTGTGCATCGGAGATGGCTCGACGGCACGCGGCGAGCGTGCGTGCCACAAGCGGCTCCGCGAGACGATCGAGCTCGGCGCGATCGAGCGCGAACCTCCGTGCGCCGCCCGCGCACTCCGCCTCGATCTCGACGGACGGGCGGTCGGAGAGCGCGATCTTCGCCTCCTCGGCCGCCGCGAGCAGCGCAGCGCGCGTCGCGTCGTCCTCGGCGAGGTCGTGCGCGTGCGCGAACCAATGCGCGGCGATGGCGCGATCGAGGTCGTCCCCGCCGAGCGCGGTGTCGCCCGCCGTCGCAAGCACCTGGAAGCAGTCCGCCCCCGTTCCCCCGCCGTCCGACGGCACGA
This sequence comes from uncultured Klebsiella sp., assembly GCA_964393015.1. GTDB lineage: Bacteria > Planctomycetota > Phycisphaerae > Phycisphaerales > SM1A02 > QWPT01. Next base: position 63,059 of record CAYMSD010000004.1, read on the forward strand.
TGTCGAGGATCGTCACATCGAATGTGCCGCCACCGAGGTCGTACACGGCGATCCGCTCCGCGCGGGCCGTCTGGCCGATTCCGTAGGCGAGGCTCGCGGCGGTCGGCTCGTTCACGATGCGAACGGCCTCGAGGTCCGCAAGCCGCGCCGCGTCGCGCGTCGCCTGCCGCTGCGCGTCGTCGAAGTAGGCGGGCACGGTGATCACGGCGCGCCGCACCGGAACCCCGAGCTCTGCCTCCGCGATGCGGCGGAGCTCCCGCAGGATCTCAGCAGCGACCTCCTGGGGCGTCACCAGTCGCCCGTGGATCGAGAGCGCAGCCATGCCTCGCGGGCCCTCGACAAGCGGGGTCGACGCGCCGCGCGCGAAGGCCGCAGTCTCGTCCGCCGAGCGCCCCAGCAGCCGCTTCGCGCTCGCCACGGTCTCGGCGGCGTGCGCGAGGCGTCCGCGCCGCGCCGCGGCGCCGACGACGGTCGACCCGTTCTCCAGGAACCGCACCACCGAGGGCACCATGGCCCCTTCCGAGCCCCCGCCGAGGACACGAGGCCCCGATGGGAAGCAGAAGGCGACCAGCGAGTTGGTGGTGCCGAGGTCGATTCCGACGATCGGATCGCTCGGAACAGTCTCGGAAACGCGCCCAGAGGGAGGAGCGGCGGACGACATGGGCGGCGATGGTAGGAGATCGAGGCCTTGGAAGCCCCCCTCTGCCGATCCAGCCGCGCCTTTCATTCGGCATTCACCCCATTTCACGACAGCCGTGATGCAATCAGATGAGAGATCAGGTAGGTTTCACGCCTTGTCGAGTGCCCCGAGCGGGGGACACTGCCGAGTTCGCAGTGCGCGAGACTTTCAGCGCCGAGCAACCCCAGCACCCAGGATGGTCCAGATGAACCCGCAGTCCCGAGTCATGCAGCCCTCTCTCGTCTCCATCGTCGCCCTGTCTCTTGCGAGCGCTGCGGTCGCGGGGCCGACATGGGATGTCGACTACACCGAGGACGCCGGGCAGACTGCGCTCAGCGCGCAGATCATCACGATCAACTCGCCGATCATCAACATCTTCGGCCGTCTCTCGGGGTTCGGACTCACGGGCACCGACCTCGTCGACATGTACCAGTTCAACGTGCTGGCTCCGACGATGTTCACGCTGTCGACGGCGGGCGGAACCTTTGGTGGCGACGCCAACTTCGACACGCAGCTGTTCCTCTTCCGCCAGAAGGGCGGCAACGGCAACAACACCCGCGCCATCGCCCTCAAGGCGAACGACAACGCGGCATCGGGCGTGCTCGGATCGCGCATCGGCGAGGGTGGCCCAGACTCGAATGTCGTGATGCTGACCCCGGGCGTCTACTACGTGGCCATCACAGGTTCGGGAATGGACGCCGTTTCCGAGCTCGGCAACTCGATCTGGGACACCTTCGGGAACCCGGGCGAGACGGTGAACGGCCTCGAGCGCGAGCTCGGCGAATGGAGCGGCACCGGGGCCGTCGGCGAGTACACCATCCGCCTTCAGGCGCTGCAGGGCTTCGTGCCCGCGCCCGGCGCCATCGCCGCGCTTGGTCTCGCAGCCATCGCGCCGCGCCGTCGTCGAACGGCGCGTTGAGCGACCCCGTCAGGACTTCAAACCCCGTCAGAGCGTCAAGAGTTGGCGCGGCACACGCGTCAGTGCGTTGCGCGGGTCGCCACGCTCACGGCCGCCGCAAGCGACCGCCGCGCCTTTGGCGGCAGGTGTTCGTCGTGGGCCGAGACCGCGCCGACCTCTCGTCGAAGCGCACGCTCGAGCCGACCCCTGACGCGCAGCTTGCTTTCGAGCGCCTCCGCGAGGAACGCAGCGTCGCCCGCGCGCTCAAACCGCTGCGGAAAGCCCTCGGCCGGCCTGCCGGCCCGCATCGCATCCGACGAATTGCTTGAGTTTGGCGATTCCACGGTGCTTCCAGTTGTTGATGGTCGAGACTGGGACGCCCAACGATCGGGCGGCTGATTGATAGTCGAGCCCTTCGCACACGATCAGGCGGACCGCTGCCTGCTCTTCCGAGGTGAGCCGCTCGCGCATCGCACCGAGCACCTCGTCGAGCAACGCGTCTGCAGGCGAACCGCCCGCGCGCCCGCATGCCTCGAGGACATCCGAACCTGCGGACGGCTGCGCTTCGCAGCTGCCCGCAGTCCCCACATCCACGATCCACTCGCCGCGCGCGGCGGCGGCCGCTCGGGCAGACTCCTCCAGGACGACCTTGTACCGCGCAGCCCGCTCGTGCCGCCGCTTGAGCAGGTTCTCAGCGATACGCAGGAGATAAGCCACGGAGACCGTCATCCTTTCGAGATTCCTCACGCGAAACAGACGAATGAAGGCCTCGTGGGCGATCTCCTCCGCCTCGCCATCGCTCACGGAGCGCCGAACGAACGCGTAGACCCTGTGGTAGGCGTCGCGGTAGAGCCCCGCGACCAGCTCGGCGCGCGCGGAACTACCCGCCTCGCCGTCCTGGTCACGCCGATCGAGATCGCATCCCTGCGTCGCGGTGGCTTGCATGACGGGAGACTCTACCTCCGACTCGCGGGCGCCTTGCGAGAGCGCAGGCCCGTTTGCGCCGGTCGAAGCGGAAAGCCGCGCCGAAGGCCCCCTCGCACCCTCCGGACCGCGCAGGAATCGCGCGCTCGGGGCCGAGAATCCCCCGCCAAGCCTCGGGCCGACCACCTCCGCGCGCTCCTCGCCAGGCCGCGCGCAACGCGCGGGCGCCACGGCTCGATCCACGGGCATTCGTCGCATCTGCATGGGTCGCGCTCCACGGTGGAGGCGGATCCACGCCGAATGCGTGCGATCCCGGGGTCCTCGCGGGCGAGTCCCCGTGGCGCTGCCATCCACCACGCGCGCCGACAAGGCAAATCTCCCGACTGCGCGGCTGCTTTCGGTCGATTCGCGGGTTTCCGCCATCGCGAGAAGGGATCCGCGGCCGCAACGCAAAAAGCGCCCGCGCTGAGGTGTCGCACGGGCGCTCGGAGAGTTTCGATGACGCGAAGGGGCTTGGCGACTGCGTCGTGGCATCCGTGCCACGGACGCGGTCACCGCGGAGCCGCGGTCCGTCGCGGCCTCGCACCCTTCTTCTTGTCGCGTGTTGGGCCGGCGCGCCACGCGAGCCGCGCCGTCCCGTTCGTGCATGCGGGCGCGCTCCATGCGCCCGTGCATCGATCGGAAGTTTCCGTCTCGCTCGCACGGCGCGTCCATGCACCGCACGCAGGGAGAACTCCCCGCGCGCGCGATCTCTTTCGCCGCTTCTCACGCCGTGATCCCCGTGCCCCGCGCTATCTGCGGCGCGGCCCCGCCTCGGGCTGCGCGTCGATGACATCGCGGAACTGACGCATCGCGATCTCCGCGCACCAGCGCCGCAGCGCCTCGACGGAGTCGTCTTCGCCGAGCACCACGAACCTCGACCTGCGTCCGCGGTCGACGACCGTCACCTCCGAGCGCGCCGAACCTTCCCCCGCTTCCGATGGCCGCTCCGCGAAACCCGTCGCGCGCACGCGCGCAAGGAACTCGGCGAGGTCGGCCGCGTCGAGCTCCGTGCGGAACCGCACCTCGCGCATCGACGCGGGCAGGCCGCCGCTTGCGCCGAACGCACCGTCCTTCGCGACCTCGTAGTACGCCGCGCGGTCCTCGTCCTCGACCGTCCAGCGATAGGTGAGCTCGAGGCCCTCGGTTCGATCGACCGCGCTCGGCGCCGTCGCGCATCCGACGAGGACGCACGCCGATGCGGCGGCGACGAACGGAACACGCAGCGCAGGCGCCCGCGTCATCGCGGAGCCCCCGCTCCACCCGCTTCCGCGGCGGGCGTCGCGTAGCGCGCGTACGGATCCGCACCGAGGTCGTAGCGCAGCGGGAGCTCGGCGAACTCGGCGAACGCCTCGTCGCTCGCCCAGCCGAGCGACGCGACGGCGCGGATCACGCCGCGCAGCGCCTTCTCCTGCTCGCTGCCCGCCGCGTAGCGCCGCACGAACGCGTATCGCTCGCCCTCCGCGTGCACCTCGAGCGTGGCGAGGACCTCGCCTGCGCCGGCCTCGACGAGCGCAGGGTTGCCGCGCGTGTCGGCGAGCGCGGGGTCCGCGAAGCCAGCCGAGACGATGAGCGACCAGACATCGCCCATCTGCTCGCGCGACAGGCGCCGCAGGCGCGCAGGCCGTGCGCCCACCGCGGGCACGCGGTCCGTCTCTCCGTGCAGCGACCCGTCGGGAAGAAGCACGAACCGCGCGGCGCGCTCCTCGACCTTCGGTCGGTCGACGACGCCGCGGCCCGGGCTCGTGCGGATCTCGAGCCAGAGGTCCGCCGGCGCGGATGCGACCAAATCGACCGCGGACGACGCCGCACGGGTGCGCTCCGCGTCGGTCGCCGCGCATCCGGCGCACGCAGCCGCGCATGCGGCGAGCGCCGCGAAGCCCAGGATCGTTCTCGCCGTTCGCGCAAGGGAATGCATGGCCGCAGGGTAGCGGAAGCGGCGCGCCCGATGCACGCCCATCGACACCGCGAGCCGCTACGCTGCGGCCCCATGCGCACGAGCGTCCTCTGGATCAACGACTACCTCGATCGCCCCGCCGACCCGTCCGAGCAGGCGGCGGCGCTCACTTCCGCAGGTCTCCCCTTCGACGGCGGCGACACGGCGGAGAACGGCGAGCCGTGGCAGGAGATCGAGACGACCTCGAACCGCGGGGACTGCCTCTGCCATGTGGGCATGGCGCGCGAGGTGGCGGCCGTCACGGGCCGCACGGTGCGCATGCCGAGCGCCGCGCCGAAGTCGTCGGGGGCCGCGGCTGCGGCCGAGCGGATCCGCGTCACGAACCACGAGCACGCGCTCTGCCCGCGCTACACGGCGCGCGTCATCATGGGCGTGAAGGTCGGCCCGAGCCCCGAGTGGCTGCAGCGGCGCCTCGTCGCGATCGGGCAGGTCCCGCGCAACAATGTGGTCGACGCCACGAACTTCGTCCTGTTCGAGCTCGGGCAGCCGACGCATGTCTTCGACCTCGCGACGCTCGCGGGGGGCGAAATCCATGTCCGCCGCGCGCGCGACGGCGAGGCGTTCCTCCCACTCGGCGCCGACGCGAAGGAAGTGAAGCTCACCGCGTCCGATCTCGTGATCGCGGACCGCGACCGCGCCGTCGCGCTCGCGGGCGTCAAGGGCGGTGCGCTCGCAAGCGTCACAGCCGCGACGACCGACCTCGTGCTCGAGGCGGCGACCTTCGACCCCGTCAGCGTGCGCAACACGAGCCGTCGCCACGGCATCGCCTCGGACTCGTCGTATCGCTTCGAGCGCGTGGTGCACCCCGCCGAAATCGACCCGGCCGCGGACCGCCTCGCGGCGCTCATCCTCGAGATCGCGGGCGGCACGCTGCTCGACGGAGTCGTCGCGGACGGCGCCCCGCTGCCCGCTCCGCGCACGATCACGCTGCGGCCGGCGCGCGCGCGCCGGATCCTCGGCTTCGACATCTCGACCGCGCGCATGGTCGAGCTCCTCACGACGCTGGGCTTCTCGCCACGCGTCGAGGGAAGCGGCGCCGCGGGCGAGGTGATCCACACGACCGCGCCCGCGCGTCGCGTCGATGTCGAGCGCGAGATCGACCTCATCGAGGAGATCTGCCGCCTCAACGGCCTCGATGCCGTGCCCGTCTCGGACACCCTTCCGATCCGCGTGCAGCGGCAGAATCCGATCGAGCGCGGCACCCGCGCCGCGAAGGACCTTCTCGTCGGCATGGGGTTCGTCGAGACGATCACGCACTCGCTCGTCGGCGAGAAGGCCGCGGAGGCGTTCCTCCCGCAGGGCGCGTCGCTCCTCAGGGTCGACGACGAGCGCGCGGGAGGCGAGCCGGCGCTCCGCCCGAGCGTCGTGACGAGCCTGCTCCGCGTGCGACGCCACAACGAGGACCAGGGCGCATCCAACCTCAGGCTCTTCGAATGCGCGAGCGCGTTCCACTACGCCGCGGGCGCGCACATCGAGCGCCCGACGGTCGCGCTCGTGGCGGACGCGCCCGCGGATGCGCGCGATGCGCAGGGCGCGTACCGGCTGATGCGCGGCGTGGTCGAGCGCCTGCTCAGGCTCGTCGCGCCGCGCACGGCGCGCGTCGAGTTCGCGCCGCAGGGCGCGGGCGGAGCCGCATGGCTCTCCGTCGGCGCGCGGGTCGTCGTCGAGGGCGTCGACATCGGTTGCGTGGGCATCGTCGACGCCCGCGTGGCGAAGATGCATGGCGTCGAGCGCCCGACCGCGGCCGCCGAGCTCGAGCTGCGGGCGCTGCTGGCATCCTTCCCTCCCGAGAATGCAGCCGTGGATCTCCCGGCCTTCCCCGCCGCCGACCGCGACATCTCCGCGATCGTCGCGGAGAGCGTCGCCTACGGCGACATCGAGCGCGAGATCCGCGGGCTTCGCCTCGCGCACCTCGCGTCGATCGCGTTCATCACGACCTTCCGCGGCAAGCAGATCGGCGAGGGCAGGAAGAGCGTGTCGCTGCGCCTCGTCTTCCGCAAGGACGACGGCACCATGACGAGCGAGGAGGCGGACGCCTCGGTCGCGCGCGCGATCCAGAGGCTTCGCGACGCGCTCGGCGCGGAGATCCGCTCGTGAGCGCCCCCGCGGAAGGCCTCGATCTCCGCGGGATGACCGTCGAGGGATACCTCGACGCGCTTGCAGCCGCGCAGCCCGTTCCGGGCGGTGGCGCCGTCGCGGGCGTGACGCTGGCACAGGCAAGCGCGCTTGGCTCCATGGTGGTCGGCTACGCGATCGGCAAGCCCAAGTTCGCGCCGCACGACGCAGCGCATCGCGCGGCGCTCGAGGTGTTCGAGCGGAACAGGCGCGCGGCGCTCGCGCTCGCGGCGCAAGACGCGGAGGCGTACGGGCACCTCAACCGCCTCTGGCGGCTGCCGAAGGACGACCCCGCCCGCGCGGGCTTCGCGGACGCCGTGCGCGCGGCGATCCGTGCGCCCGAGGCGAGCGTGGCGCTCGCCGCGTCGACGCTCGAGGCGCTTGCAGTGCTCGTCGGCACGACGAGCGCAAGCCTCGCGAGCGACCTCCGCATCGCCATCGACCTCGCGGCCGTCGGCGCGCGCGCCGCGCAGGAGAATGTGCGCATCAACCTCCCGTCGGTCGCGGACGAGGCGGAGCGCGCCACGATCTCTGCGCGCAGCGAGGCCGCGCTGGCCTCGTGCGAATCAATGGCACGCGAACTGTCCGCTCGGGTCTGACGCGCCGTCAGCACCACCAGAGCGAGCCGCCGCAGCGGCGACCAGGGACCACACGCGC
>CAYMSD010000004.1:70427-74138 GCA_964393015.1 uncultured Klebsiella sp.
GCCGTCAGCACCACCAGAGCGAGCCGCCGCAGCGGCGACCAGGGACCACACGCGCGCCCCTAGCACCAGAGGGAGCCGCCGCAGCGGCGACCGCTCAAGGACGCGAGCCGCCGCAGCGGCGACCGCTCAAATCTAGTGCTCCACGCGGTGGCCGAGGAACTCGGAGACCTCCGCGACCTTCGCGGCCACCGTCGCCTCGTCGCGCGCCTCGAGGTTGAGGCGCAGCAAGGGCTCCGTGTTCGACATGCGGATGTTCGCCCACCAGTCGCCCGCGTCGATCGAGAGGCCGTCCAGTTCGTGGGTCTTCGCGCGCGGGAACGCCGCCTTCAGCCGCGCGAGCGCTCCCAGCTTGTCCTCGTTCTCGAAGTTGATCTCGCCCGACTGGACATAGCGCCTGCACGGCGCGATCAGCTTCGAGAGCGGCTGCTTCGCGCCAGCGAGCGCCGTCACCACGGCCGCGAACGCGCGCGCGCCCGAGTCGGTGTTCCACATGTCTGCGAAGTAGAAGTGCCCCGAGAGTTCACCGCCGATCGAGCCGCGCGACTCCGCGAGCTTCGCCTTCATGAACACATGGCCGACCTTGCTCTCGACGGGCACGCCGCCATGCTCGCGGATGATCTCGGGCACGCTGCGCGAGCTGCGCAGGTCGTAGACGACCGCGCTGCCCGGAGCCTGCGCGAGCGCGTCCTGCACGAGCCACGCGAGGAGGATGTCGCAGCCGATCGGGCGCCCCTTCTCGTCGAGCACGATGCAGCGGTCGGCGTCGCCGTCGAAGCAGAACCCGGCGTCGAACCCGCCCTTCGCCATCACGGCCTGCAGGTCGCGAAGGTTCGACTCGACGAGAGGGTTCGGCTCGTGGACGAACTCGCCCTTCGAGTTGTCGAAGTGGATCTTCTCGACCTCGAGACCCTTGATGCCGTCGAAGACCTTCGGCATCATCGTGCCGGCCATTCCGTTCGACGCGTCGACCGCGATCCTGAGCGTGCGCTCTCCCGAGAGGACGCGCGCGTCGACGAACGACATCAGGTGCGCGCGGTAGTCGGCCCAGAGGTCGCGCGTCTCCTCGCGCCCGCCGAGGGGCTTCGCCTTCTCGCGCTCGACGAGCGCGGCGAGACGCTGGATCTCGGCGAGGCCCGTGGCCTGGCCGACGGGCTTCGCGCGCGCCTTCGAGATCTTGAAGCCGTTGTAGTTCGCGGGGTTGTGCGACGCCGTGACCTGCACGCCGCCCGCGCAGCCGAGGTGGTTGATGGCGAACGACACGAACGGCGTGTCGACGAGCCCGAGGTCGACGACATCGGCGCCCGCGTCGCGCATCCCCTGCTTCAGCTCCTTCGCGAGGCTCGGCGAGCTCTTCCGCATGTCGCGGCCGACGCAGATCGTGCGCGACATCGGGTCGAGAAGCCCGGCGGCCACCGCCTCGCCGAGGAGGTACTGCGCGGTGGCGAAACCAACCTGCCAGGCGATGCCCTCGTCGAGGGGCTTCGGGTAGATGGCGCGGATGTCGTAGGCCTTGAAGACTTTGGCGAGCATGGGGTGGTTTCTATCGGACGCACGCCCCCGCGTGGGGGAGGAATTCCGCACCTCGGTGAAGATTCGCCCTTCTCCCGCGCGCGGGATTTCAGGCCTCCAAATCACCGTCCGATTTCGCTATCCTTGTCGATTCTTCGCGGCGAGCGTTCGCCGGAGGAACAGGCCCGTGCGCGTGGCAGCGCGGGGCATCACGAGACCGCGGTCGGGACGAACCCGCCGCACCCCACAAGCGCCCTTTGGACGGGCGGGACCGCCACACCCGCCGCGTCGGTGTCGCTGGAGAGCAACCATGGCTTCTCTTGTTCAGGAACTCATCGAGGCAGGCATCCACTTCGGTCAGCGTCGCAGCAACTGGAACCCGAAGATGGCGCCGTACATCCACGGCGTCCGCAACCAGATCCACATCGTGGATGTGCGCGAGTCGATCAAGGGCCTCCTCCTCGCCAAGCGCTTCATCGAGAAGACCGTCGGCCAGGGCAAGGATGTGTGCTTCGTCGGAACCAAGCGCCAGGCGCGCGGCCCGATCGAGCAGTACGCGGCCGATGTGCAGATGCCGTTCGTCACCGAGCGCTGGCTCGGCGGAACGCTCACGAACTTCCGCACCATCCGCGAGCGCCTCAAGCGCCTCGACGAGCTCGATCGCCTCGTCGAGAGCGGCGAGATGAAGAACTACTCGAAGAAGATGGAATCGCAGCTGATGCGCGAGCGCAAGAAGATCCAGCGCAACCTCGGCGGCGTGCGCGCGATGACGCGTCTTCCCGGCGCGCTCGTGGTGGTCGACACCAACCGCGAGAAGAACGCGCTCCTCGAGGCGCGCTCGCTCGGCATCCCGACCGTCTGCCTCGTCGACACCGACGGCGACCCTGATCTCGTCAACATCCCGATCCCGGGCAACGACGACTCGATGCGCACCATCGATGTCGTGATCCGCGAGCTCTGCGACGCCGTGAAGAAGGGCAAGGAAGGCCGCGCGACCTCCGCCGGCGAGGCTCCCACCGCCGAGGGCGGCGAGGGCGCTGCGCGTGGTGAAGGCCGTGGTGAAGGTCGTGGCGAAGGTCGTGGCGATGCCGCCGCGGGCCGGCGCCGCTCGACCCGAAGCCGCTTCCGTGCCGACGGCGAGGCCGTTGCCACCACGGAACCGACCGAAGGCGCCTGATCAATCGCTCCCGACCTGTCGGGACTTCCCGCACGCACAGAAGAGAACCGAAGCGCGGCACGCGCGCGCTGCGCCGTGATCCGCGAGAAAGAGGACACCATGAGCACTGTGAACATCAGCCCCAAGGACGTCATGAAGCTCCGCGACCGCACGGGTCTCGGCATGGGCGACTGCAAGAACGCCCTCGTCGAGACGAAGGGCGACATGGAGGCCGCCGAGAAGCTCATCCGCGAGAAGATGAAGGGCAAGATGGACGCCCGCACCGACCGCGCGGCGGGCGAAGGCTGCGTCGCCGTGGCGATGGGCGACGGCAAGGCCGCGATCGTCGAGATCCGCTCGGAGACCGACTTCACCGCCCGCAACGAGGAGTTCCGCGCCATGGCGGCGGATGTCGCCAAGCTCGCGCTCGGCCACCCCGCGGGCCCCGTGACGGCGAACCAGGCCATCGTCGACCGCGTCGATGTCGTGCGCCTCAAGACGGGCGAGAACATCTCCTTCGCCCGCGGCGAGGTCCTCGAGGGCGGCTCGTTCGCGAGCTATGTCCACCACGACTCGAAGCTCGGCGTCGTCCTTCAGTATGAGGGCGGCGAGATTCCCGCCGACATCGGCACGGGAATCTGCCAGCACATCGCCGCCGCCGTTCCGACGCCGTCCGCGATCGACGCCGACCGCCTCGACCCCGCGGTCGTCGCCGCCAAGCGCGCCGAGGCCGTCGCCGAGGCGCAGGCCTCGGGCAAGCCGGCGCAGATCGCTGAGAAGATGGCGGAAGGCAAGCTCCGCAAGTTCTTCGAGGAGGTCACCCTCCTCGGCCAGCCGTATGTCCGCGACGACAAGATGCAGGTCGGCCAGGTCGTGCCGAAGGGCGTCAAGCTCGTGAAGTTCGTGCGCGTGCGGCTCGGGCAGGATTGAGCGGGTCGCGGCTGCGGCCGCTTCCGTCCTTGAGCGGTCGCGGCCGCGGCCGCTTCCGTCCTTGAGCGGTCGCGGCTGCGGCCGCTCCCTTTGGCGGGACCGAAAGTCAGGGGTGC
>CAYMSD010000005.1:0-34973 GCA_964393015.1 uncultured Klebsiella sp.
GGGCCGACCGTGACGAGCCCGAAGTGCTCGAACCAGTTGTCCTCGCTCACGAAGCTCTTCGACATCTCTCCGAGCTTGTGATAGACCTCGGCCAGCGTCTTGCCGCCCGGCATGTGCCGCGAGAGCTCCTTCGCCGCCTTGCGGAACCCGCCATAGGTGTGCGACAGGCGCACGCGGTCGAAGTATGCGGCCATCGCGCCCTGCGGCTTCGCGATCGACATGCCGTTGTCGTTGAGGATGACGAGGAACTGGCGCTTGAGCGTGCCCGCGTTGTTGAGGCCTTCCATGGCCACGCCGTTCACGATGGAGGCGTCGCCGATGATCGACACCACGCGGCGGCCGTTCGGATTCGCCTCGGAGAACCCCTCGCCGTTGAGGGTGTCGCCACGCGCCATGCCGACCGCGGTCGAGATCGCGGTGCCCGCGTGTCCGACCGAGAAAAGGTCGTAGGGGCTTTCGCGGGGCTCGGGGAAGCCAGCCATGCCGTCGCGCTGGCGCAGCTTCGAGAGGAGCGGGTAGCGCCCCGTCAGCAGCTTGTGCGGGTAGCACTGGTGGCCGACATCGAAGAGAAGGCGGTCGTGCGCGAAGTCGAAGACGCGGTGCATCGCGATCGTGAGCTCGACGACGCCGAGGTTCGGCGCGAGGTGGCCGCCCGATCGGGAGACCTGCTCGCAGATCGCCGCGCGCATCTCCGCGGCGAGGTCGCGCAGGGCGTCCATCGAGAGCGAGCGGAGGAGTTCGGGCGACTGGATCGAGGGGAGGATCTTGTGGGGCACGCGGGTTCTCGCTGCGCTGTTCTCGGCCGTCGGTTCGACGCCCGCTCCGCCCGCTTCGTGCGGCGCGTCGGGGTCGGCCGACGGGTCGGCTTCATGGGTTCGGCGATGATATCGCCCGCCGATGCAGCGCCGTGGGCAGAAGGCGAGAAATCGGGGCCCGCGGGTACGCGCGGCGGGCGGAGAGGGATCGCTACTTGGTGCGGGTCGCGAGGAAATCGACAAGCGCCAGAAGGCGCGCCGCGCGGGCGCCGAAGGGCCCGAGCTGGGCCCGCGCATCCTCGCCGAGGCGCGCGACCTCGGCACGGCTTCCCTCGAGGCCATGGACGGCGGGGGCGGTGAGTTTCCCTGCGTCCGCGTCCTTTCCCGTCGCCTTGCCGGCGTGCTCTGCGGACTGGGTCGCGTCGATCAGGTCGTCGACGATCTGGAACATGAGGCCGATCGACTGGCCGTAGCGCGCGAGGCGCTCCTCGTGGTCCGCGGAGGCGCCCGCTGCCATGGCGCCCATGCGGCACGAGGCCTCGATCAGCGCGCCCGTCTTGTTGCGGTGCACCAGCTCGAGGCGCGCGCCATCCGAAAGTCCGTCGGGGAAGGTCCGCAGCGTGTCGTAGACCTGGCCGTTGATCATGGCCACGGTGCCGCGGAGGAGCTCCGAGGCGATCCGCGCGCCCGCCACGGGCGAACGCGACGCGACGAGCGGCGCGAGCGCGAGCAGCGCGTCGCCCGCGAGGATCGCGAGGGCCTCGCCGAAGGCGATGTGGCAGGTGGGCTTGCCCCTGCGGAGGTCGTCGTCGTCGAGGGCGGGAAGGTCGTCGTGGACGAGGCTGAAGGCGTGGATGAACTCGACGGCGACCGCCGCCGGAAGGGCGTCCGTCACATCGCCGCCGACGGCGCGGGCGCACTCGAGGACGAGGATCGGGCGCAGTCGCTTTCCGCCTGCGAGGACGGCGTGCGAGCAGGCGGCGCGCAGGTCCGCCGCGAGATCTGCCTCGCGGAGGGTTCGTGCGAGCGCATCCTCGACGAGCGCGAGGAGCGCCGGGTCGAGCGCGTGGTCGAGCTGCGTCAGCTCGGGAGGGGCGAGTCGTGGCTCAGCCGTCATGGCCCCAATGTAGGAGATCGCCGCCGTTTCTGCGCCGTCGATAGGATGTCGCCGATGCAGGAATCGTGGGACATCTTCGGGCTGCTCGAGCGCGGTGGCTTCGTCATGTGGCCGCTCCTTGCCGTGAGCGTGGTGTCGCTGGCCGTGACGATCGAGCGGATCTGGTTCTGGTGGCACCTCCATTCCGCCCGCGAGACGGCGCGCATGAAGCGGCTGCTCAGGGCGCTGCGCAACGGCGACCGCTCGAAGGCGGAGGAGTGCCTCGAGGAGCCCGGCGGGGTCTACGACCATCTGGTGCGCAAGCTCCTGCAGGAAGGCCCCGACGACGCCGTCGCCCTGGAGACGATCGAGGACCTGCGGGGGACGACCGAGCGGTTCAGCGCCGTGCTCTCGACGATCATCACGGCGAGCCCGATGCTCGGGATCCTCGGCACGGTGACTGGCATCATCCAGTCGTTCGAGCTTCTCGGCGGTGCGCGCACGATCGTCGACCCGCGCGATGTGTCGGGCGGCATCGCGGAGGCGCTCATCACGACCGCCGCGGGCCTCATCATCGCGCTCGCGACGCTCTTCCCGTACATGATCTTCAAGGCGCAGGCCGACCGCGCGCTCGGCCGTTTCGAGGCGATCGTGAGCGCCGCCAAGCAGGGGCTCGGCCCGACGCGCAACTGGTCGGTGAAGCGATGACGCGCGTGTGGGTCGGACTCGGTGCACGCGCGGCGTGCGTCGCCGCGACGCTGGCCTTCGCGCCTTCGCCCGCATCGGCGGACCCGCCTGAGGCCACGCCGGCCGAGATCGCGGCCGGCGCAGGGTCGGAATCCGAGGCCAAGGCCGCGCCGTTCGATCGGGCCCGCGCGGCGCGCGCGGTCGAGCCGTTCGTCCGCTCACGCGCACGCGACGGGCTCTCCGCCTTCGACACGGCGACGCGCTTCTACAGGCGCGCGGAGGGCGACGGCCCGCTCGTCACGCTCGTGGGCGTCGTCCACATCGGCGACAGGGAGTACTACGGGAGATTGGTCGAGGTCCTCGAAGACCACGAGATCGTGCTCTATGAGAGCGTGCTGCCGCGCGGCGCCTTCGGAACCCGCGGCGCGGACGACCGCGAGCGCCAGGTCCGCACGCAGGAGGCGATGCTCTTCGTGCGCGGGTTGATCGCGGGGTTCATCGACGCGAACGGCCGCGTGCCCGCGTCGGTCGACGAACTGCGCGCCTTCGTCGTCGAGCGCGACAGCCGGCTCGCGCGGCCCCTCGCGCTTGCGTTCGTCGATGGCTGGGGGCGTGCGCTCGCCTACTCGGCGCTCGAGCAGGACGGCCTGCGCGAGGGCGGCGACTTCAGGCTTGCGTCGCTCGGGCGCGACGGACGCGCGGGCGGGCGCGACCTCGATCTCGACCTCGTCCTCTCGCGGCTGCCCGAGCGGATGCCCGCCGATCGCACCGGCGGTTCCCCCGCGCGAGAGAAGGCAAGCGAGAAGCGCCGCGACCTCTACGGCGAACTCGCGGGCGCGCTGGATGTCGCGCTGCAGGTCCGCTCGATCGACTACGACCGCGCGGGCTGGGAGCCCGCGGACCTTCCGCTCGAGGAGCTGCTCGACAGGCTGTGGAGGCGCGGCGAGCGCAGCGCGGCGCTCGAGATGCTCTCCGCGGACGGCGGCTTCGCGCAGGGTGTCCTGCGGTTTCTCCTTTCGATCGTCTCGAACTCGCCTTCGTTCAAGCGCATGGTGATCCAGGCGCTCGGGCAGGCGGGCGAGGGCGCGTCCTCAGGGCTCGGCGAGGCCGACCGCAGGCTCATCCTCGACGAGCGAAACGATGCGGTGATCGAGCATCTCCGCGAGCTCCTCGCCCGCGCGCAGGCGCCGCGCTCGGTGGCCATCTTCTACGGCGCCGCGCACATGCCCGACTTCGAGGTCACGCTTGGTCGCGAGTTCGGGCTCCTGCCCGTCGAGACGCGCTGGGACACGGCGATGTCGGTGGATGAATGGAGCCCGTCGCGCCTGAGATCCGCGATCGCGGCGCTCGAGCGCAGGCTTTCCGAGGGGGATGGAGAAGCGGACCCCGCGCGACGCGAACGCACCGGGGCGCGGCTCGCGGAGTTCAAGCAGCGACTGGCCCGCAAGGCAGCGGACGGTGCGAAGCCGTGAGCGAAGTCCGAACCCGAGCGGACGACATCGCCGCCGCCGACATCACTGCGGATGCGTGAACGCGATCGGGTCGGTCGCGAGGTGGCCGACATTGATGAACCTGCCCTGGTTCATCAGCTCGCGCGGCGAGAGAAGCCGCGTCGACCCGTCGACCTGCGCGCACTGCACGACATTGCGAATGCGGCGAAGCGGAACGCTTTCGGCGACGAACACCTGGATGCCCGCGCTTCCCTGCACGCGCGTGACGCCGCCCGCGAGCGAGGCGAGCGTGGCGAGCACGCCGCCGCCGCGGTCGCCGCCGCCCGAAGCCTGCATGGTGTTGAAGTTCGGGCCATCGGACGACGCCCAGATCTGCTCTTCCGCGCGCGTGTGCGGAACGACCCACGCGCTTCCGCGCGCGAACTCGTCGGGGTCCTTGTAGAAGCCGACATCGGACGCGGTGCTTGGGCAGAATGTGATGAGATCGGCGGGGCGCAGGATCTGGCTGCGCGATCGTGCCACGACCTCCTGGCGCGGCACGAGCTCGCCGGGCGCGCGGAAGTACCCCGTGTCGGAATAGCGCATGCGCGCTCGGTTCTGGGTGGCGTCGAACTCCCACCAGCCGCCGAGGTAGAACGCGTTGTAGCCGAACGCGGGGTTCGCCGCGATCTCTGCGGGCGGCACATTCGCGAGGTCCTCGTAGTCCGACAGATAGCGGTAGAGGATCGAGCGATCGTGGTCGAGGAAGGGGAGCAGGCGGTAGGGATAGGTCCGCGCGAACTGCTGCGGCACATCGTTGCCGCTCTGGTCCTTGGCCCTGATGCGAAGCCCCGTCTGCGACTGGTCGTCGAGGTAGCCGGGGAGGCAGCGGTCGTCGTTCTGGTTCGCGTAGAGATCCCACGCGCGGCTGATCTGCGCGAGGTTCGAGAGACCCTCCGTCTGGCGCGCCGTCTCGCCGCCGCGCGAGAGCCCGATCGAGATCAGCGAGAGCAGGACGGCGATGATGCCGATGACGACGAGAAGCTCGACGATCGTGAAGCCGCGCGTGCGGTTCGGGCGGGCGGCGTCGTGCTGCGGACGGGTGGGCTTTGGCTGCATCGCAGGGCACTATACGGAAGCGGGGCCGCGTTCGATGGCGACCAAGGTCCGAAGTTCCCCGCGGACCCGTTCGGACACTTGGAGATCGGACGCAGGACCAGCCTGATCTCGGGCGCGCTCAGGCGCCGCCCGTGTTCCGCGGCGCCGCCGGAACGGCCACGCCGCCGATCCCGATCTGCTCGACCAGGCCCGCGCGGATCTTCTCGGCTCCCGAGCCGAGTTCGCCGATCGGGTCGGGGGGGACGATCTCGACGACCTTTTCGCCAAGCCGCGCCTCGCCGCGCTTCACCCTGGCCTCGAACTCGCGGCACTCGTGGAGAAGGCGGTCGAGGATCTCGGGCTCGGGCACATTGGCGACGCGCTGGCCCTGCACATAGATGATGCCGCGGCGGTCGCCCGCGAACACGGCGACATCGGCGCCCTCGGCCTCGCCGGGGCCGTTCACGATGCAGCCCATGACGGCCACCTTGATCGGCAGCTCGAGCTCGGGCATCAGCTTCTTCTCGACCTCCTTCACGAGCGTGAAGAGGTCGACCTGGATGCGGCCGCAGGTCGGGCACGCGATGAGCTCGACGCCCTTCCGCTCGCGCTTGCCGAGGGAGTAGAGGAGCTCGAGCCCGTCCTTCACCTCGTCGATGTGGTCGCTCGCATAGGAGATGCGCAGCGTGTCGCCGATGCCGTTCGCGATGAGCGTGCCGAGCGCGGCGATCGAGCGGATCGCGCCGGTCTCGCGCGGGCCCGCGTGGGTGACGCCGAGGTGCAGCGGGTAGTCGAAGCGCTTCGAGATCTCCGTGTAGACATCGATCACCATCGCGGCGTCCATCGACTTCGCGCTGATCGCGACATCGTGGAAGTCGCGCGCGTCGAAGATGTCGAGGTACTCCTCGAGCTTCGCGATCATGAGCGCGAGCATGTGACCCGACTTGTGGCCCGCGAAGAACTTGCCGAGCTCCTCGGCGCGCTTCAGCTTGTCCTTGCGCTCGATGATCGACCCCTCGTTCACGCCGATCCTGATCGGGATCCCGCGTTCCTTGCAGGCGTCGATGACCTTGTTGACCTGCTCGCGGTCGCTGATGTTGCCGGGGTTCAGGCGGATCTTGTGGACGCCGGCCTCGATCGCCTCGAGGGCGCGCTGGTAGTGGAAGTGGACATCGGCCACGATCGGCACGGAGACCTGCTTCAGGATCTCCCTGAGGGCCTCCGTGTCCTTCCGCTCGGGGACCGCGACGCGCACGACATCGGCGCCCGCCTTGGCGTAGCGCTCGATCTCGGCCACGCACGCGTCGATCTCGTGGGTGTAGCCCGCGGTCATGGTCTGGACTGCGATCGGGGCGTCGCCGCCGATCCTGACGCGGCCGACTCGGTCGTCGCCGAGCGTGATCTGACGGGTCTTTCGGCGTGGAGCCATAGGCGGGGAGTATACGGGGCGGCCCTGCGGGCTCGGATGCGCTTCCTGTAGAGTGCCGTCCCGACCCAACCCACAGGAGGTCCTGCAGATGGAAGCCACGACCGCGCCGTATGTGCGAACCCGCCTCTCGGTGATGATGTTCCTGCAGTACGCGATCTGGGGCGCGTGGCTTCCGATCCTCTACCCGTTCCTCCTGAACCACCGCGGCTTCAGCCTCGACGAGACCGGGTTCTGCCTGATGGCGGGCGCCGTCGGCGCGCTCTTCGGGCCGTTCCTCGCGGGGCAGCTCGCGGACCGCTCGATCGCGACCGAGAAGCTCCTCGCCGCGAGCCACGCCGTGGGCGCGATCCTCGTCTACTTCCTCTCGGTCGCAGACACATTCCCGCTCTTCGTGTCGTTGAGCTTCGTGTACGGGCTCGTCTACGCGCCCACGCTTGCGCTCACGAACTCGCTTTCGTTCGCCAATCTTCCCGACCGCGACCGCGACTTCGGGCCCGTCCGCCTGTGGGGAACGATCGGATGGATCGTGGCGGGCATCGCGGTCGGACAGCTCCTCCTGCGCCTGCACACCCCCGCGGGGGTGGGCGAGGCGGAGGTCGCGGCCGCGCAGAACGCGGGGCGCGCGGTCGCGTTTCAGATCAGCGCGGGCCTGGGCCTCGTCATGGCGGGCTACTGCCTGACGCTCCCGAACACGCCGCCGACCAAGACCGCGAGCGAGCGCACCGCCTGGCTCGAGGGCCTGCAGGAGATCGGCAAGCAGCCGCTCCTCACGCTCTTCCTGATCGCGGTGCCGATCAGCATGATCCACCAGTTCTACTTCGTCTTCACGAGCGACTTCCTCACGGCCATCCAGAACAAGGCGAACAGCGAGGGCGCCGATGCCTTCGCGAACGCTGTGAACCAGGTGTTCGGCGTCGGTGGCGGCGGCCTGATGACGATCGGGCAGATGACGGAGCTCCTCGTGCTCGCCGCGATGCCCTTCATCGCCAAGGGCTTCTCGCGGAAGACGCTCCTGCTCGTCGGAATCGCGGCCTACGCCGCGCGCATGGCGCTCTTCGCGTTCGCGCCCGAGCTGCCGACGGTCCTCCTCGGGGTGGCACTCCACGGTGTCTGCTTCGGCTGCTTCATCTTCGTCGCCTTCATGGTGGTCGACGAGTACACGACCGCCGACATCCGCGCCACCGCGCAGAACCTCTTCAACCTCGTCATCATCGGCATCGGCATCATCGTGGGCAGCCTGTTCGCGACGAGCGTCGTGGCGCGCTACGCCACCGCTGGCGGCGCGCAGCAGATGGACTACGAGAGGCTCTTCAGCGTCCCGATGTACATGGCCATCGGCTGCTTCGTGCTGATGCTCCTCTTCTATCCCGCGAAGAAGGCGGCGGCACCCGCTGCGGCCGCCTGAGTTCCTGCGTACAACTTCCGCGTGGCCAACGAGGCGAACATCACCGACATCGGCGCGCTCGACGAGTTCCGTCGGGCGCTGATCCGCTTCCGCGAGGAGGTGAATGCCGCGATCGCGGAGGCCGACAGCGAGGTGAAGTCGACCTTCGTCTGGCTCGAGCGCGACCGTCTGCTTCACTGGCGCCGGTCCGTGCCGCGGCTCGACGAGGAGCTGACGAGCGCGAAGTCGGCGCTCTACCGCAAGGAGGCGCAGACGATGGGCGATGGGCGCCGCCCGTCTGTGATCGACGAGAAGAAGGCCGTCGAGCGCGCCAAGCGCCGCTGCGAGGAGGCGCGCGAGCGCCTCGAGCGGACGAGGCGCTGGCTGGCGATGCTCGAGCGCGATGTGTCGCTCTTCAAGAGCGCGATGAGCCCGATCGCGTCGCTCGTCGACCGCGACATGCCCGATGCGATCCTCAGGCTGCGCAACATGGCGCTCGCGCTCGAGGCGTACCTCGCGACGCCGTCCGTGTCGCTCGGGGAGCAGCTCGAGCGCGCCCGGACGCGGGTCGCCACCATGCGCCGCGCGGGCGAGCTGCGCAGCGCCGAGGAGGAGATGGAGCTCGACCGCGAGCGCGCCGCGCTCGAGGCCGACGAGAAGGCGCTCGCGGAGGCCCGTGATGCGGCGCTGCGCGCGCTCGGGGGGGGCGCCCCATGAGCCTGTCCGATTCGAAGGCGCGGCTCGTCTCCGCGCACAGGGACCTCATGCACGCGTGGTACCGCGTCTCCGAGGTCTGGCGCGACGACACCGCGCGCGCCTTCCGTGAGCGCTCCATCGAGCCGGTCGACCAGCAGCTGCGCGCCGCCATGAACGCGCTCGATGCCATGGAGGAGACGCTGCGCCGCGTGCGCAGCGAGTGCGAGGATCGGTGAAGGCATGCGCCGCGGGGCGCATCGCGGTGCGCCTGCCCGCGTATAGACTGCCACCATGGCCAAGGCAATCGCTGACCCCGCGGAACTCCGTCGCTTCGCCCAGGACCTCCATCGCTTCAACGCGGAGCTGCAGGGCCAGGTGAGCGCCATGGGCGCCAAGATGGGCGCGCTGCAGGGCTCGTGGAAGGACCAGGAGCAGCAGAAGTTCGCGGAGGAGTTCGACCAGACCATGAAGGTGCTGGTGAAGTTCCTGCGCGTGTCGGAGCAGCATGTGCCGTTCCTCGTGCGCAAGGCGGAGCGGCTCGAGGAGTACCTCAAGCAGCGCTGAGAGCGGTCGGCCGAATCGCGACGACGCGCGAAAGGTACGACGCGCGGCCCGTGCGGACCGCGCGTCGTGGTTTTTCTCCGTGCGAGGCGCCGATCAGCGGCGGCGGCGCATCACAAGGCCTGCGAGGCCGAGGAGCGCGAGCGAGCCGGGGGTCGGGACGATGTCGGCGTTGAAGATGATGTTGTCGAGGCGGTTGTTGCCCGACGACGCCGTCGCGCCCGTGAAGGTGACGCGGATGTAGGCGGTGGCCGCGTTGTCGAGGGCGCTGGTGCCCGCGAGCGAGAGGACGCCCGAGGTCGCGAACGAGCTCGCGAGGGTTCCCGCGGTGGATCCCGCGTCGAACGATCCCCAGCTCGACCAGTTCGCACCGTCTGTGCTCGTCTCCCAGACCTGCGAGGTGAAGCCTGTGCCCGTCCGTTGGGCGGCGAGGGAGACGGTCAGGTTCTCAAGGCCCGTCAGGTCGAGCACGAAGACGAGCGACTTGCCGTTTGCGGCCGGCACGCCGCCGCTCAAGGCCCCGCCGACGATCGCGAGGGCGGCCGCGCCCGAGGTCGTCGTGCTGAGTCCGATTCCCGCGTCTGCGTTCACGGTTGTGCCGCCGAACGCGTTCAGCTCGGTCGCGCTGCCGCCGACGGTGAAGGAGCTCGACCCGTAGGTGCCATCGAGATAGAGCGCGCCCGCGCCGAAGTTGGCCACGAAGGTCGTCGGGGTGCTTGGGGATGCCGCGGCTGCGGTGCCGCCGTTGGCTGTGGTCTGGAAGTCCCACGCGGCGACGAGCGCGCCCGAGGCGGACGAAGAGACGGCGGTGATGGCCGCGATGGAGAGAATGGTCTTCATGGATCGGGGCTCAGACGGGGGACTCTGAACGGCCTAGGCCGAGGGGAACTGCCTGCCGAGGCGGCAACGGCCTCGCGGCAGGGACGGAAACCGACCCCGCCACTGGCTCAGGCGAGAGCCGTATGCCGCGACTGTCACGGATCGAGGAAGATTTCCATGGTTTGCTTGATCTTCACATGGGGGAAGAGAAGGTGCGCCAGGGCCGCGTCTGCCGTAAGATCCGCGTCTTCAGGGAGTTCCGTCTCACATGCAGCTTGACCATGCCACCGCGAACCTCCCGGGCGCATCCTTCATGGAGGGGCGGTTCTGCAGGGGCGATGCTGCGGAGATCGCCGTCGCCGACCCGGCCACGGGCGGCGTGCTCGCCTCGGTCCGAGGCACCTCGGGCACCATGGCAGCGCGTGCCGCCGACGCGAACGGGTCGGCCGCGCGGGAGATGCGCGCGCTGCCTCTCGAGCGTCGCGTGGCGCTGGTTCGGTCCCTCGGTGCCGCCATCCGCGCGGAGCGCGAGGGACTGGCCGCCATCCTGACCGCGGAGAGCGGCAAGCCCATCGTCGAGAGTCGCGGCGAGGTCGAGTACGCGGCCACCTTCTTCGACAACGCCGCCGCGGCCGCCGAGATGGCGGCGGGGGAGATGCCCGCCGCCCGGGCCGCGGACAGGCGCATCCTCGTGCTGCGCGAACCCGTCGGCGCGACCTTCGCGATCACGCCGTGGAACTTCCCGCTGGCGATGATCGCGCGGAAGCTCGCGCCCGCGCTTGCGGCAGGCTGCAGCCAGGCCGTGAAGCCCTCGGAGGAGACTCCGCTCACGGCGCTCGCGTTCGCGCGGATCTTCGAGCGCGTGTCGCGCGAGGTCGGAGCGCCGCCCGCCGCGTTCAGCTGCATGGTCGGAGACGCGGCGACGATCGCGCGCGCGTTCATCGACCACCCCGCGACGCGGAAGCTCACCTTCACGGGGTCGACCGAGGTCGGCCGGCTGCTCGCCGCGCAGTGCGCGCCGAGGCTGATGCGGACGGCGCTCGAACTCGGCGGGAACGCACCCTTCGTCGTCTTCGCGGATGCGGATCTCGACCGAGCCGTCGAGCAGGCGATGCTCACGAAGTTCCGCTTCATGGGGCAGACCTGCATCTCGGCGAACCGATTCCTCCTCGATGCGGCGATCGCTCGCGAGTTCCTCGCGCGGCTCGAGGCCCGCATGCGCGCGCTGGTGGTCGGCGACCCGCGCGACGAGACGACGCGCATCGGGCCGCTCATCAACGACGATGCGATCGCCAAGGTCGAGCGCCATGTCGCGGACGCGGTCACGGCCGGCGCGCGCGTGCGACTTGGCGGCACCCGCGTGAAGGTCGCGGGGCTCGCCGACAGGTTCTTCGCGCCCACGATCCTCGAGGGGTGCGCGCCGTCGATGGCGTGCGCGTGCGAGGAGACCTTCGGCCCCGTGGTGGCGGCGATGACGTTCTCGGGAGAGCGCGAGGCGATCGAGCTTGCGAACGGCGTGGCCTCGGGCCTCGCGGGCTATGTGATGACGCAGGATGCGGATCGGCTGATGCGCGTCGCCGAGGCGCTTGACTGCGGCGTCGTCGGTGCGAACGACGGCGCGCCGAGCGCGGCGGAGGCGCCCTTCGGCGGCCGCAAGGACTCTGGCCTCGGCCGCGAAGGCGGCGCGCATGGGCTCGACGCGTATGTCGACCTCAAGTATGTCAGCGTCCGCGTGCGGCCTTGAGTCGCGGTCGCCGCTGCGGCGGCGGGGTTTGAGCGGCGACCGCGCAATCCCCGTGGCCGGAGCCGCGACCGCTCGGATCACGCCTTCCAGGCGTCCGCCAGCGCTGCGCTTGGCGATGGCGCGGACGGGGACCGCTCGTCGGGCGTCGGATCGATCTCGATCATCACCGACGCAAGCTGCTTCCTGGCGGGCGCGGCCTCGGGCTGCGGGTCCGGCTCCGCCTGCGGCTCGAGGACGGCGCGCTCCGAGGCCGCCTTCGAGAGCCGGCCGTCGCTGCCGACCTCGTCGAACTTGACCGCAACGCGCTTGCTGACGCCGCGCTCGGGCATCGTGACGCCGTAGAGCTGGTGGCACGCCTGCATGGTGCGCTTGTGGTGGGTGATGACGATGAAGTGCGACACATCGAGGAACGGCGTGAGCGCGTGGCAGAAGCGCTCGACATTCGCCTCGTCGAGCGCCGCATCCACCTCGTCGAGGATGCAGAAGGGGGACGGCTTCGACTGGAAGATCGCCATCAGGAGCGCGACCGCCGTCATCGTCTTCTCGCCGCCCGAAAGCTGGCTGATGACGCGCGGCTCCTTGCCCGGCGGCTTCGCGCGGATCTCGACGCCCGACTCGAGCCAGTCCGTCTCGCCGTTCTCGAGCGGAAGCAGGTAGATGTCGGCGCTTCCGCCGCCGAAGAGGCGTCGGAACATGCCCGTCTGGCCCGCGAAGGTCTCGCGGACGCGCTCGAAGGTCTCCTGGAAGCGCGTCTTGCTGGCGTCGTCGAGCTCGGTGATGAGCGCCTCGAGGCTTGCCTTGGCGCTGTCGATGTCGGCGAGCTGCTTGACGAGCTCCTCGTTGCGGACCTCGAGCTGCGAGAGCTCGTCGATGGCGTCGAGGTTGACATTGCCGAGCCTGCGGATCGCCTCCTTGAGGTCGTCCGCCTCGCTCTGCGCGCTCTCGCGCTCGATCGGCGCGAAGCCATCGGCGCGGCGCTCGTCGAGGTATCCCTCGTAGGACGCCCTGAGGTCGAGCTCGATCTCGGAGAGCGTCTGCTCCTCGAGGCTCTCGCGGCGCACCTCGAGCTCGCGTCGGGAGAGCTCCACCGCGTGCGCGTTGCGTTCGACGCGGGTCGCGTTCGTGCGCGCGGCCTCGACCTCGCGCGACGAGCCCTCCACGGCCGCCTGTGCATCGCGGAGTCGCTCCGCGATTCCCGCGAACTCGCCCGAGAGCGAGGCAAGGCCGGCCGAGGCCTCCGTGAGCGCGGACTGGCTCTCCTCGAGCATCGCTTCCGCGCGCTCGATCGCCGCGACGCGGCGGACGACGCTCTCCCTGAGGGCGGTCTCCTGCCGCGCGACCTCGCCCGAGCGGCTCTCGACATGCCGCTGCTCGCGGCGCGCGGCATCGAGCGCGGCCTGCGCCTCGGCCGAGCGGACGCGCGCCGCAGCGACGGCGTCGCCAGCCTCGGCGGCGAGCGCCTTCGCGGCATCGAGCGCAGCGCGCGCCTCGTCGCGACGCGTGGTCGCGTCGGCGACCTCGCGGGCAAGCGCGTCGAGCTTCGCGGCGACCGCGTGCGACTCCTCCTCGCTTGCGCGCAGGCGCTCGAGGAGGTGCCTCTCCTCACCGGCGGCCGAATCGCGCTGGCGCTCGATCTGGCGCATGAGCTGCTCGATCCGTTCCGTCTGGTGGACGGCGTCGAGCGCGCTGCGGCGGGCCTCCGCGAGCTGCTGGCTCGCGGCGCGCGCGGACTCCTGCGCGGCCTTCGACTCGACATCGAGCTGGAGGGACTCCTGCTCGAGGCCGGCGATCTGCACTGCGAGCTCGTTGGCGCGCGCGTTCAGCTCGGCGAGCTCGGCGCGCCGCGCGAGGAAGCCGCCAGCGGCGGCGTCGGCGCGCGCGGAGGCGTTCGCGATGACGCGGCCCCGCTCGTCGACGAGCGCGCCCGTTCGGGTCGCGATGCGGCAACCCGCGAGCGAACCCCGTGAGAGCTCGACCGCGCGCTCGACCGTGTCCACGATGAAGGTCGTGCCGAGAAGGCGCTCCGCGAGTCCACGGACGCGGGGGTCGAGACGCACGAACTCGAGCAATGGCGTCGCGCCGGAGACGGCGGGGATCTGCGCCGCGTGGGGAGCGGGCTGCATCGCGGCGGCGAACGCCACGCGCACGCGCAGCGAGAGCGCGGACTCCGCGTGCGCCGCGAGGCGGCTTGCGTCGTCGAGGACGACGAGCTCGAGCAGGTCGCCGAGCGCCGCCTCGACCGCGTCCGCGTTGCTTCGGTCGGTGTCGACGAGATCGGCGAGGACGCCGACGACGGCGGGAAACCGCGCGCGGTCGGAGAGGACGGCGCGCACGCCCGAGCCGAGGCCCTCGTGCGCGCGGCCCATCTCGTCGAGGACGCGGCGACGCGACTCGACGGCGGTGCGCTCGTCGCGCACGGCGGCCAGCGCGCGCGCAAGCGCCGACTGCGATTCGTTGAGCGAGCTCGCGGCGCGGGTCCTCTCGTCGAGCTGCCGCTGGATGCGGACGATCTCGTCGTTCGCGACGAGTCCGCGGACGACCTGCACGAGGCGCGAGGCGCGCAGTGAGTCGAGTTCGCGCGCGAAGGGCTCGATGCGTGCGGCGAGTCGTCGGAGCTCGTCGCCGAGGGAGCGCGACCGCGACTCGATCGCCGCGAGCCGCTGCGACTGGGCGCCGCGCTCACGCTCGAGCCGCGCGGACTGCTCGCCGACGAGGTCTGCGGTGCGCTGTGCCTCGAAGGCCTGCTGCTGCGCCTGCTGGCGACGCGCGCCTTCATGGGTCGCGACCTGGTCGAGTTCCCGCGCGGCGGTCGCGGCGCGCTCGAGGTCCTCGGCGGCCTTGGCGGCGTCGGCGGCGAGCGCGGCGGACTCCTGCTCGAGGAGCGCGAGCTGGGAGCGCTCGCCCGCCAGCGCCTCCTGCGCCTCGCCGAGCGTGCGCTGCGCGAACTCGGCGCGCTGCTTCGCCTGTGCCTCCACGCCCGACAGCTCGAGCCTCCGCTGCTCGAGGCGGTGCTGTTCCGTCTCGACCGCGTGGCGCGCGATCTCCGCGTCCTGCTTCGCGTCCTCCGCGGCCGAGAGCGCCGCGACGAGCGCCGCCTTCTCTCCTTCCAGAACCTGCAGCTCGCTCGTGAGCCCGTGCAGGCGCTCCTCGAGCTCGTGGAACAGGTCGAGCGAGAGCGCGCGTCGGAGGAACCGCCTGCGCGCGTCGAGCTCCTGGAAGCGCTTCGCCTTGTCGGCCTGTCCGCGCACGATGCGGAGCCTGCGCTCCGTGTTCGCCAGCTGCTCGCGGGTCGTGACGAGGTTCTTCTCCGCGCTCTCGAGCTTGCGCGTCGCCTCGAGCTTGCGCACGCGGAAGCGCGCCACGCCCGCGGCCTCCTCGAGGATGGCGCGGCGCTCGACGGGATTCGCGAGGAGCATCGCGTCGACCTTGCCCTGCTCGATGATCGAGTAGGCGTCGTTGCCGATGCCCGTGTCGAGGAAGAGGTCGCGGATGTCCTTGAGGCGAACCTTGCGGCCGTTGATCAGGTAGTCGCTCTTGCCGTCGGAGGTGAGGCGACGCGTCACCTCGACGAGGTCGGTGTCGATCGGGAGGCGGCGGTTGCGGACGCTGCGCCGGTCGACCACGCGCTCGATGGGCTCGCCCGTCTCCGGGTCCGTCTCGTTGTCGAGGAGCTGCGTCTCCTCCTCGTTCCGCTCGATCGCGACGGCGAGCAGCGGGTTCTCGAAGCACAGCGTCACGCTGGCCATGCCCGCGGGCTTGCGCGCGGCGCTGCCTGCGAAGATGACGTCGAGCATCGCGCCGCCGCGGAGGCTCTTCGCGCTCCGCTCGCCGAGCACCCACTTGATCGCGTCGACGACATTCGACTTGCCGCAGCCGTTCGGACCGACGATGCCCGTGATGGGCGCGTCGAAACGGAACTCCGTCGGATCGGCGAAGCTCTTGAAGCCACTCAGCACCAACTTGGCAAGACGCATCGAACTCGACCTCCGTGTCGTCGGCGCGGCCATGCCGCGCCCTGTCGCGCCAACCGTCGCGCGGGAACTCCTTCTGACCCTGCCATCGCCTTTGCGCGCGTTGCCGCGGGACGCCGAGGGGCTGGCTTAGCGGGGCACAGTATCGCTTCCGGGCGGCGGAAGATCAACAGGCGGCCGCACGGACGCAAGGTCGCTCGATCCGCCGTCCGCGCCGCCGAGGAACTCGGGCGCGGCGGGCTCGGGCTCGGCCTCGAACTCAGGCCGGATCACCTTCTCGTCCTCGCGCTGGCTGCGCAGGATCGCAGCGAGGATGCGGTCCTGCTCGGCCTTGAAGTCGCTCTTGAGGTAGCCCGCGCGCCAGATCTGATGGATGGCGCCGATCGTCTCTCCGTAGGAGAGCCCGAGGCCGGGGAACGGCTTCTCGACCGTGGTGGTGTGACCGAGGAAGGGGATGAACTCCGCGAGGCGCGCGCTCGTCAGCTGGATCTCGGGCTTCACCTCGGCGGACGGGCGGAAGAAGATCTGCAGCTGGTCGTCGCCCGAGTCGGCCTTCATGAGGAGCCGGTTGCTCCAGAGCGCGAGCGTCAGCGGGCGGTCGACCGACAGGTTGTCGTCGAAGATGGCGATGGTCGGGCGGCCGCTCTGCGCCACATAGACGAGCGGCTGGTTGCTCGGCACGATGGCGAGGTCGAACTTGCCGTCGACGTTGAGCCGCGTGATCAGCGGGTCGCCGCGCTTCAGGAGCGCCTCGTAGGTGGCGAGCCTCACATCGACATCGCTGTCGGCGAGGAGCGGCCGCATGCCGACATCGATGTCGGGGTTGAAGCCCATCTCTCCGAGAAGCTCGATCGCACCGAGCCTGTTGTCCGTCGAGCCGCCCCTGGCCATCTCGAGGAGGGGCTTGACCGCGAGCGGGTCGTCGAGCGCTGCGCCGGCGCGGAGGGCCGCCATGCGCGGGTCCTCCTCGGGGTAGGTGTAGAGGTCCTGGATCACGGGGAGCGCGCGCCTGCCGATGGCGCGGAAGCGCCACATCGCGCTCTCGGCGGTGCCGGGGTTCGCGACGAGCGCTCGGCGGATCGCGAGCGCCGTGGTCTCGGACGCGGTGATGTCGAGCGGGACATGCATCGCGAGCTGGATGAACTCCTCGCTGCGGCCCTTGTAGGAGGGCGGCACCGTGAGCGCGATCGAGTCCGCGTTCTCGCCGCGCGCCGTCTCGGCCGCCTGCCGCGTCTCGCGCGGGAAGACGGAGTTGATGGCGGACTGGATCGTGCGCGCGCGCGTGTGGCTCGAGGTCGCGAGCTTCAGCTTGAGCGGAATGTCGTCGGTCGTCTCGCCCCCGTCGAGGATGCGGCCGACGAGGCGGTTGACCGCGTCGCCGCGCGTGGCGCCGGGCTCGACGAACGGATTGATGAAGATGTTGCCCTTCGCCGACGCGATGATCTTCGCCTGGCGCGAGCCCACGAGAAGCGGGCCGGGCCGGAGGTCGGTCGTGTACAGGCGGCCGCCCTCGAGGCTGGTCACGTCGGAGCCCGGGAGCGCGCTCACGCGGAGGTCGAACTTGGTGCCCTTGGTCGCGCCGGGCGGGATCACGCCCTCGACGACGACGACGGCGGTGTTGGGGCTGTCGAGGAGCTTCGCGGGGGTCCAGCCTTCGGGGCTCGTCGTCGGGTTGCCGATGCCGCGCCGCGAGAGCTCCTGCATCATCGACGCGCGCACCTCGGCGGGCATCAGCCGGCCGCCCGTGTCCTGCAGTCCCACGACGAGGCCGTAGCCGCGGACGACGACGGGGTTCAGGCCGACGACGGCCGTCTCGCTGGCGACGGTGCCGCGCATGATCGGGTCGACCTCGAGCGCGAAGTTGGCCGTGTTCGGCCTGTCCTGCTTGGGGCGCGCGGGAACCTTCTCGACGATCTCGCCGCAGCCGACCGCGAGGACGACGAACGATGCCGCCGCGAGGCAGGCCGCTGCGAGGGCGCGCATGGAGCGGCGTGCGCCCTTCGGCCACGACCGGCAGGGCGGACGGGAGGAGGAGATGGTGCTGCGCGTCTGCATGGCTTCCGTTGGGACGGGATGAGCGCTGCAGGACTCGAACCTGCGACACCCGCCGTGTAATGGCGGTGCTCTACCGACTGAGCTAAGCGCCCCGGGCGCGGGAGGATACCACGGCGGGGCGGCGGGGCGCGTCTTTCCGCGGGAATCCGCGCGTGCCTGCGCTCAGCCGACATCCCCGAGACCAAGCGCCTCCCCGTAGGTCTCGAGGACGACGCGGCGGATAAGCCGTTCCTCGTCGGCCGCGAGGAGCGGGCTGCGCGCGATCCAGTCGGTCGCGTCGCGGCGCGCGCGCTCGAGGAGCCCGAGGTCGCGCACGAGGTCTGCGACCTTGAAGGGCGGCAGGCCGCTCTGGCGCGCGCCGAAGAGTTCGCCCGGGCCGCGGATCGCGAGGTCGAGCTCGCTGATCCTGAATCCGTCGTCGGTCGACCTGATCGCCTCGAGCCGCGCGCGGCCGTCGTCGGTGACCGGGTCCGCCACCAGGACGCACACGCCGCCCTTCGGGCCGCGGCCGACGCGGCCTCGCAGCTGGTGGAGCTGCGCGAGGCCGAAGCGGTCCGCGTGCTCGATCACCATCACCGTCGCGTTCGGCACATCGACGCCGACCTCGATCACGACCGTCGCGACGAGCGCGTCGATCTCGCCCGCGCGGAAGCGGTCCATGATCGCGTCGCGTTCGTCGGACTTCATGCGGCCGTGCATGCCCGCAAGCCGCTTGCCGGCAAGCGGCCCTTGCTCGAGCTTCGCGAGATGGCCTGCGACATCCTTGAGCCCAAGGTCCGACTCCTCGACCGCGGGCACCACGATGAACGCCTGCTCGCCGCGGTCGACGCGCTCGCGCACGAACGCGTACGCGTCGCTCGCGCGCGACTCGGGCAGGACGCGCGTGTGCACGGGCGAGCGGTCCTTCGGCCGATGGCGGATCGTCGAGACATCGAGGTCGCCGTACACCGTGAGCGACAGCGTGCGCGGGATCGGCGTCGCCGTCATCACCAGCATGTGCGGCGTCTGCCCCGCAGGCGCCTTGCCGCGGAGTTCGGCGCGCTGCGCCACGCCGAAGCGGTGCTGCTCGTCGACCACCGCGAGCGCGAGCGCGTGAAACCGCACATCGCCCGTGAGGAGCGCATGCGTACCGATCGCGATGTCGACCTCGCCCATCTCGATCAGATCGCGGATCCGCGCGCGCTCGCTCGCGCTCAGGCTTCCCGTGAGGAGCGCCACCCGCACGCTTGTACCCTCGAGGAACCGCGCGATCGACGCGAAGTGCTGCTCGGCGAGGAGTTCGGTCGGCGCCATGAGCGCAGCCTGGTGACGGTTCGTCACCGCGACGAGCATCGACGCGAGCGCGACCGCCGTCTTGCCCGCGCCGACATCGCCCTGGAGCAGGCGGTTCATCGGGCGCGAATCCGCGAGGTCCTTCGCGATCTCGCGGAAGGTCGACAGCTGGTCGGGCGTGAACGCGAACGGAAAGCGCGCGAGGATCTCGCGCTCGAGCGCGGCGCCCATCGCGAGCTCGGGTGAACCCTGCACCGAGCGCATGCGCCGCTTGAGCGCGACCGCGAGCTGGAGCGCGAGCAGTTCGTCGTAGGCAAGCCGCGTGCGCGCGCGGCCGAACTCCGCGTCGTCCCCGGGCGCGTGCATTCCCCTGTACGCCTCGCCGATCGCGACGAGGCCGCGCTCGGTTCGATAGTCGGGCAGAAGCGTCTCGGGCATGGCGGCCGATGCGTCCGCGAGCACCTTCGCCACGGTCTCCTCGATCGCCCGCGAAGGCAGCGCCTCGGTCGACGGATAGACCGCGCGGAGGCGCTCGCTGCGCGCGGCCGGCGCGCGTTCCTCGACCACCTCGGTCCACTTCGCGTTCACGAACTCGAGGTAGCCGCGCTCGAGCTTCGCCTTGCCCTCGACGATTCCCTGTCTGCCCGGGTGGAGCTTCCCGCGGAGCCACGGCATGTTGAAGAAGACGAGCCGCGCGGTGCCCGTGCCGTCGTCGAGCGTCGCCTCGAGCCGCGGCTTGCGGCCGAACGACGGCCGCACCGCCGCGAGCGTGCCGCGGACGGCGATGTGCGCCGTGCGCTCGGCGGACGGCTTCGCCTCGAGCATCGCGACATGCGCGGAGATCGAGTCCTCGCCCGCCTCCTGCTCGACGCGGAACGGAAAGTGACGGAGGAGGTCGCCGACCGTGCGGATCCCGAGCGACGCGAACGCCTTCAGACGCAGCGGCGCAAGTGCGACCGCTTCGCCGAGCGGGCGCGTGAGGATCTCGCCCGAAGGCTGGCCGCTGTGTCTGCCCTTCTGCTCCATCGGGGTCGCTTCCTCGTCGCGTGCGCACGCGTTCCGCGCGCGGCAGGGCACGAGATCGGGTCGTACTATACGACCCCGTGCCACGGCCACCGTTCGATCCTTCCCGCGCGCGAGGCGACCAGTACGGCGATGGTCGGTTCGAGGGCGGCCTCTTCGACCCGACGCCCGTCGTGCGGCGTGCGGAGCCTGGCCAGGTCGAGCCTGCGACTGTCCAGGCGCGGAGCGAGCCCGCCCGCGAGGACGCGCGCCCCCGCGAGTTCACGGTCTCGGGCTTCTCAGAGCTGATCGCGCGCACGCTCGAGGACGGGTTGCGCGGAAACCACCGCATCGTCGGCGAGATCGCCAACCTGTCCGTGCGGCGGCACTGGTACTTCTCGATCAAGGACGCGTCGAGCGTGCTCTCCTGCGTGATGTGGCAGAGCGACGCCGCGCGCGTGGGCTTCACCCCCAGGGAGGGCGACGCCGTCGTCGTCACGGGCAAGATCGGCCACTACGCGCCGCAGGGGCGAACGCAGTTCTACGCCACGAAGCTCGAGGAGCAGGGGCTCGGGGACCTCGAGCGGCGGTTCCGCGCGCTCGTCGAGGAGTTCCGCGCGCGCGGCGCGTTCGCGGAGGAGCGGAAGAAGCCCTTGCCCGCGCACCCGCGGCGGGTCGCCGTCATCACGAGCGCGACGGGCGCCGCGCTGCAGGATGTGCGCCAGACGGCGGTCGAGCGGCGCGCGGGGGTCGAGTTCGTGGTGATCGATGTGCGCGTGCAGGGCGAGGCGGCGTCCGGCGAGATCGCGCGCGCGCTGCGGGCCGCTGCGCGACTTCGGTTCGACGCGGTCATCCTCACGCGCGGCGGCGGCTCGCGCGAGGACCTGTGGGCCTTCAACGAGCGGGAGGTCGTCGAGGCGGCGCTTGCGCTTCCCGTTCCTCTCGTCGCCGCGATCGGCCACGAGGTCGACACGAGCATCGTCGAGCTGGTGGCCGACAGGCGCGCGAGCACTCCGACACAGGCCGCGATGCTCCTCTTGCCCGACCGCGCCGCGCTCTTCGAGCGGAGCGAACGCGTCGCGCGGGAGCTTCGACAGGCCATGCGCTGGTCGCTCCGCACGCGCGCGGAGCGCGTCGCCGAGCTCGAGCGCGCGCTGCTGCGCGCCGCCCCCGCGCTGCAGCTCGCGCGCGCCCGCGAGCGCACGACGCGGCTCGCCCAGACCCTCTCCGAGCGGCTCCGCAGGCGGATCGCCGAAGGCCGCGCGGCGGCCGCGTTGCTTGCGCAGCGGCTGGCGCGGCAGTCGCCCGAGGTGCGGGTGCGCCTCGGGCGGACGATGCTCGGGCAATCCGAGGAGCGCCTCGCGCGCGCCGCCGCCCGGCGCCTCGGCGACGCGCGGCGGACGGTGTCGCACCTCGAGCAGCGCCTCCGCTCCGCCGGCCCCGACGCTGCGTTGACGCGCGGCTACGCGATCGTCACCGATGCGGCGGGGAAGCTCGTGCGAAGCGTGGCGAGCGCGCCGCCGGGCGCGATGTTGCGCGTCGAGGTGTCGGATGGACGCTTCGCCGCCCGGGTGGTGTCGGATGGTGGCAAGGATTCAACCTCAGGGAGTGCATCATGACGGGACGCAAGAAGGAGTCGTCGAGGCCTGGTTCCGGCGAGGAGGCCGCCGCTGCCGCGGCGGCGCAGGGAGCCGGACTCGATCCGCAGATCGCCGCCCTCGGGTACGAGGAGGCCGTCGCTCAACTCGAGACGCTCGTCGCGTCGATGGAGGAGGGGGAGGTGGGGCTCGAGGAGAGTCTCGCGTCCTATCGGCGGGGCGAGCAGCTGGTGCGGCACCTGAAGACGCTCCTCGACAAGGCCGAGGTGACGGTGCGGCAGCTCTCGCTGTCGGAAGCAGAGCAATCGGCGCCCTGAAGGCCGTTGCGCCGAGGTCCTTCCCGCGCACCATCGCATGCCCGAGATGTCCCCGCACGACACCAGCCTCTTCCTCTCGATCTGGGCGCCGACGCTCGTGGGCGCGCTGTTCGCGTTCGCCTTCGGCGCCTGCGCGGGAAGCTTCCTCAACGTGCTCGTCTGGCGGCTTCCCACGGGACAGTCCGTGGTGGTCCCGCCATCGCGGTGCCCGCTGTGCGGCCACAGGCTCGCGTGGCACGAGAACATTCCCGTCTTCGGATGGCTCCGGCTCCGCGGGCGCTGCAGCGCCTGCCACGCACGCATCAGCCCGCAGTATCCGCTCATCGAGCTCTTCGTCGGCGTCCTGTTCGCGGCGGTCTTCCTGATCCTCTACGCGCCGCTCGACCGCGGCGTGAACGGGCTGTTCCACGACGCGGCGAGCCCGTGGTGGCATCTGCAGGGATTCGCGCGCAGCTGGCCCGCGTTCACGGTGGTCGTCATCGCCATCTCGGGCCTGATCGCCATGACCATCATCGACGCGCGGACCATGCTGATCCCGGTCGAGATACCGACGGCGGTCACCGTCGTCGCGTTCGTCGGCTGGACCGCGCAGGGCTTCCTCCCCGAGGCGCGCAACCTGCGCGACGCGCTGCCGATCCCGCCCGCAAGCTGGACCGTCGCGTTCGCGGCGGCGGGGATGCTCATCGGTCTCGGCGTCTCGCGCTGGCTTCTCGCGACGGGAAAGCTGCGACGGAGCTTCTCGGATTGGGACGAGTATGTCCGCGAGGGGGACGACGGCGCCGCCTATCCCCACGCGCGCCGCGAGATGGTGGTCGAGATGGCGTTCCTCCTCCCGGGGCTCGCCGGCGCGGGAGTCGCCTGCGTCGTCGCGGCGCTGCTCGGCTACACCTCGGCCGACACGGTCTGCCAGCCCATGACGCTGCTGGGCGGATCGATGCTCGGGTGGATCGTCGGCGGGGGGCTCGTGATCGCGATCCGCATCCTCGGCTCGCTCGCGTTCGGGCGGGAGGCCATGGGAATGGGGGATGTGCATCTTCAGGCCGCGGTCGGCGCCGCGTTCGGCTGGAAGGTCGCGCTCCTCGCCTTCTTCGTCGCGGTGTTCATCTCGCTCGTCTGGGCCATCGCGAGCTTCGCGCTCCGACGATTCTCAGGCGTCTTCCGACGGGAAATCCCGTTCGGGCCGCACCTTGCGGCCGCCGCGATCCTGTTCGTCGTCGCGCGCGGGCCCGTCGTGTCGGGGATCGACCTCTTCTACGAAGGGATCCACGCCGCGCTTCGCGCGGTCCCGGCGCTCGAGCCGTACCTCGGCCACCAGGCGGAAGGCGGCGGCGATGGCGCTGAGAATCCGCGCAAATCGCCGCCTGCGCAACTTGCGCGGCCGAGCGATCGACGGTGAAATGCGATTCGCGCGGCCGCAGACTCCGAGGACGGATCCTCGGGCGCCCGCTCGCCACTCCTCTGGAAGGGATGCCACCGACATGTCTGGCAAGTTCCGTCATTACCGTTCCGTGCTGCTCGCGGCCATCGCCGCCAGCGGCTTCCTCGCAGGTTGCAACAGCGCCCAGAAGGACGAGCTCTCGATGCTGCGCGAGGAGAACGCGCAGCTTGCGATGCAGCGCGACGAGGCGCGCGGCGCGCTCGAGTCGAGCGAGTCGGAGCGCCGTCGCCTCGAGATGGAGAACAGCTCGCTGCAGGGCAGGCTCAACGAAGCGCCTCCCGCGGTCGCCGCGACCAACGTCGCCCCCGGGCCCGGCATGGATCTTCCCGCCGGCGTGACCGCGGAGGACCGCAACGGCACGATCGTCCTCACCATCGAGGGCGATGTGCTCTTCGACTCGGGCAAGGCGACCCTCAGGAGCGAGGCGAAGCGCACGCTCGACAAGGTCGTCAGCGAGATCAACAGGAACTACCCGAACAACCAGCTCCGCCTCGCGGGATTCACCGACACCGACCCCATCAGGAAGAGCGGCTTCAAGACGAACTACCACCTCGGGTTCGAGCGCGCCTACAGCGTCGGCGAGTACGTGATCTCGAAGGGCGTGAAGGACTCGCGCATCGAGTACTCCTCGTTCGGCCCGCACCAGCCGCGCGCGACCAAGAAGGAGTCGCGCCGCGTCGAGATCGCGATCGTCGATTCATGATCGCGTGAGTGAACCCAACTCGCCCGTCGGGCTGGACCTTTCGGGCCCATCGACCGAACGAACGCGCCCCGCATCGCGGGGCGCGTTCATTTTCGAACGGGCTGTCTCTCCCAGGAAACAAGGGAGTCCGAGTTGCGGGAAGCGGGTTCCCGCTCACTCGCCGAACAGCTCCACGCCGATTCCCTCGGCGCGGACCTTGTCGATCAGGAGATTCAGCTTGACGAGCGCGTCGTCGAGGCGCTTCGCCGCGTCCGCGAGGCTCTCGTAGAGCGCGGGGTCGTTCACGAGCCGCCCGACCGTGCCGTCGCCCGTGCGCGCCGCGTTGACGAGCCTGTTGATCTCGTCGAGCGCGGAGGCCGCCCGGTCGAGGACGGGCAGCGCGCCCGCCTTCAGTTCGTCCGCGTCCTTGGCGAGCGAGTCCGCGAGCGCGCCGATCCTGTTGGCCGTGATCGTCGCGTCGCGCATCAGCTCGCTCGCGCCGTGCGCCGTGTCGCGGATGTCGGTGCGGAGCTGCTCGTCGTCGAGCCACGACTGCGCGCTCGCGAGCGCGCCCTCCGCGGTCGCGAGCGTCTGGTTCAGCCTGCGGATCGCGCCGCGCACGCTCTCGGGGTCGGGCGCCGCGCCGTCGGCGGGCGCCTCCACGAGCGCGTTGAGGTTCTTCGCCAGCACGCCGATCTCGTCGAAGGTCTCGACGATCGGCTGCACGCGGAGGTCGAGCTGCTCGATGATGCGCTCGTCGAACGACTGCGAGCGGCCCCGCAGGGTCACCGTTCCATCGATGCTGTAGTGCTGCACGGGGTCGCGCAGCGGCAGTTCCGCCGTGAACTCGAGGCGCGCGCCCGAACCGAGGAGCGAAGACTGGATGCTCGGGGTGCTCGGGTCGGGGATGCGCGCGGCCTCGTCGATTCCCGCGACGACGAGCACGGGCCGCTCGCGGTCGCCCCAGATCTCCACGCGCTCGATCGCCCCGATCGGCACGCCGTTCAGCGTGACGAGGCTTCCCTTGCGGAGTCCGCCCGCCTCGTTGAGCGCGACCTGCACCTGCCAGCGGTTGGCGAAGAAGGGCTCGATCTCGCCGAAGAGGAAGAGCATCGCGCCCGCGCTCCCGAGGGCGCCGATGGTGCAGACTCCGACGAGCACATTGCGCACGCGTTCTCTCAAAGGTCACCTCCACCTGGTCCCGCCGGCCTCTTGCCCGGCGCGAGCCCGCCATCGTTCCGCGAAGCACCGAATCCGTTCGCTCCCTTGACCCGCGCCGCGTCGACATTCGCGGAAGTCACCTCGCGGATCGCCTTCAGTTCGTCGTCGCTCGCCTCGCCGCGGAGGAAGCGCGCCACCACGGGGTTGGTCGAGCTGCGGAAGTCCTCGGGCGCGCCCTCGGCGACGACCTGCCCCTCGTGGAGCATCACCATATGGTCGGCCACCTTGAACGCGCTCGCGAGGTCGTGCGTGACCACGATGCTCGTCACCTTCAGCTCGTGCTCGAGCTTCAGGATGAGCTCGTTGATCACATCGGAGCGGATCGGGTCGAGTCCCGTCGTCGGCTCGTCGTAGAGGATGACCTTCGGGCCGAGGACGATGGCGCGTGCGAGCGCCACGCGCTTCTGCTGGCCGCCCGAGAGCTCCGACGGATACTTCTCGATCGTCTCCTCGAGCCCGACGAGGCGGAGCACGCGGCGCACGCGGTCCTCCTCGCCCGGCACCTCGTGTCCCTCGAGCTCCCGCAGCGGGAACGCGATGTTCTCCCGCACCGTCATCGAGTCGAAGAGCGCGCCCTGCTGGAAGAGGAAGCCGAACTCGCGCCGCACGGGGCCGAGCCTCCGCTCGGACAGGAGGTCGACCCGCACGCCCTCGTAGTGGACGCTTCCCGCATCGGGCCGCAGGAGGCCGATGAGATGCTTGAGGAGCACGCTCTTGCCGCAGCCCGAGGGGCCGAGCACGACGGTCGTGCGGCCGCGTGGAAACGCGAGGGTCACGCCGCGGAGGACGCGCTGCCTGCCGAAGCTCTTCTCGAGCCCCTCGACGCGCACGGGCGCATCGGCCTGCCCATCGGGCGCGGCGGAAGGAGGCTGGGAGTGTCGCTCTGCGGTCGGCATCGAAGTATGATCGGGGCAGTGATACCCGAACCGCAAGTCACGGTCACGCACGAGGGCCCCGTCTTCAGGGTCGAGCGGTGGACCACCACCTCGGAGGGGCGGCCGGTCGTGAAGGATGTCGTGCGCCATCCGGGAGCGGTCGCCGTGGTTGCCGTCCGCGACGACGGCAGGCTTGTACTCGTGCGAAACAGGCGCATCGCGGTCGGGCGGCAGCTGCTCGAGTTCTGCGCAGGCAAGCTCGAGCGGGGCGAGGAGCCGCGCGCGGCCGCGCTCCGCGAGCTCGAGGAGGAGACCGGCTACAGCGCCGACGCCATCGAGGCGCTTGGCGCGTTCTACACAACGCCCGGGTTCAGCGACGAGCGCATGCATGTGTTCCTCGCGTGGGGGCTTCGCCCCGTGCCGCCGAGGCCGGAGCCGGGCGAGGACCTCGAGGTGGTCCTGATGACCCGCGACGAGCTCGCGGCCGCGATCGCGCAGGGGCTCGTCGAGGACGGGAAGACGCTGGGGGCGTATCTCCTCTGGACGCTCGCCGCGAAGTCGCGCCCCGTCGGGCTTGCGATCGAGGCGCCGTTCGACTCGGACGAGGCAGACGCAGAGGTGCGCCGATGAACGCCTGGGAGGATCCCGACGAGCGCGTGCGGCCCGTCGGGTTCGGCGGCGACTGGCGGGGCACGAAGCCCACCTTCAACGACCCCATGTCGTGGTCGTTCCCGATCTTCCGCGTCGCCCGCATCAGCGTCAGGCTCCATGTCTTCTTCCTCGTCTTCGTCCTCGCGATGATCGCGCGCGCCGCCGCGACGGGGAGCGGCGGGGCGTTCGGGCTGGCGCCGACCCTGCTCGGGCTCTCGGCGCTCTTCGGCGTGATCCTGCTGCACGAGTTCGGCCACTGCGCGGCGTGCAGGGCGGTCGGGGGGCGGGCCGACGAGGTGCTCCTCTGGCCGCTCGGCGGCCTCGCCTCCTGCGAGCCGCCCGCGCGGCCCCGCGCGCATCTCTGGACGGCGCTCGGCGGGCCGCTCGTGAACGTCGCCATCATGGCCGTGCTCACGCCGCTCATCGGGATTCGCACGGGGCACTGGTTCGGCGTGGCCATTCCGAACCCGTTCGACCTTGGCGCGATGTTCCAGCGGGTCGATCCCGGGGTCGGGACGGGCGGCGGCGTGTTCGGCGGCGCGCTGCCCGAGCCGTTCGGCGGCTGGCTCGAGATCCTCGTCCTCCTGACGAACGCGATCGCGTGGCTTCTCCTCGTCTTCAACCTGCTGCCGATGTTCCCCCTCGACGGCGGGCGCATCCTGCAGGCGATCCTGTGGCGGCGCCGCGGCTACGCCCGATCGATGCGCGCGGCCTGCCGCAGCGGCCTCGTTGGCGCGGTGATCCTCTGCATCGTGGCGCTCGCCTCCGACAGCACGATGCTCCTCGCGATCGCGCTCTTCGGCGGCATCGTCTGCTACACGACGGTGCGGCAGATCGACCACGAGCGCGACATGCTCGGGTTCGAGGCGGACCCTTCGGAACTCGAGGCCTTCGAGGAGGAACTCGCGGCCGAGCGGGAGCCCGAGGTGCGCGCAGCCCGTCCTGCCGCGCGCGAGGCGAAGCGCGCGGCCGATGCGGATGCCGAGATCGACGCGATCCTCGACAAGATCGCGCGCCTGGGGATCGGGAGCCTCACGGCCTCGGAGCGCGAGATCCTCGCGCGCGAGACCGAGCGCAAGCGGGACGGCGGGAAGGGCGAACGCCGCGGCTGACGGTGCGCGGCCTGTTCGGCGGCCGTCAAGTCCCTACACTCCGCCCCCGATGGGAATCTCGGACAGGGACTACTCGCGCAGCACGCCGCCGAAGGGTTCGCGCAGCCGCGGCATCCGCCGCTCGCCGCTCGCGGGCCTCGCGTCGTTCTCCGCGAACTCGATCCTGATCGCCATCTGCTGCCTCGTCTTCTTCATCGACGAGCGGCTTCCGAAGGTTCCCGTCCAGCTCACCGAGTGGCAGGTGAACCCCGCGCAGGTCGAGGCCTTCAACGACATCCGCCGCGCGCGTTCCGAGACGACCTCGGTGCGGCTCCCCGCGAACGGGCAGGGGGTGGGCATCGTGCTCGTCTACCCGGGCCGCATGCCCGCCGAGCTTGTCCTCCAGGTCGACCCGATCGCGCAGGCGCAGTACCTCCTCGTGTCGCCCCTGCGCGCGTGGCTTCAGTTCACGACCGCGCAGGCGATCTTCTCGCTCGAGCCCGACGGATCGATGCAGGGGCTCCAGTTCTGGCGCTTCGTCGGGTACGGGTTCCTCCATGTCGGCCTCGCGCACCTCCTCTTCAACATGATGGGGCTGTGGATCTTCGGCGGCATCGTCGAGGAGCGCTTCGGACGCAGGCGGTTCCTCGCGATCTTCGGCTTCAGCGTGGTGACGGGGGCGCTCCTCTTCCTCATCCTGAACGCACTCGGCATCGCGTTCGCGCCCGAAGGCGGCCTCTCGATCCCGGGGCTCCTCTCGAGCGACCCGTACACGCCGCTCGTCGGCGCGAGCGCGGGGGTCTACGGCATCATCCTCGCGGCCGCGTGGCTTGCGCCCGACGAGGAGATCATGCTCTTCTTCATCCTGCCCGTCAGGCTGCGCATCCTCGCGCTCTTCCTGATCGGCCTCTCGGTGTGGACGCTTCTTTCCTCGGGGCAGAACGCAGGCGGCGAGGCGGCGCACCTCGGAGGCGCGATCGCAGGCTGGTGGATCGCGAGCAGGCCGCACCTCCTCGACGACTTCTTCGATCTCCTCGGGCGCAGGCTCAGGCCCGCCCGCGTCGTCGACACCCGCGAGATCGACCGCATCCTCGACAAGGTGCGCGAGCAGGGGCTCGGCGCGCTGACCGAGCGCGAGCGGTCGACCCTCCGCAACGCGAGCGACACGCAGAGGAAGGCCGATGACGCGAGGCGCTGACGCGATCCGCTTCACCGTGCGCGCCCGCTCCGCAGCATGCGCCGCGCGGCTCGGCACGGTCGAGACGCCGCACGGCGCCTTCGAGACGCCCGCGTTCATGCCCGTCGCGACGGCCGCGACCATGAAGGGGCTCACGCCCGACCAGATCCGATCGACGGGCTCGCAGATCATCCTGAACAACGCCTACCACCTGATGCTGCGTCCGACGGCGGAGCGCGTGGCGCACTTCGGCGGCTCGCACGCGTTCATGCGCTGGGACGGGCCGATCCTCACCGACTCGGGCGGCTTCCAGGCGTGGTCGATGTCGGAGGGGACGAAGGTGCGCGAGGAGGGGGTCGAGTTCCGCTCGTTCATCGACGGCTCGAGGCTGCTCCTCACGCCCGAGCGCTCGATCGAGGTGCAGAACCTGATCGGCGCGGACATCATCATGGCGTTCGACGACTGCCCGCCTGCGCGCGCGCCCGCGGAGCCGCCGAGCGACCCGCAGCTCTCGCGCAAGCGCCGCTCGCGCCCCGAGGAGCATCGCCGGCGCCTCGAGGAGGCGATCGATCGCACCGCGCGCTGGCTCGGGCGCTGCGTGGCGGCGCACGGGCGGCGCGACCAGGGGCTCTTCGGCATCGTGCAGGGGGGCACCGACCTCGACCTCAGGCGCCGCTCCATCGAGCAGGTCTGCGCCTTCGACCTCCCCGGTTTCGCGATCGGCGGCGTCGCGGTCGGGGAGAGCCCCGACGAGATCCACGCGACCGTCCGCGCGGTCGCGCCGCTCCTTCCCGAGGACCGCCCGCGCTACCTGATGGGCGTCGGATACGAGCGCGACATCCTCGAGGCCGTCCGGGCCGGCGTCGACATGTTCGACTGCGTGCTTCCGACCCGGAACGGCCGCAAGGGCTACGCCTTCACCTCGCAGGGTCCGCTTCGCATCCGCAACGCCTGCCACGCCCTCGACAAGGGGCCGATCGACCCCGCCTGCGACTGCCTGGCGTGCGCGGGCGGCTTCTCCAGAGGTTATCTGCGCCACCTCTTCATGGCAGAGGAGATGCTCGGGCCGACCCTCCTCAGCATCCACAACATCCGCCACTTCCAGCGCCTGATGGTGGACATACGGGCGCGAATCCGTGATGATGCGTGGCTCGACCTCGAGCGCCGCTGGCCGGTGCTGCGGGGGAGCCCCGCGGGCGTTCTTCCCGAGGCGGATCTCCCCGTGGCGGCTGAGGATGGCGCGCGCGGCGGGGAGGGCGACCGCGCCTGACGGCGCGCCCGCGCACTCGCTGTTCCGATCGCCACACCGAAACCCAACCGCATCGACCCCCACATGCCACACGACCCAACGACGGGCGCCAGCGAGGCGCCTCTTCCCGCCGCGACCTTCCCAGCACTGCTCCTTCAGGACGGTCCGCCCGTCGCAGGCACGCCGCTCGCGCCCGCGGGCGGCACGGCCGCCCCTGGTGGCGCGGGTGGCGCAGCGCCACAGCCGCAGGGCGGCCTCGACTTCATCACGCTCCTCTTCATCGGCATCCTGCTCGCGCTCATCGTGTCGACGATCCTCGGCGGCCGTCGCGAGAAGAAGCGCTTCGAGCAGATGATGGCGTCGATCAAGAAGAACGACCAGGTCCGCACCAGCGGCGGCATCATCGGGAGCGTCGTCGAGGTGAAGCCCGACGTGGTCATCCTCAAGGTCGACGAGAACTCGAACACCAAGATCACCGTCGCGCGCGGCAAGATCGAGGCGGTGCTGAAGGAAACCACCACCGCCAGCTGACCGACGCGCGACCGCAGGACGCCTTCCGCGCGCAGGATGCGCGCAATCGCCAGAACGACATCGGACCCGACGCATGAAGAATCCCTGGTTCAAGCTCGCCCTCGTTGCCATCCTCACGGCGCTCTGCGCCTGGCAGGTCGCCGTCAAGGACATCCGTCTCGGCAAGGACCTGAAGGGCGGCGTCAGCCTCATCTACGCGGTGAGCGTTCCCGAGAACCAGCCGGGCGACGAGGTCCTCGGCCAGGTCATCGAGGTCCTCAAGCAGCGCGTGAACCCGCAGGGCGTGCTCGACATCGGCATGCAGCCGCAGGGCACCGACCGCATCGAAGTGGTGATGCCGCTTCCGTCGGACGAGGTGCGCGCGCTGCAGCTCGAGGCACGCCGCCGGCTCGACGACTTCGTGGCGAAGACGCAGCTTTCCGGCGCCGACCTCGAGGCCGCGCTCCTCACGGGCACGGCCGCCTCCCGGTATGGCGCGCAGAACCCCGCGGTCGTCAGCCTCGAGGCCGCGTGGCGTGAGCTCCAGACCTCGCGCGCAGAACTCGAGCGTCTCCGCTCGTCGGGCGGGGCGGCTTCCGAGATCGACATCGTCGAGGACCGCATCGTCGCCGCGGAGCTGCGCACGGAGTCCCTGCGCGCGGCCGCGCTGTCG
Organism: uncultured Klebsiella sp.; assembly: GCA_964393015.1. Classification (GTDB taxonomy): domain Bacteria; phylum Planctomycetota; class Phycisphaerae; order Phycisphaerales; family SM1A02; genus QWPT01. The sequence continues at coordinate 31,482 of CAYMSD010000005.1, forward strand.
AAGACCCTCGACGCGGCGCGCGTCCAGAAGACGCTGTCGCTTTCCCGCGACCCGCAGCCCGTGCGCGACGCGGAGGGCAAGACCGTGCGCGACGCCTCGGGCAAGACCGAGATGGGCCCGAGCCCGCGCGAGAAGGAGCTCGGCGTCATCCGCGCGGACTTCCCGTCGCTTGGCGCAGAGCTCGACGAGCTCGTCAAGGCCCAGGACGCGTACCTCGCGAAGCGCAGCGGCCTCGACGACCCCGAGGACCTGATGCGCCTCCTGCGCGGCGCGGGCGTGCTCGAGTTCCGCATCGCCGTCACCCCCGGCACCCTCGGCATCCCGATCGAGGACCTCCGCTCGGAGCTCGCCTCGAAGGGGCCGCGCGCGGGCGAGCGCGGCGTCGCCCGCTGGTTCCCGCTGAACGACCTCAAGCAGTGGTATTCGAAGCCCTCCGAGCTCGACGCGATGCGGGCCGACCCCGTCGGCTACTTCGCGGGGCGCAACCTCGTGGCGGGCGAGTTCGGCGGCGAGTACTACATCCTGCTCCACGACTCCGACGCGAAGGCGATGACCCGCTCGGACGGCACGCAGTGGGCGCTGATCGGCGCACGCCGCGACGTCGACCCAGCGCTCGGATCGGCCGCGGTCTCCTTCCAGCTCGACCAGCTCGGCGGCCAGCGCATGGCGCAGCTGACGGGCCCGAACGAGGGGCTGCCGATGGCCATCGTCCTCGACGACCAGGTCTACTCGGCGCCGCGCCTGAACTCGCGCATCTCGGACACCGGCATCATCACGGGCCAGTTCTCCGAGGCCGACATCAGCTATCTGGTGCGCGTCCTCACGGCAGGCAGCCTGCAGGCGAAGGTGTCGCCCGACCCGATCTCGGTCAACATCCTCGGGCCGTCGATCGGCGCCGACAACTTCGAGAAGGGCAAGGAGGCCGTGCTCCTCTCGGTCAGCATCACGGCGGTGCTGATGCTCGCCTACTACTTCCTCGCGGGAGTGGTGGCGGTCATCGCCATCGCGGTCAACTCGATCCTGATCTTCGGCATCATGGGCGTGATCGACGGCACCTTCACGCTGCCGGGCCTCGCGGGCGTGGCGCTGTCGGTGGCCATGGCCGTCGACTCCAACGTGCTCATCTACGAGCGGCTCCGCGAGGAGACGATGGCGGGCACGCCGCTCCGCGGCGCGATCGCCACGGCCTACAAGCGCGCGCTCAGCGCCATCATCGACGGCAATGTCACGAACCTGATCGTCTGCGTCGTCCTCTACAACGTGGGCGCGACGGAGGTGAAGGGCTTCGCCCTCACCATGTCGATCGGCGTCATCACCACGCTCTTCACGGGCATCTGGGTCACCCGCGCGCTGTTCGAGGCGATGCTCGAGTCGGGGCTGCGCTCGGTGCCCATGCTGCCGACGGTGTTCCCCGCGATCTCTCGCTTCCTGCTGCCGAAGTTCGACTGGGTCGGGGCGCGTCCGATGCTCCTCGCGGTCAGCGGCGCGCTGTTCGTCGCCTCGCTCGGCGCGGTGGTCATGCGCGGCAACGACATCTTCGAGACGGAGTTCCGCGGTGGCGTGGCGATGTCGCTCTCGACGCGCATGGCGGCCGACGGGGAGCCGGCGGCGCCCGATGGCCGCGTGGGCTTCACGCGGGCCGCGGTCGAGGAGCGGGTGCGCGCCATCGGCGCGGCGAATCCGAACGACATCGTGGTGTCGCAGCTCGCGAGCGCCAATGTGCTCACGGTCGGCGAGACCTCGAAGGACGGCCTCGGCTCGCAGTTCCAGATCCGCGTGGGCAACCCGCCGAACCCGCCCGAGGGCTTCGACGAGGCGACCATCACGCGCGATGTGGTCGGCGCCGTCGTGCGCACCTTCGCAAGCGACCTCGATGTCCGCCTGCCGCTCGCCTTCACGGGTTCGGACTCGACGGACCACACCGCCTACACGCGGCCCGTCGAGAAGGCGCTCGTCGGCAGCTCGATCGGGCGGCCCGCCGTCGCGCAGGAGCCCGTCGGCGAGTTCCGTGGCGGCGTGGCCATCGTCATCGACGAGCTGAGCCCGCCGGCGACCGCGACCGACATCTCGGAGCGGATCGCACGCATGCGCGCCCAGCCCGACTGGTCCTCGACCGCCGGCCGCAAGACGAAGGTCTTCGGCCTCGAGCCGGTCGACGCCGCGAGCCCGTTCGGCCCGCAGCGATCGGTGGCGGTCCTCGTCAGCGACGCCGACCTCTCGAGCCTCGAGGTCGATCTCGAGATCTGGGACCGCGACTTCGCCCGCGAGGAGTGGACGCTCGTCCAGCAGGCGCTCGTCCAGCAGGCGAGCCTCGACCAGGTGTCGAGCTTCAGCCCGATCGTCGCCCAGAACCTCGCCGCGACGGCGGTCGTGGCGGTCGTGCTCAGCCTCATCGGCATGCTCGCCTACATCTGGGTGCGGTTCGGCAGCTTCCGCTTCTCCACCTCGACCGTGGTCGCGCTGACCTTCAACGTCGTCGTCTGCCTCGGGTTCCTCGCCGTCTCGATCCCGCTTGCACGGACCGGCTTCGGCAGCGCGCTCTACATCGAGGAGTACCGCATCGACCTCAATGTCGTCGCTGGCCTCCTGACCATCATCGGATACTCGCTGAACGACACGGTCGTCATCCTCGACCGCGTCCGCGAGAACCGCGGCAAGCGCGCCTGGATCAGCCGCGACACGGTCAACCTGTCGATCAACCAGACCTTCAGCCGAACCGTGCTGACGGGCGGCACGACCCTTGCAACGGCGATCGTGCTGATCTCCCTCGGCGGCACGGGCATTCGTCCCTTCGCGTACACCTTCCTGATCGGCCTCGTCGCAGGCACCTTCAGCTCGGTGGCGATCGCGGCTCCGCTGGTGTACAGTCGCCGCGAGGAGGAGGCCGAGCGTGCGAAGGCGGCGATCGCCCCGACGACCGTGAAGCCTCAGCCCGCGTGAGTCCGGTGCCAGCGTGCATGTGGAGTGCATGAGAGGCGTGTGACGATGGCGCGGCGTGCTGCATGCGTTTGCCTGCAGCGCGTCGGCGGCGCATCGTCGGGCTCGCGCGCGAGGACCGTGGGCTTCGCCGGGCGCGCATGTCGCGCACAGGCGTTTTTCACGGGATTTTCAGCCCTTTCACGCGCGCCCGCCGGAACGGAAGCCGGGGCACGGGGCGCGTCCGCAGTCGTCGTCGCGCACCGCGCGCCACCGTCGCAGAATCGAGCGTCACATGCCGAACGGTCCAAAGATCGCAGCGATCACTCTTGTCGTCATTCTCGCAGCAGCCGGTCTCTACTACGCCTTCGTCGCGCCTTCGACTCCGTCGCCATCGCGCGCGGGAGCAGGGGCGTCGGAGCCCGCCGCAGCGGCGCCCGCAGCGAGGAATGGCCTCGGCTCGCAGTCGCCCACCACGATCCCCTCCGTCGGCGCGGCCCCGTCGCCCGCGACCTCGACGCCTGCGATCGGCGCGCTCACCGGCAACCCGACACCGACGACGGGTCTTGGTGGGAA
>CAYMSD010000005.1:35073-42379 GCA_964393015.1 uncultured Klebsiella sp.
GGTCTTGGTGGGAACGGTCTCGCCCAGCGTCCCGAGCAGCCCGGCTTCGTTCCAGGCTCCCTCGGCGCAGCGGACTCCGGAAAGGGCGACCTGCCCCCGACCGCTCGTCCTTCCGTGGGCGGAACCCAAGGTGGAAGCATGAACGGCCTCCCTGCAGGCGGCCTGAGCGCACGCCCCATCGGGCCGACCCAGCCCACCTCGCCCGCCGCTGGCCAGGCGCCGGCAGCGCCAGCCACCCCATCCAGCCCGGACCTGAACGGGCCGCGCCCGGTCGCCCCTGAGCGTCCCAGCACTCCCGCTCCGACCGCTGGCGGAACCTCCGGCGAGCAGGTTCATGTCGTCGCCTCGGGCGACACGATGAGCGGCATCGCCAAGCGCTACCTCGGCAAGGAGAGCGCCTGGAACGCGATCGCCAAGGCGAACCCGAATGTCGACCCGACCGCCATGAAGGTCGGGACGCGCCTGCGCATCCCCGCCGCCGACTCGACGGGCTCGGGCGGAGGCGCCGCCTCGGGCACCACTCCGGCCGCGACGAACACGACCGAAGGTGCCTCGGGCGGCAACCTGCACACCGTGGTCGCGGGCGACACCCTCTCCTCGATCTCCCGCAAGCACTACGGCGACGGGAAGCACTGGGAGAAGATCTACGAGGCCAACAAGAACGCGATCGGTTCCGATCCCGCCCGCCTCAAGGTCGGCCAGCGCCTCACGCTCCCCAAGCTCGAGGGCGCCTCGGCCCGCTGATCGCGGCCTCATCGATGAAGCGCTTCGTCGCCGCACAGGTGATGAGGTATCCTCTTGCCTTTCTCCGCGCCGAGCCGGCGCATGATGGCAGCCTCGAGTCTCGAACTGGATCGCCCAATGCCCACGAATGTCGTTCTCATCCCAGGTGACGGAATCGGCCCCGAGGTCGCCGAGGCCGCGCAGCGCGTCATCGATGCGTCGGGCGCCGACATCGCGTGGACCGTCCGCCATGCAGGCGAGGCGGCGCTTGCGGCGGGCGAGAAGCAGCTGCTGCCCCAGTCGACGCTTGATCTGATCGAGGAGTACGGCGTGGCGCTCAAGGGGCCGTGCACGACTCCCGTAGGGACGGGCTTCCGCTCGGTGAACGTGCTCCTCCGCAAGACGCTCGACCTCTACGCCGCGGTCCGTCCGATCCGCTCGATGGCGGGCGTCGAGACGCGCTTCCACGATGTCGATCTCGTCATCGTCCGGGAGAACACGGAGGGGCTGTACGCGGGGATCGAGAGCGAGATCACCCGAGGAGTCGCCACGAGCACCAAGGTCGCGACGGAGTCCGCGTGCCGCCGCATCGCCGACTACGCCTTCCGCTACGCGCGCGAGCGGGGCCGCAGGAAGGTGAGCGTCTTCCACAAGGCGAACATCATGAAGCTGACCGACGGCATGTTCGTCCGCTGCGCCCGCGAGGTGCACGAGGCGCGCTATCCCGACGTCGGCTACGAGGAGCACATCATCGACGCCGCGTGCATGCGCATGGTGCAGGACCCCACGCGCTTCGATGTGATCCTCGCGGAGAACCTCTACGGCGACATCATGAGCGACCTCTGCGCGGGCCTCGTCGGCGGGCTCGGCGTGACGCCGGGCGCGAACATCGGCGAGAAGGGCGCCGTCTTCGAGGCCGTGCACGGGTCGGCTCCCGACATCGCGGGCAAGGGCGTGGCCAACCCGCTCGCGCTCGTCATGTCGGGCGTGATGATGCTGAACTGGCTCTCCGCCGCGCGCGGCGCGCCGCACCATCGCGAGGCCGCCGCGCGGATCCGCGGCGCCTACGACAGGGCGCTTGTCGAGGGCGCCGTGACGCGCGACCTCGGCGGAACGCTCGGGACGATGGAGTTCGCGGAGGCGCTCGTCGCGCGCATGTAGCGCCCGAGGCTCCCCCGCGCTGGAGCCACCATGGACCGTCGCTTGGAGCATGTCTCCTATCACCCCGACTATGTGATTCCGCTTCCCGCGGGGCACGCCTTCCCCATGCGGAAGTACGAGTTCCTGCACGACATCCTCGTGCGGGAAGGGCTGCTCGGCCCATGGAACGAGCATCGCCCCGCCGAGGTGGCGTGGGAGACGCTTTCGCTCGCGCACGACGAGGTCTATCTCGCGAAGCTTCGCGACGGGACGCTCTCCCCCGAGGAGGAGCGGCGAATCGGCATGCCGTGGTCGGAGCGGCTCGTGCGTCGTGCACGGCTCGCCGTCCAGGGAACCCTCGACGCGGCCGATGCGGCCCGCCGCTCGCGCACGCGCCTCGCCGCGAACCTCGCGGGCGGCACGCACCACGCCTTGCGCGATGCGGGGGAGGGCTACTGCACGCTCAACGATGTGGCGGTCGCCGCTCGGTTCATGCAGCGCGAGCACGGCCTTCGGGTCCTCGTCGTCGACCTCGATGTCCACCATGGGAACGGGACCGCCGCGATCCTCGCGGGGGATCCGGCCGTCTTCACCTTCTCGATGCACGGCGCGAAGAACTTCCCGCTGAAGAAGCCGCCGTCGTCGCTCGATGTGCCGCTCGAGGACGGCACGGGCGACGACGAGTATCTCGCGCTTCTCGCCGAGCATCTCCCGCAGGCGGTCGATCGGGCGCGGCCCGATCTCGCGTTCTACCTCGCGGGCGTCGATGTGGCGAAGGGCGACCGTTTCGGACGCCTCTCCCTCACGGAGCGCGGAATCGCGCTGCGCGACAGGCTTGTCCTCCAGGAGGTCTGGGGGAGGGGCGTGGCGACCTGCCTCACCCTCTCAGGGGGCTACGCGACGGGCGCGGACGGCCGCACCAGCTCGGAGCGCACGGCGGAGCTGCATGCGATCGTGCATCGCGAGGCGCACGCGGCGCTCGGGTCGCTGCGCTGATCAGCCCGCGCGGCGCGCGACGCGGGAGAGATCCTCCATCACGGCGCGGCTGAACTCCGCGCAGGCGATCGCCGCCTCCGCGTTCGAGCGCTGGCGCGCACGCAGGCGTTCCTCGGCGACTGCGGCGACGATCTGCGGACTCTCCGACATCGGCGACCCGCAGGTCTCCGAGAGGAGCTCGCGCGCCTCGCGCACAAGCTCGATGAAGAGGCGGCTTTCGTCGGTCGGCTGGTTGCGGTCGTCGCGTCGGTTGCTCGGCTTCATGGCGTGTTCCTTCCCCTCGTGTTTCCTGCTCCGCGTGTTCCCATTCCTCGCGGCGTCGTCCGATGCAGGTGGACTTCCGTGCCCGCATCCGAGGAGAAAGGTCGAATACACGCTTCGTGAGGGAAGTGAGGGCGGCGAGGGTTCGGCACAAACGGCGCCGCACAGCCGCCACAGGCCGTACAGCCCGACCAGATGGACCTTGCGCGGCCATGGTCGCGCCTCGGCCGGTCACTCCGCCAGGTCGTTGACGGGCGCAGGCATCGACTTCACCTCGCCGAGGCCGCGCGAGAGCTGCTCGAAGCGGATGCGGGTGAACGCCCTGTCCTCCTCGATCCGGCCGCCGCGGGCCAGCTGCCAGCCCCAGACGGCGTAGCGGTCCGCCTTCGCGTAGCCCTCGGGAACGGGCGTGAAGGACAGCGGCAGCACCTTCTCAAGCCCCGTCACGTTCGCGAAGCCCTTGACAGGCGCGGTCGATGGCTTGGTCGCGGCGCCCTGGCCGCGGAGCTCCATCGGGTCGAAGGGAATCCAGCCGACATCGGGCAGGAAGAACTCGCCGATGTAGCGGAAGCGCGTCTTCTCACGGCCGCTGCGGTTCTCGTGCTCCTCGAGGCCGTAGACGACGCGCGACGGAATGCCGAGCGCACGAAGCGCGGCCACGCAGGTCGTCACCAGCTCGACGCTTGTCCCGCGTCCGACGGAAAGCCCCGAGACCGCGTCGATCGTGAAGCGGATGCCGCGCAGGTTGCCGTCGGGGCCGAACTCGCTGGTGTCGCCCGTCATCGAGCGCCACTCCCGCATGATCGCGCCGAGCGCGTTGCGCGCGGCGATGAACGGCGTCACGCTGCGGGCGCCGCCCTTGGTCGAGTTCTCCGCGAGCGTCTTGATCGCGGGGTCCTCGGGCCTGATGCCGAGCTCCTCGCCGAGATAGCGCTTCGTCCACGCGGGCCAGTCGCGGGGCCAGGTGACGCGCGCAGCGGCCGCCTCGTCGACCGTGACCTCCCAGCGCTGCACGCGGTACTTCGCCATCGCCCGCATGCCGTTGAAGTACTCCGTGCGCGGCACGATGTCGAACTCGAGCATCGCCTCGACGCCGGGCCTGAGCTGCGAGAAGACCTTCGCATCCCGTCTGGTGATGTCGAATCCGTCGTTCTCGATCTTCCAGGCGAGCGCGCTGAAGTCGGTGTCGCACCAGGTCGTGCGCGTGAGGACGGGAATGCCGATCTTCACCTGCGGCATCGAGTAGGCGGGGCGCAGGTCGACGGCGTTGTCGTTCGAGAAGGCGGGTGCCGTGCTCGCGCCCGCGTAGAGCTCGACCTCGAGCGTGATCTCGTGCACCCTCGGCTTCGAGCGCATGATCACGGGCCGGGCCTGCTGCAAGGGCGAGGACGCGACGGCGGCGTCGGCCGCGCGCGGCGCAGACGCTGCGAGCGGAACCGCTGCGGACATGGCTGCGAGCGCTGCGATCAGCACGGAGGCGCGGCGAGGGCGGGCGTTCTGCATGGGTGGCACCTGCGTCGCGCTTGCTCAGCTCAGGAGGTTCTTCATGCTGGTCGGATCGAGCCAGCCCTGGAGATCCCCGATGAACTGCGCGAGCACGAGGTTGATCATGATGATGACGAGGAAGCTGGCGACGAAGCTCTCGGTGGCCGCGCGGCCGACGCCGGACGCGCCGCCTGCGCAGTGGAATCCCTTGTAGCAGCTGATGAGCCCGATCGCGAGACCGAACGCGATGCTCTTGAGGACGCCCGTCAACGGATCCCAGTAGGAGACGAACTGCGCCGTGTAGTGCCAGTAGTCGGTGTTCGTGACGCCGTGGTAGGCCGTGACGATGATCCACGCGCCGAGCGAGCCGACGAAGTCGGAGTAGATCGTCAGGAGCGGCGTCATGACCACGCAGGCGACCACGCGCGGCACGACGAGCGTGCGCACGGGGTCGGCGGCCATCGCGCGCATGGCGTCGAGCTGCTCGGTCACACGCATCGAGCCGAGCTCGGCGGCGAGCGACCCGCCCACGCGGCCCGCGAGCATGACGGCCGCGAGCACGGGGCCGATCTGCTTGGTGACCGCCGCGTTGATCACGCCGCCCATCTGCTGCTCCTGCCCGAGCGCGGCGAACTGGTCGTAGCCCTCGAGCGCGAGGATCATGCCGATGAACGCGCCCGTGATCGCGACGACGAGGACGCTCGCGGCGCCGACGGTGTAGAGCGGCGGGCCGATGTGGCTCCAGCGAATCCAGCTCATCGGGTCGACGACGGCGATGCGCAGCGCGTTGAGGGCGAACAGCGAGAACCTCCCGAGGCCGTCGAGCGCCGTCGTGGTCGAGTGACCGAACTGGGAGAGGACGCCTGCGCCTGGAAGCATCGGCGTGTTATACGCGCGCGGCAACGCCATCGCGGGACGGAAACGCGCGCTTTCGCGCCGCGCAAAAGGAAAGCCGGCGGCGGGAGGCCCGCCGCCGGCAGAGATTCAGGCGATCACCGGCTCAGGGGCACGCGCCCCACGCGCCGAGCAGCGCGCTGAGGTCGGATGCGCCCACGGAGCCGTCGCCGTCGATGTCGGCGGCGCCCGTGCCACCCCACGCCCCGAGCAGGGCGCTCAGGTCGGAGGCGCCGACCGTGCCGTCGCCGTCGATGTCGGCGGGGCACTTCGGTCCGCCGCCCGAGTAGTCGCAGCCGTAGTTGGCCGCGCCCGGGCTGTCGACCGTGGCTGCATCGGGGATGAAGGTGCCGATCGTCCACGCATCGGTCGTCGGGCAGTAGGCGAGCTGGCTCGGGACGAAGCCGCCCGAGTCGGGGCCGACGCGGACATCGCCGTAGGCATACTCGGTGTTCGTCGGCGGAACGGTGTCGCTCTCGATGAACGCGACCGTCTGGAGCACGGTGTCCCACGGCTGCACATCGAGCTCGCCGTCGTCGTTCGTGTCGAGGTCGTCGCCGATGGCGCCCGTGAAGCCGAAGACGAGCATGTGGGTGACATTGTCCGAGTTCTCGAACTCGGGCGAGTTCGGGAGGACGAGGTCTGGCACCGCGCCACCGAGGGTGAGCGTCGAGCGCGCGGCGAGGAAGAAGCCGCTCTCGGGGATGCGGAAGCCGTTCAGGCTCTGCGCGAACTCGACCACGCCCGAGCCGAGGGCGGCGGGGCCGTCGCCGATCACGATGTAGGTGAGGCCGTTGAGGAGCGTGTCGGGCTCGCCGACGAGCTCGAAGTACTCGTCCACATCGAAGTTCTGCTGGTCGATGCGGATCTCGCTGATGCCGACAACGGGCGGCTTGCCGGGAACGAAGCAGTTGAGGAGCGCGAGCTCCGCGCAGGTGGCGTCCCACTCGATCTCGCAGCAGGTGAGGTCGACCGCGCAGATCGTGCGGCAGCAGGTCTCGTCCGCGCAGCCCACGCCCGCGTGCGGGGTGAAGCAGGCAGGCCCCTTCGGGTTGCCGCAGGCGTAGGGCGCGGGGCACTCCGTGTTCGGGGTGCCGGGCGTGTCGAACCCGTCCTTCGCGGCGGGGTCGAAGCGGCCGAAGCGCCACGAGCCGTCGGTGCAGCGCACGAGGTGCGCGGGCGTCGACACATAGTCGGGGCCGACGGTCGTCGTCGAGTAGACGCAGCGGTTGTCGTCGCCGACGACGCCGAGGCTGTCGATCGTCGCATCCCACGGCTGGCTGTCGAGGGCGCAGTCGTTGTCGCCGTCGTAGTCGGTGAAGTTCAGGCCCGTGAAGTTCCAGACGAGGAAGTAGGTGACGCTGTCGCCGTTCTCGAGGTTGAGCGTCGCGGTGAGGTCGGGGGTGCCGAGGGTGAAGGTCGACTCCGCGACGAGGAAGACGCCGTCCTTGGGGATGACGCCGCCGTCGAGCGAGATGACCGCCTCGATCGAGCCGTCCGTGTCGGCGCCGTCGCCGATCACCACGATCGACACGCCGTCGAGGAAGGTGCCGGGCGCGCCGACGATCTCGATGTACTCGTTCGGATCGGTGTTGCTCGGCTCGTCGATGCGGATCTCGTTGAGCTGGAGCGCGGGGGGCTCGCCCGCCTCGAGGCAGAGCGTGCGTGCCGTGTTCACGCAGTTCTGGTCCCAGGTGAGCTCGCAGCAGGTCGGGTCTGCGGTGCAGACGAGCTCGCAGCAGTCGCTGTCGATGCAGCCCGGGCCCTTGTGGACCTCATGGCAGTTGCCCGCGCCCTGGCCGCAGGT
>CAYMSD010000005.1:42479-65984 GCA_964393015.1 uncultured Klebsiella sp.
TTCGCAGCGCCCGGCGAGTCGACGCCCGTGAAGGGGTCGAGCGAGCCGACGTTCCACTGCGTGGCGTCGTTGCCGCAGAGCCACGCCGCCGCGGGCTGCTGGCCGCCCTCCGGTCCGACCGTGGCCGCGCTGTAGAAGTAGTCGCTCTTCACGCCGTCGGGGTTGGCGTTCGCAAGCGCTGCGACGCCCGACACGATCTCCGTCCACGGGGTGATGTCGAGCGTGCCGTTGTCGTCGATGTCGAGCTTCTGGCCGTCGAAGCCGCTGAAGTCGCGCACGAGGAGGATCGTGACATTGTCGCCGCCCTCGAGGTTGAGGCTCGTGGCGAGGTCGGGCGTCGCGAGCGAGAGCTTCGGCTCGCCGACCACGAAGAAGCCGCTCGCGGGGATCGAGAAGCCATCGAGGCTCACGACCATCTCGATCGTGCCGTTCTGCGCGCCTGGAAGCGCGAAGTCGTCGTCGCCGATCACGACGAGCGACAGGCCCGCGAGCGATTCGGCGGGCGCGCCCGCGATCTCGATGTACTCGTCCGTGTCCGCGCCCGGCTGCTCGAGGCGGAACTCGTTGATGCGCAGCGGCGCATCTGCGAGCGCAACGGCTGCGACAAGCGGAGAAAGACACACAACGCCCGAGATGGCCAGTCGACGCATCGGAAACTCACTCCTCTTCGGATGATGGCGTTCGGGGCGGAGCTCCCGTCGTCGCGGTCGGCGCGACGCGAAGGCTCGTGACCTCTGCCGGAGAAACAGACCCACACGACACCGCGGCGCTCCGCGGAGCGTCGAGTGTACGAGTGGAGCGCGGAAAGCCCGCGCGGTCATTCAAATCGCCCCGAGATTTCGGCGAACTCAAGGAGCCTGAATGTTTTCTCGGACCTTCCGGTGCGGCCGGGCAAGTGGCCGCGCGGCAAAGCAAGACAGGCGCCGAGGGACTCTCGGCGCCTGTCGGCAGGTTCTGAAAGCGCGAAGCGCCTCGGTTTACTTCAGGTTCTCGCTCTCGACCGCCGTGCGCGGCGCGGGCGCGACCGGCGTCGCGCGCGGCGCGGGCGAGGCGTCGGCCGCGGCGACCGAGGTCATCGGCACGAGGAAGAGCTCCACGCGACGGTTCGCCTCCGCACCGCGCGCGCCGTTGGCGACGATCGGGCGGAACTCGCCGTAGCCGGCGACCATGAAGCGGTTCGCGGTCACGCCGTCGGCGTTGAGCGCGTCGCGCACGGAGATGGCGCGGTGCGCGGAGAGGTGCATGTTCGTCGGGTGCTGCGCTGCGGTCGAGCCGCGGCGGATCGGGACATTGTCGGTGTGGCCGACGACGCGGACCTCGAGCCCGCTCGCGTCGCTCGAGTTCAGGATCGACGCGACCTTGCTGAGGATGCCGGCGGCCTTCGTCGTGAGCTTGGCGCTGCCGAGGTCGAAGGTGACATCGCTCTTGAAGCGGAGCATGCCGAGCTTCTCGTCGAACTCGAAGATGTCGGGATTCGCGTCGGCGAGCGACGCCAGCGCATCGTTCACGCTCGCGGGAAGCGGGCTCAGCGCGTTGACCTGCGCCAGCAGATCCTCGTAGCGCTTCTGCAGCGCATCGAGCGCGCTCTTGTCGCCACCGACGAGCTCGCGCGCGCGGGCGAGATCCGCAGCCGCTTCCGCAAGCTGACGACGCAGCGCCTCTTCGTTCGTGCGCGAGGTGTCGAACTCGTTCTGCAGCTGGAGGAGCTGCTGCTCCTTGCTGCGGTACGCGTTCATGAGATCGTCGTACTGGCTCTGGGGAACGCAGCCGCAGAGAGCGATGAAACCGACGCTGGAGGCGATGAGGGCGAGACGCATGATGAACCTTGCTTTCCTGCGATCGTTTGGAAGTCATGTGGACACGCCGCGTCGCGCGACGCGGATCGAGTCCGAAGGACGCGAACGAATTCCGACGGCGGGAGGATAGGGAAAAACGGCCGTCCGTGGGGGCTCCCGCGACGCAATTCGGCGCACGGGAAGGTTCCGCGGCGTCGCGTCGCGCGGAAATCCCTGCGGGATCGTGCGATAGAGAGCGCCGCTACCGCGCGCCCAGGCGTTGGGCGAGCTGGGCGTTGCTGAACGCCTCGTCGAAGTCGTAGACGCCCGCGAAATCCTCGATCGAGTCCTCGGGAGTCTTCGACAGGGCCTCGCCTTCGATCATGGCATACACGATCCGCCCGAAGTCCTCGGTTCGGTGGATGTGCCAGTGCTGGAGCACGGCGGGCGCGAGCATGCCGTAGCGCTCGATCGCGTAGTCGCGGAGCCCGATGCACAGCTGCTGCCCCGTGACATGGTGGTTGTCGGGCTGGACGAGCTCGCCCCCGTGGGCCTGCAGGTTGGACTGGGTGAGCGCGCGCTCGACGGTGTGCGCGAGCCCGTCCCGGACGAAGTGGAACGCCTCGAGCGGATAGCACCCTCCGAGTTCGAGGATGTGCTTCCAGTTGATCGGGTCGGGAGGGGGAGGGGTCACGGTTCGTGCTCGCGTGGTGCGCCGGTGCGCGGAGAGTCTATCGGCAAAGTGCACGGGTTTCGTGACGAGCGCGCGCCCGCGCGATCCGCCGCAATCGCGGAAATCCGCCCCATGCGCGGGTCTTTCGCGCTACCTTGCCCGCGCGCGGCGCGCGGGCGCGGCGCGGGCAACGGATGGCTCGAGACGGAGGCAGGATGGGCGACGCGCAGGACGATCGATCGGGCGATTCGAAGGCCTCGCATGGCGAGGCGGATCCGCCGGCGCGCGACCGCGGGTTCGACCCCCGCACGGCGCATCTCTGGCATCTCCAGCCCGTCCGCGACATCCTTGTCATCGGCATCGTCGCGGGAACCGTGTACGCAGGCTACGCCATGCGGACCGTGACGGTTCCGCTGCTTGTCGCGCTGGCGCTCGCCTACCTCGTCGAGCCGGTCGTCGCGCGCATGACGCGCTGGCGCGGGTTCTCGAGGCCCGTCGCCGTCACCACGATCCTCGCCGCGCTCGGAACCGTGCTGGCGGTGCTCCTCGCGATCGTGATCCCGATCGCGGTCGGTCAGACGCTCTCGTTCGCATCCGGGCTTCGGAGCGGGCGATACGACCCCGCGCTCGTCAGGCTGGTGGAGACGCTCCCGACGGAGTACCAGCCAGACGCCCGCACCTTCGTCGATCGGTTTCTGCATCCGCTGAAGGGTGGAACCACGCCCGACGGCGAGCCCGTGCCGGGGCTCGAGCCCGATGGCTCCGCGGCCCGCCCCGACGACGGCGAGGAGCCCGCGCGAGTCGAAGCGGAGGTCGCCGAGGAGCCCGCGCCGCCGCAGGAGGAGGGGCCCGCGACCGCCGGGGACGCCGCGCCGCCGCGGCCAGGCACCGTCGGCGACGCGATCGCGCAGCTGCCTGAGTCCATGCGGCGCGCGAGCGGCGACAACCCGCTGCTCGCGCTGCTCGGGGCGGGTTCGAAGCAGGTCTATTCCTTCGCGCTCACGGTGCTGCAGATCAGCCTCGTCGCGTTCCTGATCCCGTTCTACTTCTTCTACTTCAGCGTCTACTGGCCCGACATCACGGGCTTCTTCTCGAAGCTCATCCCCGACGAGCGGCGTGACTCGATCATGGGGCTGATCGGCGAGATGGACCGCGCCGTCGCAGGCTTCGTGCGCGGCCGCATCGTCATCTGCCTGCTCATGGGCGCGATGTTCGCGGTCGGCTGGCAGTTCTGCGGCGTGCCGTACGGAATCGCGCTCGGCCTCCTCACGGGTGCCCTCTCGATCGTGCCGTATCTCGGCGGCGTCGGGCTGCCCTTCGCGGTCATCCTCCTCGTCGTCGACCAGTTCGGCCTTCCGCCCGAGGCGCGCATGGCGATCTGGGGCATGCTGCTTTGGCCGACGCTCGTCTTCGCGGTCGTCCAGACGATCGAGGGCTATCTCCTGACGCCCGTGATCGCAGGCAAGGCGACCAACCTCGACCCCGTCACCATCGTCGTGGCGATCCTCGCGGGCGGCTCGGTCGCGGGCGTGTACGGCATGCTGCTCGCGATCCCGATCGCGGCCTGCGGCAAGATCGTCCTGCGGAGGCTCGTGCTGCCGAGGCTCGTCGAGTTCGCGCGCGGACGCGTGGCCGATCCGCTGCCGATCGACGCTGCGATCGACGAACCGTCCGATGCATCGGACGATGCGAAGAAGGGAGAGCGATGAAACTGTCGACGCTCATCGAGGCGCTTCCGGGCGAGGCAGGGGCGACTCGGCTCCTGACGGACGCGGACCCCGTGGTCTGGAGCCTTTCCGAGGATTCGCGGCGCGTGAAGCAGGGCGCGCTCTTCTTCGCGCGCTCGGGAACGAAGACCGACGGACGCGCCTACATCGCGGATGCCCTCCGACAAGGGGCCGTCGCGATCGCGGCCCCATCCGACACGCCGCTTCCAGAGGGCGGGGTTCCCGAGGGCGTCGCGTGGCTCTCCTGCGACGACCCCGCGGCCGCAGCCGCGATCATCGCCGAGCGCTTCCACGGACGGCCCACCTCGACGCTCGATGTCGTCGGCGTGACGGGCACAAACGGGAAGACCACGATCTCGTATCTCGTGCAGCAGCTTCTCGCGGTGGCGGGAACCCGCGCTGGCCTCGTCGGCACCGTCGAGACCGACGATGGGCGCGTGCGCGTTCCCTCGAGCCTGACGACGCCGCCTGCGCTCGAGATCGCGGAGCTCTTCGCGCGCATGGTCGAGAACGGTTGCCGTGCGGCCGCGATCGAGGTGTCGAGCCATTCGCTCGACCAGCGCCGCGTCGCGGGGACGCGCTTCAGGATCGGCATCTTCACGAACCTGACGGGCGACCACCTCGACTACCACGGCACCATGGAGCGCTATGCGGCCGCGAAGGCGCGGCTCTTCTCCATGCTCGGGCCCGAGGGAACCGCGGTCGTCAACATGGACGATCCCTGGCATGCGGCGATGGTCGACGCCGCACGCGCGAGCGGCGCGCGCGTCCTGCGCACGAGCCTCGTCGATCCGAGCGCGGACTGCCTCGCGACCGTCCACGGCATGGGCCCGTCGTCGATGTCGGTCTCGTTCCGCGGGCCGTGGGGCCTGTTCGAGTTCGAGCTGCCGCTCGTCGGCCGACACAACGCGATGAACGCCCTGCAGGCGGCGACCGCGGCCTACCTCTGCGGCGTCGAGTCCGCGCGCCTCGGCGCTGCGCTTGCGGCGTGCTCTGCGCCGCCTGGACGGCTGCAGCCGGTCTCCGTGCCGGGCGCGGGCTTCAGCGTGCTCGTCGACTACGCGCACTCGGACGACGCGCTTCGCAATGTTCTCGACGCGCTGCGGCCGACGGTGCCCGCGGGCGGGCGACTGCGCGTGGTCTTCGGATGCGGCGGCGACAGGGACCGCACGAAGCGCCCGCGCATGGCGCGGGTGGCATGCGAAGGCGCGGACGAGGTGATCGTGACGAGCGACAACCCCCGCACGGAGGACGCGCGCGCGATCATCGACGAGATCCTCACGGGCGTGTCCGCGGACGCGCGCGGACGCGTCACGGTCGAGGTCGATCGCGCGGAGGCGATCGCGTTCGCCGTCGCCACCGCGCGCGAGGGCGACATCGTGCTCATCGCGGGCAAGGGCCACGAGGACTACCAGATCATCGGGTCGGAGAGGCGTCGCTTCGACGACCGCAGGGAGGCGGAGGAGGCGTTGCGCAGACGCCTCGCGGCGCACGGGGCGTGACCCGCGCGGCACGCGTTGTCGAGGGAGCATCGCAGGGCAGGCACGGAGGTCGACCCAGATGGCGGAAGCAAGCGGAGCAGGCGTCTACGAGGTGCATTGCCCATCGATCCAGGCGATCGTCCTCGCGACGCGCGCCGAGGTGGCGCGGCGTCCCTCGTCGGAGGCCGTCGCGCTGACGACCGACACGCGCGGACTGAGGCGGGGGTCCTGCTTCGTCGCGCTGCGCGGGGATCGATTCGACGGCCACGCGTTCGTCGGCGACGCCGCGCGGGCGGGCGCGGCCTTCGCGATCGTGGAGGCGCAGCCCGACGACGCGACGCTTGCAGCGCTCCCGGCGGGGTTCGGCCTCCTGCGGGTCGCCTCGACGCGGCGCGCGCTCGGGCAGATCGCGCACGCGTGGCGACGCAGCCTGCTGCGGCTTCGGGTCGCCGCCGTCACGGGCAGCGCGGGCAAGACGACCACGCGCAGGCTCCTCGAGGGGATCTTCTCGGCGGTCGGCCCGACGCATGCGAGCCCGAAGAGCTTCAACAACGACATCGGGGTTCCGCTCACGCTTCTCTCGACCCCGGACGAGGCGCGCTTCCTCGTCGCGGAGATCGGCATGAACCAACCGGGCGAGATCCTGCCGCTGACCGAGATGGTCGAGCCCGAGGCCGCCATCGTGACGCTCGCGGGACGCGCGCACCTCGAGGGGCTCGGCTCGGTCGAGGCGGTGGCGACGGAGAAGGCGTCGATCCTGGCGGGCGTGTCGTCGGCGGGCGTCGGCGTCGTGAACGGCGACAACCCGCCGCTCCTCGAGGCGGTCTCGCAGCTCGCTCTGGAGGATCGCGCGCCCGCGCGGATCGTCCGCTTCGGGGCCGGCCCCGCGTGCGAGTACAGGCTCGTCGAGAGGCTTGCAGGGGATTTCGGCGGCGGGATCCTGCAGGAGATCGAGGTCGAGCTTCCGCGGGCGCGGGGCGAGGCGGGGGGCTCGGAGGCGGAGAGACCAGGTTCGCGCGGGCGGCGCGCACGCTTCGGCCTCGCCATGCCCGGCGCCCACAACGCCATGAACGCGCTCGCTGCGATCGCCGCCGCGCTTGAGATGGGGATCGGGGTCGACGAGATCCGCGCGGGGCTTGCCACGGTCGCCGCCGCCGACATGCGCCTCGAGCGACTCGAGGTCGGCGGCCGCACGGTCTTCAACGACGCTTACAACGCGAACCCCGATGCCATGGCCGCGGCGCTCGCCGCCTTCGTCGAACTCGCACCGACGGGCCGCCGCGTGGCCATCCTCGGCGAGATGCGCGAACTCGGCGCCGCTGCGGCGGAACTGCACGCCGAGGTCGGCAGACGCGCGGCCGCAAGCCTCTCGCGGCACGACGCGCTCGTCGCGATCGGGCCGTTCGCGGCGGACCTCGTCGCGGCGGCGCGCGCGGCGGGATTCGCGGGCGACGCCCTCTCCGCGGTCGAGTTCTCCGAGGCCGTGGCGCTCGAGGCAAGCGCGCTGATACCGTCAGGAAGCGCGGTTCTTCTCAAAGGAAGCAGGGGCGCCCGCATGGAGCGTTTCCTCGCGCCGCTTGCGGAGGGCTTCGCCCGCGTCGGCGCGTGACGGCTCCGCGCGTTCCTTTGCAGCGATGGAACCGCGAATCCCGATAGATGTGCTCCGCGCATGCTCTACATCCTGACGACGCGATTCCAAGACTGGCTGGATGCGATGGGGCTCTACAGCGTCATCCAGGTCTTCACGCAGCTCGAGTTCCGTGCGCTCGCCGCGGGGCTCTTCGCGTTCCTCGTCGTGATCCTGCTCGGGCCGCGCACGATCGCACGGCTTCGCCAGCTGAAGGTCGGCGACAACCCCGAGTTCTACAACCCCGAGCTGAACGCGCTGAACCAGCCGAAGAAGGACACGCCCACGATGGGGGGGCTCCTCATCGTCGGCTCGATCCTCGCGTCGCTCTTCCTCTTCTCCGACTTCATCCACTCGCGGCATGTCCATCTCGCCGTCCTCGTCCTCGTGTGGCTCGCGGCCGTCGGGGCGTTCGACGACTGGCTGAAGCTCACCGCCGCACGGCGCGCGGCGGGAACGCGCGAGGGGCTCTTCGCGTGGGAGAAGTTCCTCTTCCAGATGGGCTGCGCCATCCTCGTCAGCCTGTTCCTGTTCCACGCAGCCGACCCGCAGGCGAACCCAGCCGCCGTGAGCCTGAACCTTCCGTTCCAGCGCACCTACGAACCCGTCCGCGCGGGCGACATCGCGGGCGCCGTGCTCAACCCCAATGTCTTCGTGCTCGGGATCTTCGTCTACGCCGCGATCGGAGCCCTCGCCATCGCGGGCACCTCGAACGCCGTGAACATCGCCGACGGCATGGACGGGCTCGCCGCCGGCACGATGGCGGTCGTCAGCTTCGTGCTGATGGTGCTCTGCTGGATCGCCAGCAACCAGGTCGTCGCGCAGCATCTGCTCGTGCCCCATGTGCCGGGTGCGCGTGAACTGATGGTCCTGACCGGCTCGATGGGCGGGGCGTGCCTCGGCTTCCTCTGGTTCAACTGCAACCCCGCGCGCGTCTTCATGGGCGACACGGGGTCGCTCGCGCTCGGCGGCCTTCTCGCGTTCGTCGCGGTCGCGATCCGGCAGGAGGCCCTGCTTCCCTTGATCGCGGGCATCTTCTACCTCGAGCTTGGCAGCACCGTCCTGCAGGTCGCGTACTTCAAGTCGACGGGCGGCAAGCGCATCTTCCGCTGCGCGCCGATCCACCATCACTTCCATCTGAAGGGCTGGAGCGAGAATCAGGTGGTGGTCCGCTTCTGGATCATCACGGCCATCCTCTGCGCCATCGCGCTCGCGTCGATCAAGATGCGCTGACGGCTCCACCACGCGCCGCACCTCCTCGCGTACCCTCTCTCCATGACATCGGGACGCGGACACTGGCTCAGCGGCATCGGTGCCGCGCTCGGCGCGACCTTCGGTCGCTTCGAGCGTCGCGTCGCGGTGCTGTCGATCGGTTTCCTCGCCGTCTCGACGGTGCTGGCGCTCCAGCTCGGACGCCTCACGCTGGTGGAGCACGAGACCCATCGCACCGCCGTCGAGCGGTTTCTCGTGACGACGCGGCTCGTGCCGACCACGCGCGGAAGCATCCTCGACAGGCGCGGCGAGGTGCTCGCCGCGGATCGCGCCAGCTGGGATGTGCTGCTCCGCTACGACGCGATCACGGGGCGCTGGGCCACGGAGATGGCGCGTCGCGAGCTCGTGCGCGAACTCGGCCTCTCGTCGTGGCTCGAGCTCTCGGCGGGCGAGCGGAGCACGCGCATCCTCGAGCGGCAGGCCAAGTTCGACGCGCTGCTCGAGCAGGTCTACGCGCGCCTCTCGGCCGCGGGCGAGCTTGAGCGGGCAGAGCTCGATCGCCGCCTCGACGACATCGTGGCACGCGCCGCGCGCGAGGCCGTCTCGCGCAAGGAGGCGCTCCTCGAGCGCGAGATCCGCCTCTTCGGCGACGATGCGAGGCTTGATGAGATCGACCGCGAGCGCGTGGCGGCGCAGCGAGGCTCGCATGTCGTGCTGCCCGATGTCTCCGACGAGGTTGCGTTCGCCTTCCAGCGCATCGCGGAGGAGCTGCCCGGCACCGTGACGGTCGAGCCGTCGACGCGGCGCGTTCGGCCTTGGGAGCAGGTGGCCTTCGAGCTCGATCGATCGCGGTTTCCGAGCCCCATTCGCGCCGAGAAGCCGCTTGCGGTCGTTCTGAACGGCGTGGCGGACCACATCCTCGGAACGACGCGCACGCAGGTCTTCGCCGAGGATCTCGCGCGTCGACCGCTGTTCGACCCAGGCAGCGGATCGGTCGTCGACCTCGGCGGCTACCGCCCCGACAGGGACGCGATCGGCTCGAGCGGCATCGAGCGCGGACACGAGGACGCGCTCCGTGGTGCACGCGGGCTCGTGGAACGGAACCTCGAGCGCGCCACCGAGCGGCGCGTCGAGCCGGTCGCGGGCGAGGACATCGTGCTCACGCTCGACATCCGGCTGCAGTCGCGCATCCAAGCGCTCTTCTCCCCGGGGTCGCGCCTCGCGCGCATCGAGCGGTATCAGCTCGGCCTCGACGCAGAGGGAAACCCGCGCGACGGGCCGCTTCCGCTCGGCTTCGAACTCGTCGGCGCCGTGGTCGTCCTCGAGATCGCGACGGGCGAGATCCTCGCCGCCGTCAGCGCGCCCACGCTCGCGGAGGGGGCGCTCCTCGGCGAATCGCGCCGGGCGCGCGAGACGCCGCAGGTCTTCCGCCCCTTCGACGCGGTCTATCTTCCCGGTTCGATCCTCAAGCCGATCCTCTTCTGCGCCGGGGTCGCCGAGGGAGTCGTGTCGCCCGACTCGACCATCGAGTGCAAGGGCCATTTCTTCCCGGATCGGCCCGACGCCGTGCGCTGCTGGACCTATCGCGCCGCCGAGGGGCGCCTCGGGATGCATGGCCCGCTCGCGGGGCGCGAGGCGATCGCGCGCAGCTGCAACATCTACTTCTACGAACTCGCGCGCCGCCTCGGGCCCGAGCGCGTGTCCGCGTGGCTCGGACGCTTCGGCGTCGGACAGCCGTTCGGGGTCGGGTATGCAGGCGAGGTCTCGACGCGTGGCGGTGCGTCGCGGCTTCTCGGCGAGTCGGGCGGGCTGCTTCCCGATCTCGGCCAACTCGCGCGGCAGCGCGCGGAGGGCGACCGCGTCTCCGAGCTTCTGCTCGGCATCGGACAGGGCCCGATCGCGTGGACTCCGCTCCACGCCGCGCACGCGTTCGCGACGCTCGCGCGCGGCGGCGTCGCGATTCCGCCGCGCATCGTGCGCGGCTGGCGCGCGGACGAGCGGCCGCGCGACCTTGCGCTGCCTCCCGCGGCGGTCGCGGAGGCGCTGCGCGGTCTTCGCGACTCCGTCAACGCGTCGTACGGGACCGGCCATCACATCACGCTCGAGGGCGGCGTTCGCGAGAACCTCTTCCAGTTCGAGGCCGTCGATGTCTGGGGCAAGACGGGAACCGCCACGGTCCCTCCCTTCAGGCTCGATGGCGATGGCGACGGCGTGGCGGAGACGCGCGTGAAGACGGACCACGCGTGGTTCGTCGGTCTCGTCGCCCCGCGCGGCGAGGCGCCCACCCACGCGATCGCCGTGCTCCTCGAGCATGGCGGATCGGGCGGCAAGGTCGCCGGACCGATGGCCGCGGCCGTGATGCGCGCGGTCGCCGCCGAGGGATATCTCGGCGAGCGGGCGAGACGGGAAGACGGCGGGGTCCCCGAGGAGCGTGCGTCGCGATGAGCCGCTCCTCGTTCACGGCGGCGGAGCTCTACGCGGGCACAAGCGCCCCGTCCCGCGCGCGTCTTCGGCTCGCGACGCCCGCGTGGGTCGCGGTCGCGGCCGCGCTCTATCTCTCGATCCTCGGCGTCGTCTCGATCGGGACGACGGAGCCCGCGCTCGCGGTGCGCCAGGCGATCTTCCTCGCCGTCGGCGTGGCCGCTGCGGCGCTCGCGACGATCGTCCCGCCGCAGGGGCTGCGCGCGGCCAGCTGGTTCCTCCTCGCGCTTTCGCTCGCGCTCCTCGTCTTCGTCCTCCTTCCGTTCATCCCGAAGTCGATCGTCACCCCGCGCAACGGGGCGCGTGCGTGGATCAACCTCGGGCTCGTCGACTTCCAGCCGTCGGAGCTTGCGAAGATCGCCTACATCCTGTGTCTCTCGCAGTGGCTGTCGCTGCGGGGAAGCCCGCGGACGCTGCGCAGCCTGCTCGTTCCCGCGCTGCTCCTCCTCGTGCCCGTCGGCCTCATCGTCCTCGAGCCGGACCTCGGCTCCGCGCTGCTCTTCTTCCCGACGCTCGTCGCCATCCTGGTCGCCGCGGGCGCGCGCTGGCGACATCTTCTCGTGGCGGCCGCGCTCGCCGTCACGGCGGTGCCGCTCGCCTACGCCTATGGCCTCCAGCCCTACCAGCGCGCGCGCATCGACGCGATCGTGGCGCAGGTGAAGGGCGACACGCGATTCGAGCGCGACATCGGACTCCAGGGCTGGCGCGCCATGCGCCTGACGGGCGCAGGCGGCGTTGCGGGAAACGGAGAGGACCATGCGCGCGCGCTCGTCGTCTTCAACGCGCTCCCCGAGGAGCACAACGACATGATCTTCGCCGTCGTGGGATGCCGCTTCGGCATGCTTGGCGGGCTGTCGGTGCTCGCTGCATCGACCCTGTACCTGATGGCGGCGCTCGCGGTCGCCATGCAGCGGCGCGACGGCTTCTCCAAGCTCGTGGCGGTCGGGATCGGCGCGCTCCTCTTCTCGCAGATGGCCGTGAATGTCGGCATGACGATCGGGCTCCTTCCGATCACGGGCGTCACGCTGCCGTTCGTCAGCTACGGCGGAAGCAGCCTCACGGCCTCGTGGGCGCTCACGGGAATCCTGCTCGCGATCGGGCTGAGGCCACCGCTTGGCGGCGACAAGAACCCCTTCGAGAGCAAGGACCCCATTGAAGGGAAGAGCCCG
This sequence comes from uncultured Klebsiella sp., assembly GCA_964393015.1. Lineage (GTDB taxonomy): Bacteria > Planctomycetota > Phycisphaerae > Phycisphaerales > SM1A02 > QWPT01. The sequence goes on from CAYMSD010000005.1 coordinate 54,625, forward strand.
TTCGACGAGAGGTGAGCATTGGAGCAGAGGAGCCCCGCATGGCCAAGAGACCGACCACGCACGACGAGGATCCCGATCGATCGAGTCACCGCGAGCGCGAGCACGCACGCGAGGCGGAGCTCGCCGAGTGGCTGCGCTTCGATCCCGAACCCGAGCCGATCAGCCCAGACGACGCGGCGCTCGCCATGCTCGCGCGGCTCCAGATCGAGCTGAGCGAAGCGGAGATCGAGCGGCTCAGCCGCTATCTCGGGATGCTGTTCGCGGCGAACGAGCGGTTCAACCTCACGCGAATCGACCGCGAGAGCGCGTGGCCGCGCCATGTCATCGACGCGCTGACGCTCCTCGCGCCGATCGAGGGCCTCGAGGGCGTCGCGACGGGGATCGATGTCGGCTCGGGCGGCGGCGTTCCGGGGATCCCGCTTGCCATCGCGCGCCCCGACATCGCATGGACCCTTCTCGAGGCCACGGGGAAGAAGGCGCGGTTCCTCGAGGCGGTCGCGCAGAGGCTTGGCCTCGCGAATGTCGCGGTCGTGCAGGCGCGGGCGGAGACCGCCGCACGCGGTCCCTTGCGGGAGGCGTTCGATGTCGCGACCTCGCGCGCGGTCGGCGCGCTCGGCGGGCTTGCCACGATCTCCGTGCCGTTCCTGCGGATCGGGGGCGTCATGCTCGCGATCAAGGGCGCGCGCGCCGTGGAGGAACTCGCGGAGGCCAGGCAGCGCCTCTACGAACTGCACGCAGCCGTCGTCGGTGAGATTCGCACGGAGACCAACACGATCGTCGCCATCGAGAAGCAGCGGAAGACGCCCGCGAAGTTCCCGTGAGCGCGCCGTGGGGCCGCTTCAGTCCCAGAATGCAAGCAGGATCTTGAGGTCGCCCGCGCCGACCGCGCCGTCGTCGTCGAGATCCGCCTCGCCGCCCTTCGAGCCCCAGGCGTCGAGCAGGACCACGAGATCCCGCCCGCCGATCGATCCGTCGGAGTCGAGGTCGCAACGGCGCCTGAGGCGTGCGTCCTCGAATGCAGCGAGGTCCGCGTCGGTCACCGCGAGATCGCCGTCGAAATCGAACCACATGCAGTCGCGGGGCGTGGTTCCAGAATTCGCGGCGTCGAGGCACGCGAGCAGCGTCCCGCGGTCGTCGTCGTCGAGCGCGCCGTCGCCGTTCGCATCGCCGAGGAGCCGCGGGTGCACGACCGTGTGCGACCCCGCGGGCACCAGCGCGAGCGTCCGTTCCGCACCGTCGGGGAAGACGATCGTCGCCTCGTCGAGATGCGTGGCGGCGAGAAGCCCGAAGTGGAGCTCCTTCGTGTTCTGCCCGAGATAGCCGACGCCGCCCGCGTGGAGCTCGCGGGTCATGGTGCGCGGCCCGACCCGCGCGTCGACGCGCGCGCCGATCGCGCTTGTGTTCAGCCCGGCGCCCTCGAGCCTGAAGCGCGCGCTCGGAAGCGACTGGCCCGAGTTGTTCACGAAGATGCGCAGGTTCGACCCGAGGCTCGACACGATGAGGTCGTTGTCGCCGTCGCCGTCGATGTCGCTGACGGCGGTGGAGTAGCTCCAGTGGTTCGACGGCCCCGATGCGCCGCCGGCGGCGGGGACGAGGAGCGCGGGGGGGAAGCCCGGGTTTCGCCACAGCTTGTTCGGGGAGAACTGGTGGTTCACATAGAGGTCGAGGTGGCCGTCGTTGTCGATGTCGACGAAGAGCGCGCCCCAGCCCGTGGCGAGGTCCTCGACGGCCCATTCGGCCTCCGCGCGCACGAATGAACCGTCGCCCTGGCCGAGCATGAGCGGGTTCACGCCGAACACGGGCGCATTCGGAGCGGGGAGGTTCGTCGCCAGGAAGTCGGGAAACCCGTTTCCGTCGAAGTCGCCGCAGGCGATGCCCATCGAGAAGCACGCGACATCCGCGCCGCTGCCCGCGCTGATGTCCGTGAAGAGGCCGCCGTCGTTCCGCCAGAGCTCGTTCGCCGCGAAGAGCGGCGCGAGGTGCCCGCGGTCGTTCGAGATGTAGAGGTCCTGGTCGCCGTCGCGGTCGATGTCGGAGAAGACGCCGAGAAAGGTGCGCGCAGGGCGGTCGAGCCCCAGGCTCGGCGCGAGGTCGACCATGGCCGCGCCGTCGTTGCGGAGGAGGCGGCTCCGCAGGGGCGCGGGGGGCGAGTCGGAGGTGGCGTAGGCGGCGATGTAGAAGTCGAGGTCGCCGTCCGAGTCGATGTCCGCAAGCGAAACGCCCTTGGCGGTCGTGGGCGCCCCGAGATGCGCCTCGAGCGGCATGGGCGCAAACGCGAATCCCCCCAGGTTTCGATAGATGCGGCTCGGCTGGTTGACCTGCGTGAAGACGAGGTCGGGCAGGCGATCGCCGTCGAGGTCTGCGCAGGCGATCGCGGACGCCTGCGGCAGCGCATCGATCCCTGAACTCGCCGAGCGGTTCTCGAAGTGCCCCGTGCCGAGGTTGCGGTAGACGCCGACCTGCCCATTGAGGCGACCGACTGCGATCAGGTCGTCCGAGCCATCGCCATCGAGGTCAGCGACCGCGACTCCGAATCCGTAGATCCCGCTCGACTGCGGGATCGCCTGGACGGGATACTGCACGCCCCGCGCCAAGGCCTGATCCGTGAATGACGGGGGCGCCTGCGCCACCGCGAACCCCGCCGACGCGTTCACCGCAAGGGCAATCGTGCAGAGCCGCGGGAGCCGGCAGATGGCACCCAGCGCTCCGCGCGAGTCCGGATTCAGTCGCTCGGAAACCATGCGACGAGACTACCTCCGATTGACGCGATTGCCATCGGAGAAGCGGCTCGGTTGGAGTGATCGGCAGGGGTTCATGGACGGACCGCCCCGGCATCGGCCGCCCGTCAGGGAGAACCGAGCGCGCGCTCCACGGCCTCGACCGAGACGACGGTCGTCTGGACATAGGTGCCGCCGCGAAGCCCAAGGCGGGCAGGGAGATCGGTCAGGAGCAGGGTGGAGCCATCGCCACGCGCGATCAGCACGCACGCGACCTCCGGTTCCTGCACCCTGCGGAGCGCCTCGGGCAGCGCCAGGAGGTCGCCGTCCGCCCTCCAGTCCGAGAGGAGCAGGGTGAACTCCCGCGCCCCTGTCGCGGCGCTCAGGGACTGGGAGGCACGATGCGCCACGAGCACCAGGTCGCCGTCCGTCGGCCCCCGATGGTCACGGCGTAGTTCGACCGAGGCGGTGACATCGAGCAAGCCCGGCGCCGCGGCTTCCCGCGAGACGGAAACGGAAAGCGCGAGCAAGCCGCGACGCCCGACGCGCCAGGACGCAACCTCGAGCGACGCCCGCGGATGCAGGTCCGCGACGGTCGGCTTGCCGAGGCCACTGGTCGCCGAGGATCGTCTCGTCGAGACGCGCGCCGTCGAGCGTCCTGCGATGCGGGTCACTTGCCACCTCCTAGCACGCGCGAAAGAAGCCGCGTGGCGCGCTCGATGCCCTTGCCTGACTTCGAGATCGTGTTCGCGAGGCCGTCGAAGAAGACGCAGAGCTCGAGCAGTTCGTCGATTCGCCGGTCGTGGGCCTTCTCGCGATCCGTTCGTCTTCCGCCACGGGGCGCCACGCGGCAGCCACCGAGCTCCTCGACGAGCGGATCGAACTCGCGCCGCTTTCGGGCGCGGAGGATCGTGTAGAAGAGCTTCCAGACATCCTGCTCGGCCTGGAAGTACTCGCGACGGTCGCTGCGCTCCTTGGCCCGCACCCGCTGGATGAGGCCCCACTCGACCAACTGGCGCAGCACGGTCGAGACGCTTCCGCGCGAGAGGCGCAGGCGGTCCATCACATCCTCCGCCGACTGCGGCTCGCCGACGATGAAGAGCAGGGCGTGGACCTCCGCCATGCTGCGCTGCACGCCCCATCTGGTGCCCATCTCGCCCCAGAACGCGATGAAGCGATCCTGGGCCGATGCGACTTCCGCGGCGTCCGCAGGCGCGCCTGCGGAATCCGATGCGCCGAGATCGGAGCCCGCGGCCGACCGCGCGAGGCGAGGTTGCTTCGAGGAGGCAGGTCCTTGGGACGCCATGCACGAAGAGTACGGTCCCCTCGTCGGCACCGCAAGCAAAGTTTCAGAACTTTCTGAAACATCGCAGTCTCATGGTTTCCAGCGGCTTGCGCTTCCGCGGTCGCACATGAAAGCGGCCTCGGACAATCGTCCGAGGCCGCTGAAGTGCAGTGGGGGTGCAGACCGCGCGTCAGAGCGGATTGAACGGGTTGTTGATGCGGACCTCGATCAGGTCGTGCAGCACCTCGTGAGAACGCGTCTGGCCGAGGCCACAGGTCCACACGCGCAGCTCGACCTCCTCGGTGTCGGGGTCGAGATAGTCCGACATCGCGCCGTAGTCGGGCACATCGAAGTTGAACTGGCCGTAGGCGGTCGTCATGAGCTGCGCACCGATGAACTCATAGCGGTTCAGCGCGAAGTTGCGGACGAATGCGCCGAGCATCACGAAGTTGCGCGTGGAACGGGACACCGTGGTGATGCCGATGTCCGAGACCTGGTTGTCCGGGTCTGGCGTCGGCGCAGTGAGCCGCGCCTCGACATCGGTCGTGAAGCCAGAACCAAGGTAGGTGAGGCCTTCGACGATCGTTCCCGCGGTGCGGCGTTCGGTGATGATTCGGAGCGCCGATCCGTCCACACCGCGGATGACGAAGCTCACCCACGGCGCGCCGCGGGGCTGGATGCCCGTGTGCACCTCGATGTTGGCGCGGTTGCCGTCCCAGCCCGTGCCGGTGAAGACGCCGATCGCGATGTCGCGCATGTTCGGGAACACGCCGATCGGCTTGAAGACGCCGTCGCAGTCGGGGTCGCCGTCGACGCAGCAGTCCGGGGTCGATACTCCGCAGTCCTCGAGCGAGATGGCGAGAGGGGCCTGGTCTTCGCCGTTCGAGGTGAAGATGCCGCGAAGCGTTCCAGGCGGGAGGGCCGTGCCGTACATCTGCTTGGCGTAGGCCTGCACATTCGCCACCGCGCCCGCGATGATCGGTGCGGCGGAGCTCGTTCCCGAGAACTCGTCCGTGTACATGCGCAGACGGTTGATGTTCTCAGGGTCGATCTCGCCTGGGGGAAGGCCGTTCGCGCCGACGAAGAGGTCGCCGTATCCAACGGTGGTGACAGCCTGACCCCACGCGAAGACATGCACAGTCGCGAGCTCGGACTCGGGGTCGGAGTAGTTCGAGAAGGGCAGTCGCATGAAGCGGTTCACCGAGACCTGCTCGCCGGGGCAGCCGGTGTCGAGCGCGCGGCGGCCGGGCGAACCCGCGCCGACGATGAAGACGCCAGAGTCGGCCTCGCCGGCCTGCGGCTGGATCGGGCAGTTCGAGTTGCCAGCGGAGACCACCGTGGTGATTCCGAGGTCCGTGCCGAGGGCGATCAGCGTGTAGTACTGCGGAATCGCGGGAAGCGGGCGATCCGGCGGCGAACCCCACGAGTGGTTGATCACGTCGCCAGGCTCGAAGATCTCGAGCGCGCTGACGATGGCGTTCTGCGCACGCGAACCCTCTTCGATGGACACGATCGGGAAGAAGTAGCCCTGGGCCTCGCTGGCGATGCCGCGGACGCCGAAGCCGTTGTCTCCCGCGACGACCTGGCCAAGGGTGGCCGTGCCGTGCTGCGGACCGTTGTTCGAGCCTTCCGTCAGGATGATCGACTGGCCCTCCTCGGGGATGACCTTCGGCTGGGGCAGGACCGTGATCGGATCGCCAAGCACGAACTCCTCGTGATTCACGAACGCGGAGAACTCGATGATGGCGACACGGATTCCCGCACCACGGATCACGGGCGCCGCACCGTTCAGGAAGGTCGATGCGATCTGGGCGTGGATCGCCTCGAATCCGGGGAGGTCAAGGCCACGGCCCGACCACGCGGGGTTCCCGGGGAAGTCGCCCGCGGGGTCCGCGACGGCCGCCTGCAGGTACAGCTGGTTGCCACCGACGCCATCGGGAGTCGTGAACGGCGTGTAGTCGGGCGTCGGGCCCGGATCAGGCGCCGAGAAGCAGACATTCACGAGGCTCTCGCTGCGGGCGAGGTTCACGCAGTTCTGGTCCCACTCCGCGTTGCAGCAGAACGGGTCGATGTTGCAGACGGTGAAGCAGCACGCCGGGCGCGAGCAGCCACGGCCTGCGTGCGGCTCGAAGCAGCCCTGCTGGAGGCCGCCGACCACCTCCTGGAAGATGGGGTTGACGACATTGATGTCCATCGGGTCCGTGAAGCACGGGTCGTAGCGCTCGGCCTCGGGAAGCGCCGGATTGACGTTGTCGTAGATCGTGCCGTTGCAGAGCAGGTTTGCGTAGGCGGCGCAGATCACATCCCAGCCGTTCGGCGCCTCTTCGTCGTTGCACGCGGGGATGATCGTGGCGATCAGCTGGCAGCAGTTGGCGTCCTGGCAACCGAAGAGGGTGTTCTCGGGGTCTGCGTCCTGGTCGCCCGGGTCGGGATTGCAGTTGAAGCCCTCGGCATCGCATTCGGGCGCGGGCGCGTTGCATGGCCACGGAGCCTCCGGGCCGCACTGATGGAGAATCGGAATGCGCTCGATGTTCGCGAACTCGATCTCGGGAAGCTGGTTGATCTCCCACGCGATCTCGGCGAGGACCTTCGGGTTCACGTTCTCGATGATCATCATGCCCGCGAGGTCGGGCTGCACGCGGCCCGAGTTTGCGAGCGCGCGCTGCTCGAGCGCCGCGAGCTGGTCGGGGGTGCGGTTGATCCACTGGCGCACCGTCAGCTTGTTGTCCGCGAGGATCTGCTGGAAGGCGGTGAGGTCGCCCGCGCCGATGTTGGCGACGCCGGGGGCGCTCGTGCGGGGTGCGCGCGCAAGCACGCTGTCCTCGAACTTGAGCACGATGTTGCCCGTGTACCAGGCCTCGCCGCTCACGGGGTCGTAGGGAAGCTCGAACTCCTCGCGGGCGGGCTTGCGAACGCGAAGACGCGGAAGCGTGGCGGTGGGGCCGCCTTGGCCGGAGCCGCCCACGACGGGTCCATCGCCACCGCTGCGCAGCGGCTGCATTGCGGAAGCGGTCCGCGCAAGACCGGCTCCAAGGACGGAAAGAACCGTCGCGCTCAGGGCTGCTGCAAGAACAAATCGAGGCTGCATGCGTCGGGACTCCAAGAGATCTGGCACGGAAATCTGCCGTTGGTGTGGGCCGCTGTCGGAGCGCAAGACCGCCGCCAGGGCCGAGGCGCGGAATATACGCGAAGGCTGAGATCGGAACGCAGGAGCCAAGGTCTTTCGAGAAAATTCTTGGACCTGCCCGGGGCTGGTTCGGTCGCCGCAGAACGCACGCTGGAATCACACGGGCTGCTGGATCCGCGGGCGACCGATGTCGGGGCGGAAGAACGCCCCGTCGAAGCGGATCTTGCTCGCGGCAAGCTGGGCGAGCTCCGAGGCCCGCTCGAGGCTGGCGGCCAGCGCCGTCACCCCGAGCACGCGGCCGCCCGCCGTCACGACCTTCCCGCCCTTGGCGGCCGTTCCGGCATGGAACAGCACGATGTCCTCCCCGGGTCCGCGTTCGACGGCCTTCGCCTCGTCGAGACCATCGATCTCGAGCCCCTTCGGGTAGCTCCCCGGGTAGCCCTTCGAGCAGACGACCACGCAGCAGGCGGCGCGCTGGTCGAACGAGAGGTCCACCTCGTCGAGCTGTCCCGTGGCGGTCGCCCAGCAGAGTTCGACGAGGTCGGCCTTGAGCCGCGCGAGGATCGGCTGCGTCTCGGGGTCGCCGAAGCGGGTGTTGAACTCGAGCACCTTCGGCCCCGCGGGCGTGAGCATGAGCCCTGCGTAGAGGACGCCGCGGAAGGGGATCTCCATCCGCTTCAGGGCGTCGATCGTCGGGACGAGCACATCGCGCTCGACGACGCGGAGGAGCTCGGGCGTGGCGCGCGGCGTCGGGCTGAAGGCGCCCATGCCGCCCGTGTTCGGGCCCGTGTCGCCGACACCCACGCGCTTGTGGTCCTGCGCGGGGTCGAGGATCCAGAAGCTGCGGCCGTCGCACAGCGCAAGGACGCTGACCTCGGGGCCCTCGAGGCGATCCTCGATGAGCACGCTCGCGCCTGCATCGCCGAAGACCTTCTTCACGAGGCAGTCCTCGACCGCGGCACGCGCTTCGGCCGCCGTCTTGCAGACCACGACGCCCTTGCCCGCGCAGAGTCCCGTCGCCTTCACGACGCAGCCATCGCGACGCGACTCGATGAAGGCGAGCGCCTGCTCGGCGTCGGTGAAGACCCGTGAATCGGCGGTCGGCACGCTTGCGGCGCGCATGACCTGCTTCGCGAACGCCTTGTCCCACTCGAGCTGCGCCGCCTCGCGCGAGGGCCCGAAGACGACGCGCCGCGGCGGGTCGGCGAGCTTCGTCGCGTAGTCGGCGGCGAGCGGCCCCTCGGGGCCGATCACCACGAGCGAGACATCCTCCCGCTCGCACCAGCGTGCGAGGCGGAAGGGGTCGTTCGACGGCTCCGGGCAGACGCGGCCGATCTCCTTGAGGCCTGCGTTGGCATCGGCCTCGACCCAGAGCGTTCCGAGTCGTCGGCTCTGCCGGAGCTTCCACGCGATGGCGTGCTCGCGCCCGCCGGTTCCGAGGAGGAGGACATGCACACGATCTGGGCAGCGCAACTTGGCCATGGGGGTCGGACACTGTACCGACGAACCGTGCTAGATTGTCCCGCCCCGCCGTGGCCTCCGCCGCTGCGGGTCGACCGAGGAAGCATTCCATGCCACGCGACCTGCGACCAACCAGCCCGCTCTCTCCGTTCGCCCGCCTTCAGGGATCCATGCGCACCGTTGGCGCGGCCGTCTCGATCGCGGTCGCGCTCGCCACCTCGACGGGGGCGTCGGCGCAGTCGAGCGAGCTCCTGTCGAAGCTCAACGCGCCCTGGGGCAGGATCTCGGAGTCCGCGCGGAGCGCCAACCGGCTCTTCACGGCCTACCTCGACATGACCAAGCCGCCGCAGGAGATCGGCGAGGAGTTCAACCAGACCACGATCTACCCGGGGATGGATGGGTGGGATGAGGTCGTGGCGTGGGCCGAGGCCAACACCTCGATGGGCCAGACCCTCATCGGCCTCCAGGACTGCCAGGTGCTCGGCGTGCCCTACGGGGTCGAAGGCGTCGACCCGCGGTTCGTGGAGCGCGGCCTGGTCGCGGTCATCGGCGTCGAGGGCGACCTCACGCGCGTCGACTTCCCCTACCTGAAGGCGATCGAGACCATCAACGCGTATGTCGCCGCGGACCTCTACAGGCTCTGCGAGGCTGGCAAGTTCGACGAGGCGTTCAGGATCGGCGTCGCGCACCTGCGCGTCCTGCGGCAGGCCTGCGACGCCGCGATGTTCGACGAGAAGTATGCGGCCATGACGATGCTCGCGGACGCGATGTCGGTCCATCGCGACGCGCTGTACGCCTACCGCGACAGGATCGGGCTCGAACTTGTCCGCAAGCTCGCGATGAAGGAGTATCCGTTCCTCAAGGCGACCGACAACGAGCGCCTGCGCCGGATCGCGATGCCCGAGGGCGACCTGTTCGTCGCGCAGGAATTGATCGAGTCCGTCTTCGGCGACCTTGGCCAGGTCGAGGAGGAGAGGTTCGCGCAGATCTTCTCGGGAATGCAGGCGCGCGAGGCGCCGCTCACGGGTTTCGGCGCCGTCAAGCGCTGGGAGCGCGTCGCGGGCGTCCACGGCAGCCTCGACGCGAGCCAGCTCAAGCTGACCTCGATCTACGACGACTGGTGGCGTCGCTGGCGCATGCGCCCGTACGACGCCATGATGAACCTGCCGACCGAGCTTTCGGTCGTCAATCCCGTGAAGTACGCCGCCGTGGTCTACGCCGCGCGCGACATCGAGTCGCTGTTCGTGCTGCGTCGGCGCCTCGTCACGGAGTTCTGCGGGCTTGTCGCGGGCGCCGGACTCGTCGGATACCGCGAGCAGTTCGACGACTGGCCGCGCGACATCAAGATGTCGTACACGCAGTTCTTCCCGAAGCGCTTCGACTTCGACCCGTACGACCCCGAGTACGGCTCGATGCGCTACGAGTATCTCGGAACGCGCACGAAGGGCATCGACTCCGAGTTCGGTCGCCTCGAGGTGTCGGGGTGCCTGCTCTTCGCGCGGAACGACAACAACAGCTTCGATGAGCCTGCGCGCCATCTCCCCGGCGGCAAGATCGGGGACTTCTTCGTGTGGCCGCCGCTGCGCGCCGTGTCGCGTGGTCAGGGCGAGTGAGGCATTCGGCCCGCGCGGTCGCCGCGCACGAAGGAGGAAGCATGTCTGGAAGTCACGAAGTCGCCGCACAGGGCGGTCCGAGCGATGGCGTCGAGAAGATGGTCGTGATCGGCTCCGGCCCCGCGGGTTGGACGGCCTGCATCTACGGCGCACGCGCGAACCTCGCGCCCCGCGCGATCATCGGTGTTCCCGCGTCGAACCCGGCGCCCGTCCTTCCGGGTGGGCAGCTGATGCTCACGACGGAGGTGGAGAACTACCCGGGCTTCCCGCACGGCGTGTCGGGCCCCGAGATGATGGATCTCTTCCGCAAGCAGGCGGAGCGATTCGGCACGCGCATCACCGACGCCGATGTGGTCCGCTGCGACTTCACGCAGAAGCCGTTCGTCCTCGAGACGAGCGAGGGCGAGACCGTCCGCGCGCACTCCGTGATCATCGCGACGGGCGCGACCGCGAACTGGATCGGCCTGCCGAACGAGCTGCGCCTCGCCATGAACGGCGGCGGCGTCAGCGCGTGCGCGGTCTGCGACGGCGCGTTGCCTGTGTACCGCGACCAGCCGCTTGCGGTCGTCGGCGGCGGAGACACGGCGATGGAGGAGGCAAGCTACCTCACGAAGTTCGCGTCGAAGGTCTACGTGATCCATCGCCGCGACTCCTTCCGCGCGTCGAAGGCGATGCAGGCGCGCATCCTCGACAACCCGAAGGCGCAGCCGGTGTGGAACTCGGTGGTCGTCGATGTCCTCGGCAACGACTTCATCGAAGGCGTGCTCCTCGAGAACGTGGTGACGAAGGAGCGCACGACGCTTCCCGTGAAGGGGCTCTTCATCGCGATCGGCCACTCGCCCGCGACGAAGGTCCTGCAGGGGACGGGCCTCGAGTTCGACGACAAGGGCTACATCGCGCTCAAGACGCGTTCGAGCCGCACCAACATCGAGGGCGTGTTCGCGGCGGGCGATGTCGCGGACTCGACCTATCGCCAGGCGATCACCGCGAGCGGCATGGGGTGCCAGGCCGCGATCGACGCGGAGCGCTGGCTGGCGGAACACGGAGTGCACTGACTCCGCGGCGACGCCGCGGAGTCAGTTGTCTTTGAGCGGTCGCGGCTGCGGCCGCTCCCTTTGGTGCTGATCGCGCCAAAGGCGGCTGCCGCAAGCGGCCGC
>CAYMSD010000006.1:0-37975 GCA_964393015.1 uncultured Klebsiella sp.
AGCTCGATCGCGCGGCTGATGCCGAGCTTCGAGAACAGACGCTTGCAGTAGGTGCCGACGGTCTGCTCGGAGATGCCGAGCTTCGCCGCGACCTCGCCGCGCGTCAGACCGTCCTGCAGGAGCTTGGCCACGGCGCGTTCGCGCGCGCCGAGGGTCTGGGGCGACGGCCCCTTGCTCCTGTTCTGGTCCACGATCGCCTGCGGGGTGAGCATGCGGATCGCGGGAAACGGGGCGGGTGCTCCGATCAGCGGCGCGACGCGCAGCTGGACGGCGTGGCGCGGCGCACCTTCCACGGGCGCCTCGAGCGAGCGCGTGCGCTCGGCGAGCTCGATCGCGAACCTGCTTGCCTCGTAGATGCGCCGCTGCAGCTCCTTGATCTCCTCGGGGGTCGCCACGAACTCCGTGATGTGGCTGAACAGCCACTCGCCCTGCACCCGCTGCTCGAAGTTCTTGGCGCGGCTGAGGATCAGCTCCTCGCGCCGCCGCCCGAGCGCGACGAGCGCGTGGAAGCGGCGCTGCGCCTCCTCATCGTCGGTGCGCGCGATGACGAAGATCGCCTTCGTGGTGACCTCGTAGGCGACCACGCGGCGCTTTCCTGCCGCGGGCAGCTTGCGCGCAAGCTTCGCCATCTCAAGGAGATCGAGCGCCGCGTGCGCCTCGTGCAGCTCGATGCCGATCTCCTTCGCCACGACCGCCGCCGCGAGCGGCGTCTCGCGGACGCGAAGGCGCTGCCAGCAGCGCATCGCGCTGTCGTCGCAGATTGCCTCGAGCACGCCAGGCTCGCGGAGATCGAAGGCCGCCTCGTCCATGGGCGGGAATGTACGCCCGGCACGCGGAAAGTGTTGCGAATGCGAAAGGAGAAACGGGGCCGCGTGTTTCCGCGCGCCGCCTCATCCGTCCACGGCCATCGTTACCCGCCCTTCGCCGCCTCGGCCAGCGCGACCCGCGCGACCGCAAGTTCCTCGAGCACCGAGGGTTCGCCCCTGTGGGGCGCGCCTTCGATCGGAAGCGACTGGGCGAAGGCGAGATCGCGGTCGATCGCGGCAAGCGCCCGCTCCACCGCGCGCGCGGCGCCCTCGGGGTCGCCTGCATCGCGCGCATGCTCGGCCACGACCCGTGCCGCAAGCGCGAACATGTTGATCGACTCGAGGTGGGACAGCCTGTTGAACGAACTCTCGGGCGTGAGATTCGTGGCGGCCCGCGAGCGCTCGAGCGCCGACAGCAGGAGATCCATCGAAGCCGCAGGCGGACGATCGCGGCAGGTGCGGCTCGCGATCACGAAGTCCGCGCGGGCAAGATGCCGGTTGTTGGTGAACTCGTCGAGCCCGAGCGCGATCGAGCGCTCGAGCGCCGCCTTCGACGCGCGGGCATGCGTCACGGCCTCGTCGAACGCGCCGCGACGCTCGAGGAGCTGCACGAGGAGGTACTCCGCGATGCCGAGCTCGCTCAGGAAGTCGGCGTTCTCCGCCAGGCGCGGCTCCCCCGCCATCGCGCGCATGCGCGCGAGGGGCGCCTCGAACGCCGCCTCGTCACCTGCGAGTCGCGCGGCCTGGACTTCGGTGAAGAGCAGATACCGCTCCGTGCCGTCGCGCTTCGGCCCCGCGGGCATGAGCAGCATCGCGGCGCGCTGATCGGCGGTGGCCCGCGTGTAGTACGCGGCGCGCTCCGCATAGGGAAGCTGGCCCGCATAGTCGCGCAGCACATCGCTGCGGTCGAGGAGGACCGCGCTGCGGAACTCGTCGCCGAGCCGGCGGTCGACGCCGCCCCCGGCGGATCCATCGATCAGCGCGTCGAGGATCGCGAGGCTGCGGAGGTAGTACTTGGTCGCGGTCTTCCCGTCGCCGAGGCTCGCCTGGCCCGTGCTGCCGGCGACCGTCGCGAGCGAGCGATATCGCCGCGCGATCTCCGCGAGGACCCGCACATCGTCCTTCGCGTTCGCCTGCACCCACTCGAGGTACGCGACCGTTGCCTCGAGCGCGGCCATGCGCGCCGCGAGGGGCTGGTTCTCCGCGATCAGCTTGAGGTGCAGATCAAGGAGGATCGGCTGCGAGCCCTCGAGGAGCTGCCCGATGAAGACCTCCGCGCGCGCCTCGGCCTCGCGCGCGCGCACGAACTGCACGGCCGCGAATCCGACGAGCGTGGCCACGGCCGCGGTCGCGAGCGCGCCCGCCGCCAGCGCGCGGCGATTTCGCGCGGCGAAGGCCGACACCGCCTCGATCGCCCCGAGCCTTCGCCCCGACGGCTGCTCGCCCGCGAGGACGCGGCGGAGATCCTCCGCAAGCGCCGCCGCGGAACTCTGCCGCGTGGCGGGGTCCTTCCGCAGCGCGCGGTGCACGACGAACTCGAGCGGGCGCCCGAGGCGCGCGAGCGACGGCGCCTCCCGCGAGAGAACCTGCTCGACCACCTCTGCGAGCCCCTTGCCCTCCGTCACGACCACGCGCTCGCCCGTGAGGCACTCCGCGAGGACAAGCCCGAGCGCATGGACATCGCTCGCTGTCGTCACGCGGGCGTTGCCACCACGCACCTGCTCTGGGCTCATGTAGGCGAGCGTTCCCGGCTTTCCGATGTCGCCCGTCGCGGAGAAGGCGACCTGCTCCTCGGGGTCGACGAGCGCGGCGACGCCGAAGTCGAGGAGCCGCGCCTTGCCCGACGGCTCCACGAGGATGTTCGACGGCTTGATGTCGCGGTGCAGCACGCCGCGCGCGTGCGCGTGGGCGACGGCGTCGACGACGGGAAGGAGGAGTTCGACGATTCCCCGCGCGTCGCCCGACGCCGCCGCGCGGAGCCGCGCTGCGGTCTCCCCGAGCGGAGCGCCGTCGATGAACTCCATCGCGATGTAGGAGAGCGGTGCGCCGCCTGCATCCGCGATCGTGGCGGTGCCCCACTCGTAGAGCCGCGCGATCGCGGGATGGTCGACGCGCGCCATGAGCCGCGCCTCGCGCGCAAAGCGCTCGATGCGCGCGGCGCTCGCGAACGCAGGAAGGACCTTCACGGCCACGCGGCGGTCGACGCGCGTGTCGAGCGCCTCGTAGACCTCGCCCATGCCGCCCCGCGCCACGAAGCGCGTGATGGCGAACGGCCCGAGCCGCACGCCCGCCGACAGCCGCGGCAGGCCTCCGAAGGCGGCCTCGTCGGCGGCTGCGACCCAGCCGAGGCCATCCGCGCCGAGGCGGATGGAGAGGCCGGCGCCGCCAGGGCCGCGCGCATCGTCTTCGGCGGCGGATGAACTCTCGGCCTGCCCGCGGTCTCCGGCGTCCACCTGCTCGACCTCGGCGCACCGTCCGAGGAGCACTCGCGCGCGCTCGAGCGCCGAGGCAGACGCTGCATCGAGGGTGCCGCGCGCGATCGATTCGCTCAGGAAGCCTGCCCGCTCGCTCGGGGGCAGTTCGAGCGCCCGCGCGACCAGCAGATACGCCGTGCGCTCCGCATCGTCCGCGACGGCGCTCCGCGCGCCGGACGGGCGATCATCGGTGCGCCCGTCCGACGCGGCGTCGGAGTCGTCGTGTGCGTGCCCCTGCGTGGAATCCAAGATTTGCTCCCGCGCTCGCGCGATCCGTCCGCAGTTCAGCCGCCTTCGGTCATACGGGCGAGAAGCCACCCGCGCGCCAAGGTCCACTTCCGCTGCGCGCTTCGGAGCGGCATGCCGAGCACCTTCGCCGTGTCCTCCATCCCGAGGCCGACGAAGAAGCGGACGCGCACGAGCTCCGCCGCTTCAGGATCGAGCCGCTCGAGCGCCTCGAGCGCGTCCGACAGCTCGACGACGCTGCGGTTCGCGAAGGGCTCTGGAAGCGTCACGGCGGGCACCGCGATGTTGGGCTGGTGGTTCCTGCGCACGGCGAGGTGACGCACGAGGTCGACCACCACCTGCTGCATGGCGCGCGAGGCGCTTCCGTAGAAGTGGCGCCGCGACTCCCACGGCTGCTCGCTCGGACGCCCGAAGAGCTTGAGATACGCCTCGTTCACGAGGTCGCCCGTGCGGATCTCGCCGTCGGCGCCGACCTTGCGGACGCGCTCGCGCGCCATCGCGGCCAGAGCCTCGTGGATCGCGGCGAGGGCGGGCGCCCCCTGCGGCTCGCGGCCGACCCGCAGATCGTTCACGAGCGTGGTGATGGAGCCAGGCTCCGTCGACATCGAGTCTCCATCGTCGGGGAAGCGCTCGCCCATTGCAAGGGCGAACCGCCCATTCACCAGAGCCGCGTCAGGTCGACATCGATCACATGGCCGAGCTGGCGGGCCTTTTCGGCCGCGACCGCGGTCGCGCGGCCCTGCGCCTCGCGGTGGTTTCGCGCGCACAGGAGCCCGCGGATGGTCTTCGTCTGCGCCGCCTGCCCGCCCCGCACGATCACGCGGACGGTCGCGAGGTAGGCCCACAGGCCGAGGCGTGCGGCGGGATCGTCCGCGAGCGCCAGGGCGTCTGCGCGCATGGCGAGGTGGAGGCTCGGGTTCATCTTCAGGCGACGATCGTTCATGGCTGTCTCCTCCTTATGAAAGTGGCTGGCGTGCTTCGGTTCGTGCGGAGCAGGGTTCCGCACTCGGGAACCCTGCGACTCCGCGTCCACACCCACGAAGCGCGCGAGCGGCCGCCGCCGTGACACGAATCCGCTCGTTTGGAATCGAGCCGCCCCGCGCTACGCTTCGCAGAGGGCGCTCTCCCCCGCAGGCCTCCCGATGAACCACGACGAACAGCCACGCATTCTCGAGGACCTCCGGTCGGGCGACCCCGACCGCGAGAGCCACGCGCTCCGCACGCTGATGAACGCCATGCTCGAGCACGCGGCGCGCGAGCTCGGCGCGCGCCGCCAGTTCGTCAACGCGCAGGCGGAGAGCGTGGTGCAGCAGGCGATGGCGAAGGAACTCGCGGAGGGAAGCGCCGCGTACCGCAGATTCGCGAACGACGAACACCTGTTCGGCCGTCTCTCGATCGCCGTGACCAACAGGATCCGCGAGCGCCTGCGGCGCCGCAAGGACAACGCGCGCCACCTCGAGCAGCTCGGGAAGCCATCGGAAGATGCCCCTCCGCAGGCCGACCCGGCGTCACCGGGAATGGGCCCGAGCACCGTCGTCGCGCGCCGCGAGAATCGCTCGCGTCTCGACGAACTCAACGAGGCGAGCCGCGAGCGGCTGATGGGCGCGACGCCTGCGGGCGACCGCGAGCTTGTGCGCCTCGTGGTCTTCGAGGGCCGCCGCTCCGAGGCTGTCGCCACGGAGCTCGGGCTCTCCGCCGACGCCGTGCGCCAGCGGATGTCGCGGCTTCGCCGCCGACTGCGGGAGTGCCTGCTCGGGCCCGCGCTCGCCGAGCTCGGCGACGAAGACCGAACGCTCGTCGAGGCGCTCTTCATCGAGAGGATCGACCTCGAGGTGCTGGCGAACCCCTCTGCGGAGGCGGGCGGCGAGACGGCGGCGGTGCTTGCGCACAGGATCAACCAGCTCGTGCGCACGCCGCTCGTCGAAAGCCTCGGCGACGAGGGCATCGTCTACCTCATGCGCCTTCTCGGTAAGCCGAAGGTCGCGTCGCGTTGAGCGACCGCGTGCGCCGCGGGGGTTTCGCGGGCGCCGCATCGAAACTGAACCGTCCGAGCTCGACCGCGCGGTTGATGCCGAGCTTCTCGAAGAGCCGCTTGCAGTAGGTCCCGACGGTCTGGAGCGAGATCCCGAGCTGCTCCGCCACCTCCGGGCGGGAGCGCCCCGCCTGCAGCAGCCGCGCGATCTCGAACTCGCGTGCGCTCAGCGTGTCGGGCGACGGCATGCGGTCGCGCTGCGAGAGCTCGAGCCCGCGCTTCGTGACCACGCGGATCTCCGCGATGGGCGGCATGTCGCCGTCGAGCGGCGCAAGCCGGACCTGCACCACATGCGGCGGCGACGGCTCGGCCCCACGCTCCAACTCGTCCTTCGGGTCGCGCACCCGCGCGTTCAGCTCGACCACATACCGCCGCACCTCCTCAAGGCGTCGATGCAGCTCCTCGTACTCCTCCTTCGTAAACCTGATTTCGGTGACGTGCTCCAGGAACCTCTCGTTCTTCGCGATGTTCATGAAGCGGCGCGCGCGATCGATCATGTCCTGATGGCGACGCATGAACACGGCCGCGAGCTGCGCCACCCGCTCGTCCTCCCGCCAGTTCTCGGGAATCATCGCGACCAGGAGAGGCACCGTGGCCTCGTAGCTGATGACGCGCCTGCTGCCGCGGGCGGGCAGCTTCCGCGCGATCCCCGCAGCCTCGAGGAGATCGAGCGCGCGGTGGACCGCGCCGAGCTCGAGCCTCACATCGGCCGCAAGCGCGGCGGCGGGGATCGGCGATGGTGCGAGGCGGAGGCGATGCCAGACGCGCATCGCGTCGTCGTCGCAGAGCGCCTCCATGACGGCGGGGTCCGAAAGGTTGAGTGTCTTCTGCTCCATGTGTGCCGTGATGTACGCACGACTTCGGCCTCGCTGAGGCGAGGTGCCCGCAAACCTCTGGCATCACGCGGCTTACGCCTCCCCGCCGCCGACAGGAAAGGCGTCAACGCCTGAGAACCTCAGCCAAGCGCCCGCACGAACCGCACAAGCCGCGCAGGTGGAAGGTCGGGCATGACGCGGCCCTCTCCCGTGCAAGCCGCAGCGGCGGAGAAGCCCGAGCGCGCCGCCCCCTCCATCGTGCTCGGCCACGCCGTGTCGGTCCATTCACCCGCGAGGAAGAGATTCGCGACGCCGCCCTTGAGGTCGCCCGCCTCTGCGCGCGCGCGCGGCCGGATCGCGTCGACGCCAGGCGAACTTGCGAAGGTGGCGCGGCGCTCGAGCACGGGCCGCGACCATGCGAGGTCGCGGGCGAGGTCCTCGACGGAGACTCCGAGCGCCCACGACATGTCTTCGAGCACGCGCGCGGTCGTCGCGTCCTCCGCAAGGCCCATCCACTCGGCGCACGCGCTTGCAACGGCCTCGATTCGCTGTGCGAACGGCGCTCCCGCGGGCGGCTCGTGCGCGAAGAGCCAGTGCGTGGCGCGGCCTGGAAGAGAGAGGTTCGGCGTGTCGAGGACGCGCCGCTTGAACGCGAGATGCACGCCGAGGATCGGCGAGAACTCGAACTTCTCGAGGTTGGCGAGGCGCTTGTCGGCCGCGCGCAGGGTGCCGGAGCAGAGCCGCGCGAGCCGGTCGGGCGGCACCGCCGCGACGACGGCCTGCGCGGGCACGACGCCGTCGTCGCAGACGACGCCCGTCACGCGCGCCCCGTCGAACGCGAGCGCCTTCGCGCTCGTGCGGAGCCGAAGCGCGCCGCCCGTCGCGGACACGATCGCGCCGACCTCGTCGTAGAGCCGCCCGAGCGGCACGGCCGCAACGCCGACAGCGCCCGCGAAGCGGTGCGCGAGCATTCCCTCGTCGAAGACCTTGAGCGCGTGCGTGGCCTCGCAGCGCGCGCTCGGAAGGTTGCACGCGGAGAGGACGACGGGGTCCCAGAAGAGCTCGACGACCCGCTGTGGCTGTCGCGTCTCGCCGAGGAACTCGCCGAACGCGCGGCCTTCCCAGCGCACGCGGCCCTTGGGGCCCATGCGCAGGATCGCGAGGAACGCGCGCGCGATCGCACGCTTCTCGGCGAGCGTGAAGAGCTTCATGCGCGCGAAGCTCGGCGCGTAGTGCAACGGAGCGGGAAGGATCGGCGCGATCGAGAGCGCGTCGCGCGCGCCCTCTCCGCGCGCGAACCACAGCGTCTCGTGCCAGTCGATCTCGCCGAGGACGCCGAGGCGGTCGTAGAGCTCGAGGATGTTCGTGCAGCAGCCCATCACGACATGCTGGCAGTTGTCGAGCTCGACGCCGCTGCGCACATCGTCGAAGCTCGTGGCGCGTCCGCCGAGCTTCGTGCGCGTCTCGATCAGCTCGACGCGCCACCCGGCGTCGGCCGCCGCCACGGCCGCTGCGATGCCCGCGACGCCGCCGCCGACGATGGCGACCGTGCGCTGCACGCCCGCGTTTCCCGCGGTTTCCGCGCTCATCATGCGCCCCCCGACGGGAAGAGCCCGAACCGCGCGCGCAGCGCGATCCACGACTTCGCAAGGGGCGAGAGCCGCGCGCGCGCGCGCATCGCCTTCCGAGGGTCGCGCTCGACCAAGCGGAGGATGCCGCGGTAGATCTCGCTCATCGCGAGAATCGTCGGGCGCGCATCGGGCGAGACCATCGCGTCGAGGGCGGCGCTCTCCTCGAAGAAGCGCCGCGCGCGCGCGCACTGCCCGCGCATGAACGCCTCGCAGCGCGCGTGGTCGCGCCACGCGACCAGCGCGTCGATCGCGAGGCCGCTCGCGGCGAGTTCGTCCGCAGGCAGATAGCAGCGGCCGCGGGCGTGGTCCTCGCGCACATCGCGGAGGATGTTGGTCAGCTGAAATGCGATTCCGCGCTTCGTCGAGAGTTCGCGGGCGAGCGCGAGGTCCGTGCCAGCGCGCGCGCCCCAGATATCGAGGCAGATCCGTCCGACGGTCGACGCAACGCGGTCGCAGTAGAGCTCTGTCTCCGCGAAGTTCGCGTAGACGCGGGGCTCGAGATCCATGCGCTGCCCTTCGATCGCGGCCTCGAAGTCCTCTGCGGGAAGCGGCGTGCGCGCCGCGACCCACGCCAGCGCCGTGAGCACAGCGTCACCGCCCTGCGCGCGCCCCGCGAGCGCCTCGCGCGTCGCGGCCGCGAGCCCGTCGAGCCGCGCGCGCCGCACATCGGTCGCGACGCCCTCCTCGTCGGCGATGTCGTCCGCGACCCGCATCCACGCGTACACCGCGTACAGCGCGCGCCGCTTCTCCTCGGGAAGCAGGCGCAGCCCGTAGTAGAAGTTGCGCGCCTTCGTGCGCGTGATCTCCTCGCAGGCGCGGAGCGCGTCCACGGTCATGCATCCGCCCCAGATGCCGGCGCCCCGGATGCGGGCACCACTTCCGCCGCGGTCTCCACGCGCCGCGGGAACCGCGCCGCATCGGGGTCGGGCTCTGGGTCGATGAACCAGTCGCTCGGGTCGGGAAGCGCGGGCACGCCGCCGAAGGAACGCATCATGAGCGCGCGCCCGACGAGCGCGATGCGGCGCGTGGCCGAGAGCCGCGGCCGATGCAGCACCGTCTCGCAGTTCCAACGCTCGATCTCGCGGAGGACGCTGCGCCCGCCCGCCGCGAAGAGCCAGAGAAGCGGCCGCGCCGCAGGCGATGCGCGCTCGACGAGCGGCTCGCCCTGCTCCCAGAAGTCCCAGGTGCGCGCCACGAGCCTGCGCACGACCTTGCGCGACTCGCGGAAGAACGCAGCGTCGCAGGAGTACCCTCTCTGAATCGTGCGGTCGAGGCGATCCTCGAAGTCCGCGATGTCGTGCATGTCGGCGGGCACATAGAGCCGCCTCCTCTCCTCCCAGTCGCGGCGGATGTCCTGCCAGTGGTTCGTCAGCTGGAGCGCCGTGCAGGTCGCGTCGCTTGCTGCGAGCATCGCTTCGTCGCACCGCTCGCCGAGCGCGGCGAGGACAAGCCTGCCCACGGGGTTCGCGCTGAGGCGGCAGTAGTCGACGACCTCCTCGAAGGTCGCGTAGCGGCTCTTGACCTGGTCGAGCTCGAAGGCGGAGATCAGGTCGCGGAACGGCTCGATCGGAAGCGCGCGCGCGGCGACGGTCTCGCGCAGCGCCACGAACACGGGGTGCCGCGCCTCGCCCGCCACGAGCCGCTCGAGCTCGCCGCGCCACCACGCCAGCAGTTCGGTCGCGCGCTCGGTGCTGCCCGCCTCGTCGCCGAGGTCGTCGGCCCAGCGCGAGAAGGCGTAGATCGCGGCGAAGTCGTCGCGGCGCTCGGCCGGCACCAGCGGGCTCAGCACGCTGAAGTTCTCGTACCGCCCGAGGGCGAGCCTGCGGCAGTAGGCGCGCGCCTCGTCGAGGGAGACGGCCGCCGTCTGCGACGGTCCGTAACGGATGAGATCGTGGAGGAGGACGGACACGGCGGATCTTCGGTCTGGTACGCAGGGACGCGACGGCACGGACATGACGCGCCGCGCGCGGAAAAGGTACCGCACCGCACGACCGAGGTGGGCGTATCATCACGCTCCCGTGAAGATCCTTCTCGCAAATCCCCGCGGCTTCTGCGCCGGCGTCTACATGGCGATCGATGTGGTCGACCAGCTGCTCGACCTCTGCGGCGACGAGCGCGTCTTCGTCTTTCACGAGATCGTCCACAACCGCCATGTCGTCGAGCGCTTCCGCTCCCGCGGCGTGCGGTTCGTCGAGTCGATCGCGGAGGTGCCCGACAACTCGATCGTGGTCTTCTCCGCGCACGGCGTGAGCCCCGCGGTGCGTGCGGAGGCGCGGGCCAAGAACCTCACCGCGATCGACGCCACCTGCCCGCTCGTGATGAAGGTGCACGCGGAGGCGATCCGCTACGCCAAGCGCGGCTGGCAGATCCTGCTCGTCGGGCATCGCGACCACCAGGAGGTGGTCGGAACCCGCGGCGAGGCGCCAGAGGCGATCCAGGTCGTCGAGCGGCCCGAGGACATTCCGTCGCTCGTGATCCACGACCCCGAGAAGCTCGTCTACCTCACGCAGACGACGCTCTCGCTCGACGACGCGAATGTCATCATCCGCGCGCTGAAGAAGGCGTTCCCGAAGATCAACGAGCCGCCGACGAGCGACATCTGCTACGCGACCACGAACCGCCAGACAGCCGTGCGCGCCATCGCGCCCGAGGCGCAGTTCGTCCTCGTCGTCGGCTCGAAGAACAGCTCGAACTCCGTGCGCCTCACGGAGATCGCCATGAACGACGGCACGCCGTCGCGGCTCGTCGACGATGCGAGCGAACTCGACCCGTCGTGGTTCGAGGGCGTCGAGAGCGTGCTCGTCACCTCCGGCGCGAGCGTTCCCGAGGACCTCGTCCATGGCGTGATCGAGGCGCTCATCGAGCGCTTCGGCGGCGAGGTCGAGCAGCGCGATGTGTTCGACGAGCGCGTCGAGTTCGGGCTGCCAGGCACGCTGCGCGACCTCATGCGCGGGAAGGGCATCGACCCCGACACGCGCCGCATCCGCATCGACCGCGAGGCGGACACCACCGCGTGGCTCGAGCGCAAGCACATTCCGAACCGCACGGTGCAGGTGTCGATCA
Source organism: uncultured Klebsiella sp. (assembly GCA_964393015.1). Lineage (GTDB taxonomy): Bacteria > Planctomycetota > Phycisphaerae > Phycisphaerales > SM1A02 > QWPT01. The sequence goes on from CAYMSD010000006.1 coordinate 11,068, forward strand.
GGGAGTCGGAGCAGTGAGCGAAACCCTTGGAAACGGCGCGAATCACGCGACAGACGACCGCACCTCGCTCTTCGAGTTCGACCTCGACTCGCTGTCGCAGGAGGTCGTGTCGATGGGCCTCCCCCGCCGCACGGCGGGGCAGCTCCTGAAGTGGATCTACGAGAAGGGCGTCACAGACTTCGAGAGGATGACCGATCTCTCGAAGGACGCGCGCGCCCAGATCGCGGCGCGCTTCTCGACGCTGCAGGGCGCGGTCGTGCGCCACCAGGTCGCAAGCGACGACACGCAGAAGCTCCTGATCGAGTGGGCGGATCTCGGCAGCGAGGCGCCCCCGGCCGGCAGCGTGATGCGCCTCGCGGGCGGCGCAGGAACCGCCACCGAGCGGCAGACGGAGACCGTGCTGATCCCGACAGACGACCGCAAGACCGCGTGCGTGTCGAGCCAGGTCGGCTGCCCCGTTGGATGCAAGTTCTGCGCAAGCGGGATCGGCGGGCTTGATGGCAATCTCACCGCGGGCCGCATCGTCGAGCAGGTCTGGCGGCTCGGGCGCCTCGAGGGCGTCGGCCGCGTGTCGAATGTCGTCTTCATGGGGATGGGCGAGCCGCTTGCGAACTTCGCGAATGTCACGCAGGCGATCCGCATCATGAACGCCGAGTGGGGCCTCGGGATCGGCGCGCGCAAGATCACGGTGTCGACCGTGGGCCTGCCGCCTGCGATCCGCAAGCTCTGCGCCTTCGAGATCCCCGTCACGCTCGCGCTTTCGCTGCACGCGCCGTTCGACGAGCTGCGCCGCAAGATCATCCCGTGGGCGGAGTACTCGACGATTCACGAGTTGCTCGACGCCTGCCAGGAGTGGTTCGTGAAGACGGGCCGCGAGATCACGCTCGAGTACATCCTCCTCGGCGGCGTGAACGACCGCCGCGAGCACGCGGAGGAACTCGCGCGGCTCGCCCGCTCGATGCGCGCGAATGTGAACCTCATCCGCTACAACGAGGTCGAGGGCGTGCCGTTCGCGCGCCCGACTTCGGGCGATGTGCACGCGTTCCAGGAAGTCCTGCGCGCGAAGCATGTGAACTCCCACATCCGCGCCAGCCGCGGCCGCGACATCGCGGCGGCGTGCGGGCAGCTGCGGCATGAAGCGCGCCATTGAGCGGTCGCCGCTGCGGCGGCTTCCTTTGGTGCTAGGGCGCGTGTTTGAGCGGTCGCCGCTGCGGCGGCTCCCTTTGGTGCTAGGGCGCGTATCTGAGCGGTCGCCGCTGCGGCGGCTCCCTTTGGTGCTAGGAGGCGTTTGAGCGGTCGCCGCGTGTTTGGGCGGTCGCCGCTGCGGCGGCTCCCTTTGGTGCTGATCACGCCAAAGGCGGCCGCCGCCAGCAGCCGCCGCCCAAGATCGTGCGGCTCATGCCGAGGGCGGCTGCGGCGCGCGCCGCACGCCCTGGCCGGCAATCTTGTTGATCATGCGTGTCGACCGATGCGAAATGCGACGGCGAGACCAACGGCCAGAAAGAGCGGTCCTAGCACGAAGACCAGGGTCGTGAACAGCGACTCATGCTCTGCGCGGAGGAACTGCCCGAGCAGCCATACCGTGCCGAGAAAGAGCAGGCCAGTCGCGACGACGCAAATGAGAATCGCGCGATTCAACCGCCGATTCGCCACGGACAGCCGAGCATCGCTCTTGTCCGCGTGTATCTGACACTCGGGACTCTCACGCATCACTCGATCTCCGAAACAAGTGTGTCCGCCTTCTCGAGCGGGTCCGCTTCCGAGACTGCCTGCTCGGCCACGGGCGCACCCGCGCCCGGCTTCGGTGGGCATCCGTTCGACGCGAGATTCGCCAGATACTCCGCCCACCTCTGACGCACGCACGCCTCATAGGCTAGCTGATTTGCGCCTTGACACAAGAAGTACGCGCCGCCTGCGGCGACCACCGTCTTCCAAAAGCAAGCCTTCTTACAAGCGGCGAACGCGGGAGGAAGTAGGCCCACCGCCAGACATGCTGTAAGGCAGGGCTTGGCCTTCGCATACGCAACGCCGCACATGGTCGAGACACACAGCAGGAGACCGGCCCACCATAGGAGTCTGCACGCCCTGAGCTGAAGGTGGAGCGCTGATTCAAAGCTACAGCACTCCACGCCATTGAATCCGCGCCAGTTCGGATTCACGCAAAAGATCCCACCGTCTCCGCTGCCTCCTTCTCCCTCCGCCTGCGAGGCCTCCACCATCGATTCGTGGAAGGCGGCGGCATCGGCCTCCGTCTGAAACGCCGCGAAGGGCAGAAGTGCGAACTGCTCGGACTGGCCAGCAGGTGAGCCAACCTCGATGCTCATGGCGAAACGAATGGCCGAGAAGTAGCCGGGATGCTCTAGTGCTCCGACAACACGCCCTGTCACCATCTCCGCTCGGAAAGCAATGCGAAGGTCGGCGTCCTCTTCAGCTGTCTCGGTGATCGAAAGACTCTGATCCACCATGAACCACGAGAGTCCAAGCGACCTTCCATCTTCTGAATCAACTCGATCGACGAGGACGGCGGTTCCGTCCGCGCCAGACTCGAGTGCGAGCACTTGACTCGCAGGCGTGTATTCGCTTCCCGTGGCGAGTGCCCACGCTGCGGCCACCTCTGAACCTGTCCAGCCGTCATCGTTCGAGCCACTCGCCGCCGGGGCGGCCAGAGCCGCCGCGGCCACCCGCGGGGCCACGCCGAGCGTGAACACAGGCAACATCCAGCTGCCGGCAGCGAGCATTCCGAGCCAAGTCGCGAGGTAGGTCAGTCGTGCGCCGAACTTCATGAAGTGGTTCCTTTCGAATGACGCCCAAGGTTGCAGGGCGCGGCATGGCTGCGCCTGTCTTCTCGGCAATCTACCCACCCCCCCCCCATGACTTGTCAAGACTCATCCACCAAGTTTTTCCGCAAATGACCGCGCACCGAATCGGGATTTACAACCCCTCGACGCTTGCGCGCAGTTCGGTTGCGCCGAGCGAGCGGAGGCCGCCGTCCGAGGCGAGCATCGCGAAGCGGCGCAGGCACATCGACCAGTGCGCGGGGTCGTCCGCGAAGCCCTTTGCGGCGCGCTCTGCGAGCGAGATCGCGTAGGCGCGCACCTCCTGGCCGCGCGCGTCGCCGCGGAATCCCCACGGGACGACGGGCCTGAGGAGCCGCACGACCTCGGCGGGCCAGTCGCTGGTGCGGAGGTCGAGCCGATAGCGGCGCGTGCCCGAGAGCACCTCGAACCTGCTGAGGAAGCGCCGCTCGACCGTGTCGCCGTGCGAGGCGCGCACGCCGAGGCGCTCGCGGATGCGGCGGCGCTGCTCGAGGCTCGTCGACATCGCGAGGACATAGAGGATGTCGCGGACGAGCACGGCGTCCGCGAGCGGTTCCGCGGCGACGACCGCGAGGTCGCCGCTCGGGTCGGCGCGCAGGAGCCCAGCGACGAGCCCCTCGTAGAGCCGCATCATGCGCGTGCCGCCCCACACGATCGAACGATGGAGCGCGGTGACAACGGCGCGCGTGGCGCGGTCGACCTCCTCGCCGTCGCCGAAGCGCGAGAACGCGACGACCATGCCGCCCGCGCTCAACGCGTAGCGCTGCGCGCGGCGGCTGCCGCCGAAGCGCTCGCGCACGAGTTCGAGCGCGAGGCGCCGCACCAGCCGCTCGATCGGCTCGCGCTCCTCGACGGTGCGGCGGAGGACGGCGCCCGCCTCGAGGCGGCGACCGAAGCTGAACGCCTCGAAGCTGCGGCCGAAGCCGCGCTGCTCCGCGTTGCGCAGCGCCTGCTCGATCGCCTCGACGGACACGGGCACGAGCCCGCGCTGGTAGGCGACGCCGAGGAGCGCGGCGTCGAGGAGGCGCTCGGAGAGGAGGTTCGTGCGGCAGAGCGACGCGTAGTCGTCGACCGAGGAATGCGCCGCGAGGCCGATGCGCTCGACGGCGCCCTCGAGCTCTGCGCACGCGGCGAGCCGCTCCTCGTCGAACTGGTCCTCGAGCGGCCCGTCGTTCGCCACGATCGCCGTGCGCGCAGCGCTCGCCACGCGAAGCGCAGGGTCGGGGCCGAGCGCGCGAAGCGCCTCGACGCCGTCGACGCCGAGCACGAGGTCCGCCTCGCCGTAGGGAATCGCGGCGGTGCGCGGCGCGCGAGACTCGCCCGCGCGCAGCTTCACGAAGAGGACCTGCGCCCACGCGCGGCGTCCACGGCCGCACGGTTCGTCGGAGAAGAGAACCTCGACCCGATAGCCCATCGCGCGGCCGGCGTCGGCGAGGACGGACGCCACGAGACCCGGGGTCTGCCCGCGGCAACCTGCGATATGTGCGCGGAACACCCCGCGGTCTGCGTGGATCGGCCTCGGCGGCACGAGACCCGCCGCACCGCGCGAGTAGGCGGTGATCGGCGGCTTGGTGCGCACGACCTCGACCTGCTCCGAGATCGCCGTCGCGTGCAGCTGCAGCCCATCGACGCGCACGCCGAGGTCCTCGCTCGTGAAGCTCCCTTGGATCGGAATCGCGCCCTGCTCCTCCGCTTCGTCGAGGAGACCCGCCACGGCAGGCGGGCGGATCTCGCAGGCGATGTCGGCGCTCCACACGAGCCGCTGCTGCGGCTGGTAGCCGAGCCGATCGCGCTCGACGAAGGCGCGGTCGACCGCGGCCGGGTCGAGCCGTGGGGGCGGCCCGTCGACGAGGACGAGCACCGTGAGGCCGCCGCGCTCGACCGCCTCGACGATCCGCGCGCGCACGGCGTCCGCGTCGGAGATGTCCGCGCGCACGACGGTGGCTCGCTCGCTTGCGCCCGCGGGAATCGACGCGTCCGCGATGCGCGCGAGGCGCGAGTCGCCCGCCGCGCCCGGACCGATGTCGAGCGCGACGATCAGGCGATCGATCCCGTCGCGCGCGGCCTGCTCGATGGCCGCTGGCGCCTCGCGCAGGAAGCGGCGGCGCGTGTGGATCTCGACGACGACGGTTCCTTCGGCGTCCGCCCGCGCGGGAAGCGCCTCGATCGCGAGCGTGCGGGTCGAGGCAGCGGTCCCGCCCTGCTCGGCCTCCTCGGCCGAACGCAAGCGCAGCTCCTGGTCGACATCCCGCAGGAGTTCCTGCACGCTCGCAAGGGCGCTCGCCGTTCCGATCTCCGCGTCGCGCGCGGGAATCCTGAGCGACTCGAGCGCCGCGTCGCGCACCTCGAGCCGCGTCGCGACCGCAAGCGACGGACGCACGGCATGGAGCAGGTGAATGACGCGCCGCACGAGGATCGACGCGCGAACGGCGTCGCCGCGGCCGAGGACAGGCGTCTCGCCCTCGGGCGTCGGGGGCAGCTCGCGAGAGGCGATCGGCGGAACGCGCACGCCGCGGCGGCGCAGGAGATCGGCGGCCTCGAGCACGAACCCCGACGCGGAGCCCGGCCTCGCCTCGAGCACGACGGCAAGCTGCACGCGGTCGAGGAACCGCTGCAGCACGGACTCGTCGATCGGCGCGACGAGCCCGAGCCGAAGGACGGGCACGCGCCCCGCGAGGCCGAGTTCCTCGAGGACATGCGCGAGCGCACGCTCGCATGCGCCGAGCGCGATGAAGCCGACGACCTCGCGCTCGCCCGGGCTCGGAAGGCTCGCGACCTCGTTCAGCTCGAGCCGGCGCGCGACGCGCATGAGGTCGCCCGCGTCGGTGAGCCTGACGGACGGGCGGCTGCGGCGCTGGAGGATGAGTTCGTCGACCCCCGTCACCACGCGGTTCGGCCGCGCGAGGATCGTCTCGAGGCTCTCGAGCAGCGTGCGGTCGACCACGACGGCGACGGGCACGATGCCCGCGCGCGAGAGCCGCAGCGCGTGCTCGATCGAGTCGCGCAGCGAGGAGAGATCGCCCGGCTCCACGATCGCGAGGCCCGCGTCGCGCGCAAGGCGCCGCGGGCAGAGCGCCGGTTCCCCGGCAGGGTCGTCCTCGAGAAGCACCGCAAGTCCATGCTCGGGGTCCGTGAACGACGCGCGCGCATCGCGCAGCGCGTCGACGCTGACGACGAGATCGGCCGCAGGGACGAGCGCGATCGCGCTCCGCCGCGCCCGCACGGCTGCAAGCGCAAGCGCCACGGCACGCGCGCCGTCGCCACCGACGAGGACCTCCGTGTGATGCCGCGCGAGCAGGCGCTGCGCCGCCTCCTGCTGCGCGATGCCGACGAGGCGCATGAAGCGCTGCGATGACGCAGCCGCGACGAGGCCCACGGCGACCTGCGACTCGAGCACGCCCTTCAGGAGCGCCTCGCAGGCGTCGACGAACACGGGGCCGTCTGCCGCCTGGAGCGGCGTCTGCGGAGCGCTGGTGCCCGTTGCCTGCACGGCGGAAAGATAGTGGAAACGCGCTCCGCCCATCGTGCGAGAGGGTCTACGATGCCTGTCTGCTTCGACATGTCCAGGCACACCCGACCCACATGCGCTACCGCCTCCTCATCACAGACCTCGACGGCACGCTCCTCGACCGTCGCGGCGCGGTGAGCGGCCGAAACCTCGAGGCGATCCGCCGGCTGCAGGACTCGGGCGTCGAGGTCGTTCCCGCGACGGGGCGCGCGCTGCGCGAGTGCGGCCATGTCCTCGACTTCATCAACCACGAGGGCCACGCCGTGACCGCGGGAGGCGCGCTCATCCATGACGCGCGCGACGGCGCGGTGGTCCTGCGACGCACGCTTCCTGCAGAGGTCGTGCGCCATGTGGCGCAGGTGCTCGGCGAGCGCGAGCACCTCGCGCAGCTCCTCCAGGACCACACCGCGGCAGGCGTCGACTATGTCATGATCGGCGACCACGAGTTCGACCCCGCCACGAAGTGGTGGTTCGAGCACCTGCCGCTCAGCTACCGCCGCGTGTCGACCCTCGCCGAGCACGACGAGGCCGGCCACACCGTCCGCGTGGGCACGGTCGCGCTCGGAGAGCGCCTCGCGGAGATCGTCTCGCTTCTCAAGCGCGACCTCGGCGACCTGATCGCGGTGCAGCACTGGTCCGCGCTGACGGCCGAGCACGCGACGGGTTCGCCCACGCACATCCTCGAGGCCTTCGACCGCGGCGTGAACAAGTGGACGGCGATCGAAGCCCTCTGCGCCGAGTACGGCGTCGACCCGCGCGAGACCGCCGCCGTCGGCGACGGGCTCAACGACCTCGAGATGATCCGCGAGGCGGGCCTCGGAATCGCCATGGCGAACGCAGACCCTCGCATCGCGGCGGTGGCAGGCGCGCGCGCAGGCCACCACGACGCCCACGGCTTCGCGGACGCTGCGGAGCTCGTGCTCGCCGCGAACCGCTGAGGAAACGGCGGAACCGCGCTATTTCCGCCCCCGCCGCCGCGACCCGCAGCGCGGCCCGGCGCCGGCCGGCCACCCCTTGGCGCAGCGACCCTTCTGCCGATAGAGTGTCCGATCTATGAGCGACAAGGCTCCCGACCAGAACCGTCAGCGCCAAGTCCAGACCCAGGACCTCACCGAGAGCCGTCTCAACGACGACTTCGTGTTCTGGCTGAAGCGCCACGGCATGAACTACCTGCTCGTCGCGCTCCTCGTGGCGTGCGGCTTCATGGGCTACAACTGGTGGCAGCGCAAGCAGATCGAGAAGGCCACCGTCGCGTGGGACGAGTTCGTCCAGGCGAGCCTCCCCGAGTCGCTCGAGCAGGTCGCGAAGGACCACGAGGTGTTCCCGCAGGTCGCGGTGACCGCGCTTCTCCGCGCGGCCGACCTCAGGCTCCAGCAGATCCAGACGGGCGAGGCCTCGCCCAAGGTGGGCGACACGCCCGCCGTCCCGCTCGACGAGGCGGGCCGCAAGATCGCGCAGGAAGCGGCGGACGAGAACTACGCGAAGGCCGCGGAACTCGCCACGCGCACCACCGAGGGCGATCGCTCGCGCGCCGCGCCCATCGTGGTGCCGAGCCTCTTCGGCCGCGCCGCGATCGCGGAGAGCCGCGGCGACTTCAACGCTGCGCGCGGGTTCCTCGAGGAGGCCGCGAAGGTCGCAGGCGACCGCTGGCCGCGCCTCGTCGAGATCGCCAACAACCGTCTTGCAGGCCTCGCGGACCTCGAGAAGCCCATCGCGCTCCCGAGGCAGTCGGAGCTCTTCGTGCGCACCGTCGAGCCGACGCCCACCCTTCCACAGGACGAGCTCTTCAACGCGATCATCGAGGAGCAGGCGACCGGCGACGGCGCGAGCGGCGGCGAGACGCCCGAGATGCCCGAAACGCCCGCACCCGCGCCCGCGCCGGGTGGCTGACCCGAGCGGCCCGTGGCCGAGCCGAACCATCCCGAGACCTCGGACGACGACACCCGTGCGCGCCATGAGCGCACGGCCGCGCTGCTTGGCGCGGGAGGCGCCGTCGACCGCGATGCGCTCTTCGCCATCTACGAGGAGAACGCCGCGAAGGACGACGAGTCGCCCGTCACGGTCGAGTTCGAGCTGCTGAAGGACCTCGACAAGCGCCTCGACCGCTACATGGTCGACCGCGTGCCGTTCCTCTCGCGCACGCAGATCCAGCGGCTGATCGAGGAAGAGGCGATCACCGTCAACGGCCGCGTGCCGAAGAGCTCGACCAAGCTGCGGAAGGGCGACAGGATCGTCGCCACGCTGCCCCCGCCGCCGTCGGGCGCGATCGCGCCGGAGGACATCCCGCTCGATGTGATCTACGAGGACGACGCGATCATCGTGGTGAACAAGCCGGCGGGGCTCATCGTCCACCCTGCGCGCAGCCACAAGTCGGGCACGCTCGTGAACGCGCTCGCGTGGCGCTTCAAGTTCGTCTCGGGCGGCGAGCTGTCGAAGGTCGGCGAGGAGTTCGCGCGGCCGGGCATCGTCCATCGCCTCGACAAGTTCACCTCTGGCGCGATCGTGAGCGCGAAGAACGACACAGCGCACTGGCGGCTCGGCAAGCAGTTCGAGATGCGCCGCACAGACAAGCGCTATCTCGCGCTCGTGCATGGTCACCCCGAGAAGGCGGTCGAGACGATCGACCTGCCGCTTGGCAAGCACCCGTCGATCAAGGAGAAGTACGCGGTGCGCTTCGACGACACGGGCAAGCCGTCGGTGACGATTCTCCGCGTGCGCGAGCGCTACACGGCGCCGTCGGGCGCGAAGTACGCGCTCGTCGAGCTCGAGCTCAAGACGGGCCGCACGCACCAGATCCGCGTGCACCTCTCCTACCTCGGATTCCCGATCGTGGGCGACGACATGTACGGCGGCAAGCACACGACCGAGCGCGAACTCGGCGGCGACGGCGACGCGATGCTGCTCGCCCGCCAGGCGCTGCACGCGACGACGCTCGGCTTCCGCCACCCGATGACCGAGCAGCCGATGAAGTTCACCGCCCCGCTCGCGGGCGATCTCACGCGGGCGGTCGCGCTCCTGCGCGCCGCAACGCGCGCCACAGGCGGCGACCCCGCGGTCGACGCGCCGGGGGCGACGATTGAGCTTGCGAACGCCGGAGTCGCCTGAATCAGACGGGGCCACGGGTCGAAACCGCGCCGCTTCGCGGACACTGCGCCGCGCAAAGGCGTAATCGAGCGGCGGTGCGTCATGTATCATTCGCCCCGTCCGATGCTGACTTTCCCCATGACATCACGCGCGACGGGGGTGGAGACCCTCGACTCCGAAGCACCCGATCCGCATCACGCGGACGCCGAGTTTCGCTTCCTGCGACGGTTGAACCAGGTCACAGCCGCGAGCGGAGCACTGCTAGCCGCGATCGAGCGGCGAATCGGCCCGACGCATGGGCAGACGGTATCGCTGATCGACTTTGGCTGCGGTGCGGGAGACATTGTCCTCGATGCCGTGGAACAGGCGATGGCGCGTGGCTGGAAGATCGATGCGATCGTCACCGATCGTGCGGCGATCGCTCTCGAAACGGCGCGCACGAATGCGCGCCGAATCGCCCCCGCCACCGTCCGATTCGCACAGCGCGATCTCCTCGCCGGCGCCTCGTCGGCCGACCCCTGCGCGCAGGTCGCTCACGCGTCGCTCGTCCTTCACCACTTCGTCGATGCAGACGCTTGCCGTGCATTGCGCACCATGTCGGCCGCGGCCACCGATCTCGTGGTCTGGAGCGATCTCATCCGCGACACGACGGGAGAGATCGGCGCGCGGCTCTCGACGCTCGGTCGGAACAGGACCCTGCGTGACGATGCCCTCCTCAGCGTGCGACGTTCGTTCACGCTTGCCGAGGCGCGGGCCTTCGCTGAGGCCGCCGGGCTGACGGAGATCGAGGTGTCCCGCTGGCGCGGCGCACGGTTCCTCCTTCACGGCCGGCCCGCCGCACAGACCGCGCCATTGGGCCCGAGTCGGCCCCGCATTCGCGCAAGCGCGCTGCGCTTCTCGCGTGGCGACCGAGAGATCATCTCGGGTCGATCGGCCGTGCTCCGAGCCGGCGAGATCGGACTTCTCAGCGGTCCAAACGGCGCCGGCAAGACGACGCTTCTCCGACTGCTCGCGGGCGTCCTCGACCCGACCTCGGGTTCGGCCTGGTGCGACACCAGCGATGGACCTGTCGGCTACCTACCCCAGCGAGGCGGCGTCATCTCGAGCCTCAGCACCGACGCCAACATCGCCTTGATGCAGAAGGTGGCCCGGATCGCTCCTGCCGCGCGCGAGGCGCGCGCGCGCGATGCGATCGCGCGCATGGGCGTCGCAGGCCTCGGCAACAGGCCCCTCGCCTGCATGTCACTTGGGCAGGCGCGCCGCGCCGCGATCGCGAGCATCCTCGCAAGTTCCGGCGGCGTGCTTCTCCTCGACGAGCCAGACGCAGGGCTCGACGCGGAAGGACGCGAGCGACTGGCCCTGACGCTCATCGATCGTCTCGACGCGGGCGGCGTCGCGCTCGTCGCATCGCATGAGGCTGCATGGCTTGAACGGGCGTGCGCGCGGCACGGCAAGCCGGTGACGCGGGAGAGCATGGAATGATCCGATTCCGCGCCTTCCGCCGTGGCCTTGCTGCGTTCGCGGCGCTCGCCGTCTCGAGTCTGCCTGCGTGTCAGAGCGCCGCGAAGAAACCCGATGCGGACGAGGCCGTCGCAGTCGCCTCCGTCGTAGGAGACGTCGTGGCACCCGCACCAGTCGCGATCGAGGTACGGCTGACGGCGCTCGACCCGTCGCGCGGCGACGGCCCGGTCCAGATCGCGCTATGGGACTCGGAATCGAACTTCATGCGATCGGGAGACTGGGTACGCGGCCTGACGGTCCCGATCGCCGAGTGCGACAAGCCGGTGCTCTTCTCGGATCTCCCTGCTGGAACATACGCCGTGTCCGCCTTCCATGACACACAGTCCACTGGAAGCCTCCGGCGGGGGGCGTTCGGGATTCCCGTCGACCCGTGGGCGGTTTCCAACGGAGGCTCTCCGCTCCTTCCCCCGAACTGGCGGCGCGCGAAGTTCACGGTGACCCACGGGACCGCCACCATCAGCCTCGACTTCCGCGCGGCGGCGGAGCGCGTGCCGTGAACCTCTGGCCGCTGTTCGAGTCTGTCATGTATCGCGGGCTCCGCGCCATCACGCTCTCGCGGGTCGAGGTGATCGACGAGGGCGGTGTGGAGATGCTCACAAGCGGTAGACCGGTCGTGATCGCGGCGAATCATCAGAGCCATGCCGACACACCGGTCCTCTTCGGTGCGCTTCCGGGCGACTGCAGGCAGCGGACGCGCGTCGTCTCGGGCAATGCGCGCTTCTCCAGAGAAAGCAGCGGTGAGCCGCTTGTCCGCAGGATCGAGCGCTGGTTCCTCCACGGACTCGCCTGCCACGCCTATCGCGCGATCCTCGTGAGCGGCGGCACGGCAGGCCCACGCTCGATCGACCGGCTGGTGGCCGCGCTCGCCGCCGGCGATTGCGTGGCGATCTATCCGGAAGGCACGCGCTCGCTCAACGGGGCGCTCGGTCCACTCAAGCCCGGGGTCGCCCTGGCGGCCTCGGCCGCGCGCTGCCCAGTCGTTCCAGTGAGAATCGACGGCATGCTCAACGCGCTTCCGAAGTCGGCGCTCCGGGTTCGCTTCCGCAGCCATGCCGTCGTGCGATTCAGGGCACCGATTGAAGTCGGGACCTCCGAGAGCCCGAACGAGTTCCTCGAACGGCTCGCGCGCGCCCTCTCGCACGAACGGACCTCCGCCCCGCCAGCGGGGGTGACGAGATGAGCGCTACCACACTTGATCGCCTGCTCGTGGACGGTCTGTACCTCGGCACAATCGCATATCTGCCGCCAGCAAGGCCGATCGCACGGGTCATCGCGCAGGTCGGGACATTCGCGCTCTCCCGCAGGCATCGCGCCACGCTCATGCGCAACGCAGGCCTTGCGCTCGGCCCCACCGCGACGCAGGTGGAGAAGCGGCGATGCGCCTTCAAAATGGTCGGGGCCGCACAGCGCGCCATCAGCGAGATAGTCTCGGCGCAGGGAACCACCCCGGCGGACATCCGCCGGATGGTCGCCCAGCTTGAAGGAGCCACCGAGTACCTCGCAGCACGACAGATGCGGAAGGGCATCATGCTGGCGAGCGTCCACATGGGCTCGTTCGAAACGGCGCTCGCCATCCTCCGCGTCCTCGAGCCGAAGGTGCATGTCCTCTATCACCCTGATCCAATGCCGCGCTTCGAACGCGCCCGAAGCGCGCTGCACGCCCGGCTCGGAGTGATCGAGCACCGCGTTTCGGACGGCGTCGCGGCATGGGGCGCGCTCCTCGACGCGCTAAAAGCGGACGAGGCGGTCGTGCTGCACGCCGATCGAACGATGCCTGGCCAGCAAGGCGTGCGCCTCCCCTTCCTCGGCCTCGCAAACGCGGAACTCCCACCCGGCCCGCTCCGGCTCGCAGCCGCAGCAGGAAGCCCGATCGTCCCGACCTTCTGCGGATGGAGCACGAGAGGCATGCACGTCTGGTGCGACTCCTGCATCGACGTGCCATTGGCACGGCTCACATCGGCCGACGTCGCCTCGCATCCATCGCAGCGACGGCTTGTCGCCGCGATGGAGCGGGCGATTCGGCGCTATCCCGACCAGTGGCTCGCCTTTGGCGATCTCGGCGTGAATCCGCTCGCGGACGCTTCGACGACGCCAAGCGTTGGCGCGGAGCATGCGCCATGATCGCACTTGCCGGTGCGCTACTTCGCTCGTTCGCGGCCGACAAGGCCGGGCTTGCGCTCGCCTTCGTCGCGCCGATTGCCTTTTTCAGCCTGTTTGCGCTGTTCTTCGGACATCTCGAGAGCCGCGACGGCGTGCGCTTCCCGATCGCGATTGTGGTCGAGTCGAGGAGCGTCGCTGCGGAGCGTCTTGCCGAGGCGCTGCTTGCCCGCGGAACCGGACGCGTCTCGGTCGCTCGGATCGACGAGCCATCGCTCAAGGCCGGCGCAGGCGACTTCGTCGGCGAGATCCGCATACCCAGCGACTTCGATCCAGACGCGCCCGCGGTCGTCATCGACTCACGCTGGCCGCTCCCGGGCGTCGCCGATGCGCTGAAGCAGATGGTCGCGGCGGCAGGTGCATCGGCGGGTGGTGCGGGCGAGGTCCCGCCGAACGTGCACGTGATCGATCGCTCGTCGAGCGGTGCGCTGGCGCGCGCGGCGCTTCCGGGCATCGCCATCATGTTCATCCTCTTCGCGCTCTCGGCCCATGCAGGTCGCGGCGTAGGCGACGACGAGTCGGGCCTTGGCGAGCGGCTGCGCTCTCTCGGCGTCACCGCGAAGGGACGCGTGCTCGCCCGCTTTGCGACGCTCGGCGTTATCGCCTTCGTGCAGCTGGTCGCGACCTTCGCATTCGCCGCGCTCGTGTTCGGGATCATCCCCGAGAGCCCGATCGCGTTGCTTGGTGCCGCGCTCCTTGCGGCGCTCGCGTGCGCCGCTTTCACCTCCGCGCTCTGCGAGCTATGCGGCACCCGCGCCCGATTCGCCTCCATCTCCCCAATCGCGACCCTCGTGCTCGCCGGCCTCGGCGGCAGCATGGTGCCGGTCGCCGTCCTTCCGGAGTTTCTCGCGGCGCCGTCACGCTGGCTCTTCTCAGGTTGGAGCGTGGAGGCGTGCCTACGCGCCATCGAAGGGACCCTGGCCGCCACCGAACTGGGACTTCTCGCAGCAACCAGCGTCGTCATGCTACTTGTCGCCACGACGTTCGCGCAACGAAACGAGAAACGATGAAGCCCATCGCCATCACACGCATCGCCGTCCTTACCGCGATCGGGAACTCGCTCGAGGAGACCGTGACCGCGCTCGAGACCTGCGCCGTGGGTGTGCGGCCACCGATCGATCTCGAGCAGCGGCCGGCCATCACGTCCGGCGCGGGCGAGGCACCGCTATCCGCGTCGGAACGCGGCACCTGGCGGTCGGAGATTCTCATGCGCAGGGCGCTTGCCGAACTGTTGCGCGACGACGAGTGGCGCGAGATCCATGCGCAACCCGAGCGCTGGTGCGCGGTCATCGGCACGACGCTCGCCGGCATGCGGCATTGCGGGGCAGGCATGCGCAGCGATGAGTCGGGCGATCTCGACGCCGCCGACAGGTCGTACAGCCGCATCACGGCGTCGTCGGTGCTGGCGCACTCGCTCGCAAAGGCGGGCTTTAGCGGCGCGTCGACCTCCGTCTCCTGCGCGTGCGCATCGGCGCTGAGCGCGGTGAACCACGGGTGCTCGCTCCTCGAGAGCGGAACGTTCGACGCAATCATCGCGGGCGGATACGACCCGATCGCGGAGTTCGCGTACGGCGGATTTGCGGCGCTGCAGCTCGTCGCGCAGGGGCCACTGAGCCCGTTCGCGCCCGACCGCGAGGGGATGAAGCTCGGCGAGGGCGCGGTACTCTTCGTACTGCGTCGCCTGGAGGACGTCCCCGCCGAGCGGCGGCGCGAGGTCCGGGCCGTCATCGTCGCACGCGGCGAATCAAGCGACAGCCATCACCTCACCCAACCGCACCCAGAAGGGGCCGGCGCTGCGCAAGCGCTGCGCGAGGCGGGCTGCGGCGACCAAGCTATCTCTGTAGATCCTGGGAGTTCGATTCCCGCATTGCCAGAACTCCTCATCGCCCACGCGACCGGAACACCCGGCAACGACGCCGCGGAGTATCTCGCGTATCGGCAGACATTCGGAGCACGGATGCCCGAGGTTCCGGTGGCCGCGCTGAAGAGTCGCTTCGGGCACCCCCTCGGCGCTGCGGGCGCGCTCGAACTCGCAGCCGCCATTGGATGCGCGGAGTCAGGCTTCATGCCATCCTCCGCTGGTCGCGGCCGTGATCGCGAGCAGTTCCCGGAGCTCAGGCTACTCGAGGGTGCACCCGCCCGCACGACGCCGCGGGACATCGTCGCGCTCTCCGCCGGTTTCGGCGGCGCCAACGCAGCGACACGGATCCGGCGCCCAGGCGCAGACGGCAGCCTGCCGACGACGGGCGCGGGTCGCGGCGAAAGTTCTCCCGATGCGCGCATCTCGAGCGGCGTACGCCTCGCGATCACCGCCGTCGGCGCCGTCTCGCCGCTTGGTCGCGGCACCGAGCGTCTTATGGCCGAGGACGACTCCACCGAGCCGTGGCCTGACTTCGACGAGGCGATCCTCGCGCCGCTTGTCGATCGCGCGCGCGCCCGTCGCCTCGCTCTACTTCCGCGGCTGATGATCGGCGCGGTCCGGGATCTCATCGAGTCGGCCTCGCTCGCGGGCGAGGATGTGAGGGACATCCCGCTCATCGCGGCGAACTGGTGCGGCGCCGCCGACTTCACTGAGCGCTACTACCGCGACCTCATTCGCTCGGGCATCGATCTGGCGAATCCGATGCTCTTCGCGGAGAGCGTTCCCAACATCGGCAGCGCGCAGTGCTCGCTCGCCTTCGGCATCCGAGCCCCCACCATCAGCGTGATCGGCCGCCGAACCGCAGCGCTCGAGGCACTGCTCCTCGCGCAGGCGCGCATCGCGACCGGCGAGTGGGAACGCGCCATCGTGGTGGCGTCCGAGGAGGCCCACCCGATCGTTCGTCGCGTTCTCGAGCGCTGCGCCGGAACCACCGTCGAGCAGAACTCCGCCGCCATCGCCGTGCTCGTCGAGCGCGCGTCGGGGACGCAAGCGAACGCGGCAGCCGACACATGGCACGGAACCGTCGTCGGCGCCGTGCGCGGCACGACGTCCTCCGTCGAGGCCGGCCGACGGCGAGACGCCTGGCGCGGCCTGATCAATCCGACCCATCTGCCGAACACCGCAGGCGCACCCGCAGCCGCGATCATCACCTCGCGCTCCCCGCTTGACGCGATCGATGCGCCGCCGGCTGCGGTTCCGGTCGGTTCGCGCGCCGAACTCGGAGCGGCCTCGCCGATCGCCGCGCTCCTCGCGAGGCGCTCTCGGCCGCTGGCGGGCGCCGATCCATGGATCCTGGCCGCATCCGACCCGCACGGGGCTCGATGGACGGCGGAAATCGGTTGATTCACTGCGGCATTTGCGCCGTGAATTGGTTTGAGCAACGCCACTCCTTTGGTAGGATTTAACCCCGAATGGGCTCCTTCGTCTCGGAAACTCCCAAACGACCGATGGTCACGGCGGTGAACTGGATCGCGACTGGCGAGATCGTCGCCGATCTCCCGTCGTGGGTCGCGTCGCGTGCCACCGGAGACGCGCGAACGGCGTCGGCCTGTCTCCCGATCGACGGAGCGCGTGGCGCCGAGATCACGGCGATCAGCAGCCGCGCGTTCCGCGCCGTGCTAGAGCAACTCGGCGCTGCCCCGTGCCGCGTCTGGGCGTTCCTTCCGCGCCCGACCGACCATGATGGCGACGAGTTCGAGCGATACATGCGCTTCAACGCCGGGCGCTCCGAGGCCTATCGCGCGCTTGCCCATGTGGTGCAGGTCGTCCCGGCAGGCACCTGCGTCGGCCACGCCGGGACTGATCTCGTGGTGCATGCGCTCGCGACCGATGAGCCGTTCTCCGCTGTCGAGAATCCGCGACAGCGGCCGGCGTGGAACTACTCGCAGCGCTTCGGCCCGACCCCCCCGACTTTCGTGCGCGCGACGCGCACCCCGATGCTCCTGCTTGCTTCCGGAACCGCGTCGGTCGTCGGCGAGGATTCGCTTCATCTCGATAGCATTGACGCGCAGTTCGAGGAGACGCTCGCAAACCTCGCGACTCTCTCAGATGCCGGTGGCGGCGACGGACGCTGGCGCTCGCTTCAGATCTACGTGCGCGACGCTGCGCACCTTGAAAGGGTTCAGGCACTCGCAACCGAGGCGTTCGGCCGCGGACTAGAGCGGGTGCTGCACGCACCGCTCTGCCGCCGCGAACTCCTGGTCGAGATCGAGGGAATCTGCCATGTTGCCAAGCCGCATGCGTGACTGCATCGTGATCGGCGCCGGCCCAGCCGGAAGCGCCGCCGCTATCGAGATGGCCCGTGCGGGCCTGGATGTGCTCGTGCTCGACCGCGGCGAGTTCCCCCGCTTCCGCATCGGCGAGAGCTTCCTGCCACGCACCAAGCGCGCGTTCCGCCGTCTCCGCGTGCTCGACAAGTGCCTCGCCCTTCCACATGCCCGCAAGGTCGGTGTCGAGATCTCGCTCGGCGACTCGCGCTACGGTCCGCAGTACTTCTTCTTCCGCGACGTCTTCGGCGACGGCGACAAGGAGACGTTCAACATGGCGCGCATCCATCTGGACAAGATGATGATGGAAACGGCGCGCGAGACCGGGGCGGAGGTCCTCACCTCGTGCGCCATCAGGGACGTTCCGCGACTGGACAACGGTCACGTCACCGTGGACACCGAGCAGGGCGAGTTCCACGCGCGTTGGATGATCGACGCCAGCGGCCAGGCGACGACCCTCGGTCAAACGCTCGGCCAACGGCGCTTCCACTCGTTCCTCCGCAACGTCGCCTACTTCGAGCATTTCGAAGGCGTCGTCCGGCCAAGCGGCCGAGGGCAGAACTGCTTCGCCCTCACCGTCGCCGACGAAGGCTGGTTCTGGATGATCCCGCTCGACGCGACGCGCACAAGCCTCGGGTTCGTCGCCCGCGAGAGCCTGCACCGCAATCTCGACGTCCCGCCGAACGACCGCTTGCGCTGGGCGATCGAGCGGACGCCGCTCCTCAAGGAGCGCATGGCGAACGCGGTCGGTCCCGAGAAGAACCGTGTCATCTCTGACTTCACCTACCGGTGCGATCCCTTCGCCGGCAACGGACACTTCCTCATCGGCGACGCCGCTGCGTTCCTCGACCCGGTCTGGTCGACGGGGCTGACCCTTGGCCTTCTCGGCGCCGAGCAGGCCGCGAACGGCGTGATCCGGCTTTCCCGCGGCGCGCCGCCAAGCGTCGAGATCGCTCGGCACAACGCCTGGATGAAGCGAATCACGGACAGGGCATTCAGCCTCGTCGAGGGCTTCTACGACCCGGGCTTCCGCGATCTCCTCTTCTCGCCGCACCGAACGAAGTCGCTCGAGCGCGCGTTCATCACCATGCTGGCCGGCGAGATCGACGAGATCCCCGTCGGCGTTGCCCTGCGCTGCCAGACGCTTCGCGGACTCTGCGCGCTGCAGCGCGTCCGACCGTTCACCAACCGGATCCGCCCGTTCCGGATCTCGCTGTCCGCGCCGTCCACTGAAGCGGCACCGATGCAGCTCCACGCTGCCGAACCCCTGGCACTCAAGGCATGAACCTCCTGCTCGAGGCGATCGAACGGCACGCGCGCGAACGCCCCAGCGTGGGCGCGATCGCAGCCGAAGACGGCGCATGGACCTCGTGGTCGGAAGTCGCGAACGACGCCGCATGCCTGCGCGCTGCGATCATGTCGCGCACGTCGATCGACGCCAAGATCGCCATCTCGCTCCCCTCGGGCCGGGACCTCTGGGTCGCCTGCCTCGCGGCGGCCGGGAGCGGCCGGCTCGTCGTACTCCTCCCCTGTCCGACCCCGGGCATTGTCGAGTCGCGGCTTGTCGCGCACCTTGGCACAGACCACCTGCGCATCGACGAGCGGGCCCTCCGCGACCTGCGCGCGGCACGCGCTCCCGCATCCGCCGTGCAGGCGTCCGCGGGCGTCACGCTCCTCTCCTCTGGCACCACCGGCCAGTCGCGGTTCGTGGTCCGCTCGGGCGAGATGGTCGACTCGATCGCACGGACGCTCGTCGACGAGGAACTCTGCCTCCAGGACGATCTCGTCGCCTCGTTCCTCCCCATGTCGCATGCGTACGGCTTCGAGCACGCGCTGCTCGGTCCGATCCTCGCCGGCGCATCGGTGCGCGCGCTCAAGTCGTTCAACGTCGAGCGCGCGAGTGCCGCGCTCGAGAGCGGTGCAACCGTGCTGCCGACGATCCCGGTCGCAGCCGCAGCGATCGCAGGCGCAGCGCCCGTAGCGCCGCGCCTCCGCCTCGCGGTCTCGGCGGGGAGCCTTCTCCCCCATGTCGTGCGCGACGCCTTCGAGGAGCGGGTCGGTAGGATCGTCGATCTCTACGGAGCAAGCGAAGTCGGCACCATCTGGCTTGACCGCGGCGACGGCGGCCGACCGGTCGCAGGCGTCGAGGTACGGCTTCAGCCCTCGCCCCACTGTCCGGCCGGCGCGGACGGCGAGATCCTCATCGGAGGACGGAACCTGCCGCTTGGAAGCCTCGACGAGACCGGCGCAATCCGCTCCATCACCTCGGACGGCTGGTTCCACACCGGCGACCTCGGCAAGCGGATCGGGGGCGGGGGTTTTTGCATCGTCGGCCGATCAAAGCTCGTCTTTGACGTCGGCGGGCTGAAGGTCAACCCGCTCGAGATCGAGGAAGTCCTCGAGCGTCATCCCGCCGTCCGGCGTGCCTTGGTGCATCCGATCGCCGCAGGGCCCGCACTTCATCGCGTCGGCGTGAGGGTGGAACTGCGCTCCGGCGCGCCCGCGCCGACCCTCGACCAGATTCGCGCCCATCTCTCACCTCACATCGCGCAACACGCATCACCCAGGAGCCTCATCATCGTGGACTGCCTTCCCAAGACCGCGAGCGGCAAGTTGCTCCGCGAACATCCTTCGCAGGGTTCACTCGCCTCGGCGACCTCCGCACGAACCCCCATTCCCCCAGTCGTCCGCCGCCCACGCGGACTCGAGGCGCGCGATGACCGCGAGCGCTACACGAAGCAGCTCTTCGATGAGACGGCGCGCGGCTACGACAACTCGAGCGGCGCGGCCTTCCTGCGCACCGGGCGCTGGTACCGTCGCCGCATGCTGCTGAACGCGGGCGTTCGCCCCGGTTCGCATCACCTCGACGTCGGTAGCGGCACCGGGCTGTGCGCCTGGCTCGCGCAGGACATTGTGGGCGCCGAGGGGCGCGTGGTCGCGCTCGACCCGAGCACTGGCATGCTCGAGGTCGCGAAGCGGCGCGGCGTGCGCGAGACGGTCGAAGGTCGCGCAGAGCATCTCCCCTTCCCGGATGCCTCGTTCGACTCGGTGTCGATGAGCTACATGCTCCGCCACATCGAGGATCTCATGCTGGCGTTCCGCGAGGCAGTCCGCGTGCTGCGGCCCGGCGGGAAGATCGTCATCTTCGAGGTCACGCGTCCCGAGACCATCGGTCTACGCGAGTCGTTCGACGCCGCCATGCGCTGGGTCGTCCCTGCAGTCGGCGTGGTGGCCAGCGGGAAGCCGTCGACGTTCCCAATGATGCAGTACTGGGCCGACACCGTTCGCGACGCCGCCCGACCTCCGCGCATCGTCGAGGCGCTCGAGCGCTCGGGCTTCGTGGGAACGCGCCATCTTCTCGAACTTGGCGTCTTCAGCTGCTACAGAGGGGTCGCGCCGCTTTCGCGCCAATGATTGCAAGCGGGAGTGCGAGGATCGCTACAAACCACCCGAATCCAGCCCAAGTGGCGAGTGCCGCGAGCGCCGTCAGCAGCACTGCACAGACAGCGGGCGCGTGCAATCGCCACGCGAGCCATGCCGCAAGCGGGAGCGCGACGGCCGGCGGAAGAGCGGCGCCGACGAGCGTTGCAACCGCGATCGCACAGCCGAGGACTCGCCGCCACGAGCGATCGCGCCGCACGAGCGGACCACGCGGGGATTCACAGCGCACCGCCAAGGTCACGCGGAGCAAGGCAAGCCATGCCCACGCCGTGAATCCCTCGAGCCAGTCGCGACCTACGAAGTGTGTCACGCGCACTCCTGCGCGCTGGTAGACAGTGGTGATGGTCTCCTCGCGGATCTCGACACCTGCCCAGGCGGCGCGCACGAGGAACTCCTCCTCCCACGCATAGCGACCCGCGCGCACCGATACCGACTCCGTCGCCGCGAGGGGATAGACCCGAAGCCCGCAGATCGGATCGGCGACGCCAAGGCCGGTGAGCGAACGCACTCCAAGCGCCCACAGCCGCCGACCGAAGAGGCTTCTCGGCGGATAGCCTTCCACCAGCTCCTGCCGTGCCCCCACCACCAGCACATCCGGCGCACGCAGTGCCGCGATGCGCAGCGCGTCCTCGTTCAGATGCTGCGCATCGGCATCGACCGTCAGCGCAGCCTCGAAGCCGAGCCTACGTGCGAGCGATAACCCCAGTTCGAGCGCAGCGCCCTTGCCGCCGTTTCGCGGCAGGATCTCGCACCACCGCGTCGCCGGCATGCCCTGGGCGGCCGGGTTGCGCGCCCACTGCTCGAGCCACTGCGCCGTTCCGTCGCCGGAACCGTCGTCGATCACGATGGTCGGAACGCCGCTCCGCTCGAGGCTCCCGACCACGTCGGGCAAGGTCGCGAGGTTGCGGTAGGTCGGCACGATGGCCACGAGTCGCATTCGACTATTCTACGTCAATGCCCGAGCCGCGACATGACTTCGCCCGTCTGCTCGAGGAGGCTCGAGACGGTGTCGATACCAACTACTCCGAGCATGGCAACCCCGCGTTTGCGCGGATGCTGCGACTCATCGGATTCGACCGCGCGTGGCGCTCGGCGCAAGGCGCCCTGATCTTCGACGAAGATGGTCGCGAGTACATCGACTGTATCGCGGGCTATGCGGTGCACGGCATCGGGCGCGCGCATCCAGACATGGTCGCGGCGCTGACCGACGCACTGAGCAGCGGGCAGCCGAACTGGGTGCAGTTCGAACGCAACCCCCTCGCCGCCCTTCTCGCGCGCCGACTGTCCGAGCGCGTGCCCGGCGGGCTCTCGCGCGTGTTCTTCTCAAACTCGGGAACGGAGGCGATCGAGTGCGCGCTGAAGCTCGCGCGACGCGCGACCGGGAGAAGCGCCGTCCTTCACTGCGACCTCGCCTTCCATGGGCTGACGCTCGGATCGCTTGCCGCGAACGGGAATCCAAAGCTTCGCGATGGCTTCGGAACGCTCGGGGAGTCGGAGTGCATCCCCTTTAACGATCTCACCGCGCTCGAACGCGCACTCTCGACCAGGCGTTTCGCCGCTTTCCTTGTCGAGCCCGTCCAGGGCAAGACCTGCCTGGAAGCGCAGCCAGGCTACCTCGCCGAAGCGTCGCGACTTGCGGCGCGCCACGGCACGCAGTTCGTGGTCGACGAGGTCCAGACCGGAATCGGACGGACAGGCAAGTTCCTCGCGCTTGAGCATGACCCTGGCTGTCGGCCCGACATGGTCGTTCTCTCAAAGGCGCTCGCGGGCGGTTATGTCCCCGTCGGGGCAACTCTCGTCCGCGACGACGTCTGGTCCAAGACCTTCGACTCGATGTCGCGGGCGCTCGTACACGCGTCGACCTTCCAAGGCGGCGTCCTTGCGATGACGGCGGGGCTCATGACGCTCGAGATCCACGATCGCGAGCGTCTCTCCGACCGGGCACGCGCGCTCGGCGCGCGCATGGCGGACGGGTTCCGCGAGTCGATCGCGCGGCACGGCGCGGCGGAAGAGGTGCGCGGCCGAGGACTCATCATCGGCATACCTCTTCGGAAATCAGCGACCGAGAAGATTGCCGCAAGGCTGCCGCTCCTCGGCTCGCTCGAGCAACTCGCCTTCGGGCAGTCGTTTGCGATGGAACTCCTCGAGACGCATGGCGTCCTGTGCCAAGTGACCGACAGCCACACCAATCTGCTGAAGTTCACGCCACCGCTTGTGATCGACGAAGCACAGTCCGATGCCGTCGTGCGCGCGGTCGATGCGACGTTCGCCTCGCTCTCAGGCGGCCTGCGCGCCACGGCCACCGGCGCGCTGCACGCCTTCCGGAACGCCATGGGCCGGGCGTGATGGCGCACCGACTGCGCTGCACTTCCCAAGGCGCTCAGCCACCGAGCGCGAGCACCAACGAACCGTTCGCGACCAGCGCGCCGCCCTCCCGCGCTTCGACCGTGAATCGATAGAGCGCTCCCATGCCACCTTCTGAGCGCGCCGAGAGTTCGACCCGCGCGGGCGGACGCACGGGGCGACGGAAACGGATCTCCGATTGAACGAGCATGCCCGCACGGGGAGCCTTCGACGATTGCCGCCCGCCGCGCTGTTCCTCGTCGGACTGCATCCCAGCCTCGAGTGCGAGCAGGTGGATTCCGGCCGCCTGCGCGAGCGCCTCAAGAACCAGCACGCCGGGAACGATGGGATCGCTCGGGAAGTGGCCGCGCAGAAAGTCCTCGTCACCACGCACCTTCCAAACCGCCTGCAGGACGCCGCCTTGAAAGGAGACGACCTCGCTGACAAACGAGAACGGCGCGCGATGCGGCAACTGGGCGATGAAGTCGTTCATCGTCCGACGGCAGACAGTTCGGCGAACGCGAAGTCCGCGAAGCGACCGACCGTTCCCATGGTGTCGCGGTTCAGCTTCTTCTGCGGGATCTTGTGGCCGAAGCGCTTCTCGATCCCTGTGACGAGCATCAGAAGATCGAGCGAGTCGAGCCCGAGTCCTCCGCCGACGAGTTCGAGATCATCGTTGATCTCGATGCCCGCAAACTTCAGATCGGTCTGAATGATCTCGCGGATCGCCTCAAGCACTTGGTCACGTGTCACGTTCACCTGATTCTCCTCGATACCATTTGTAGACGTGCCTGCAGAATAGCGACTCCCAACCTAGGCGTCGGGGTCGCCCTCGTCCACCAGCGCGTAGAACCCCCCGCCCTCGCGGCGCAGGCGCCCTGCCGCGACGAGCGCTTCCCACACCGAGCGCGGGTAGTCGCTTGGGGCGATGATCGCGTCGATCTCGGCCTTCTTGCCCGTCGTCGTGGGCCGGACGCCGAGGCGGCTCTCCGCGTCGAGCCGCGCGAACTTGAGCCGCTTGCGGAAGGCCTTCATCGCGGCCTTCATCACATCGGGGTCGACTTTCGGGGCCTCCGCCACCACGGGCGCGGCGACCTCGACCTCCTCGCCCTTGAGCCAACGCAGCATGAGCGCGGCCTGCGCCGCATCGCGTGCCGTCACCAGGCGCATGATGGCGTGCGGGTCGACCTTCGCCTTGAGAAGCAGCTTGTGCAGCGCGCCCCAGTGCGGGCCGGCGGCCGCGGCATCCATTCCTGCGAGCGCGTCAACCTTGGCCGCGATCTCGGAGAGCACCGCGCCCTGCACCACGGCGGGCCGCTTGCCGAACGGAGTCGATGCGTCGTTCATGGAGAGAGCGTACCGCAGCCCGCGGGAAGTCGGGCGATACACTCGACCCCATGCGGATCGTTCAACGCCTCGTCCTGATCGCTGCCATTCTGCTCGCCACCCTCGCAGCGCTGCCCTGCGCACAGGCGCACGCTGCCGCGCAATCGAAGGACTTCCCTTCCCTCGCCGGGAAGCTCAAGGTACGCGAGTACTCCGTCGGCGGCCAGCCCGCGGAATCGCTGCTCGTCGTCCACTACCACCGCCCCGCCAAGGACTACGCGGGCTGGAACCTGTGGGTCTGGCCCGAGGGGGGCGACGGCGCCCAGTCGAACTTCGGGGGCGAGGACGCCTTCGGGCGCTACGCGATCGTGCCGTTCGCGAAGACCCCGCAGCGCGCGGGCTTCCTCATCCGACGCGGAAACTGGGAGGAGAAGGACTTCGACCAGGACCGCTTCGTCGAGCTGAAGAAGGGCGCCGTCACCGAGATCTGGGTGAACTCGGGCGAGGGCGGCTTCACGACCGACCCGTCGAAGGTCGATCTCAGCCTGCGCATCGAGGGCGCATTCCTCGACGGCGACCGCACGATCACGCTCGCGCTCTCGCGGCCCCTCGAGCGCACGGAGCGGCGCGCGATCGAGGTGTTCGACCGCCGCGACCCCGCGCGCACGGAGCGCATCAAGTCCGTCGAGGGCGACCGCCTGCTCACGATCGAACTCGCGCGCAAGGTCGACCCGGCCGATGTCGCGCAGCTCATGCTCCGCTTCGACCCGAAGGCCGCCGCGGACCGCGCGCTCGCAGACATCGCGCCCGTCGCGGTCTACGCGCGCGGTGTGCTCGAGTCGGCCGCCTTCTCGCCGCTCGGCGAACGGTTCGGCGCGTTCTGTTCGCCCGAGAAGACGGAGTTCGCCACCTGGTCTCCCGTCTCCGACTCCGTCGAACTGCTGGTCTTCGAGCCGCGCGGCGCACCTGCGCCGACCCGCACCATCGCGCTCACCCGCGGCGAGAAGGGCATCTGGCGGACAACCGTCCCGGGCGACCTTCACGGCGTCGAGTACCGCTACCGCTTCACGAACTACGGCGTCGCGCGCGAGGTGCCCGACATGTGGGGCTTCGCGGCGAACGCGGACAGCAGCCGCACCGTGGTCGCGGATCTCTCGCGCCTCGAGCCCGATGGCTTCGCGACTTCGCCGCAGCCGAAGCTCGCGCAGCCGACCGACGAGATCATCTACGAGATCCATGTGCGCGACTTCACGCAGCGCTGTCCGAATGTCGCGGACGGCGTGCGCGGCACCTACCTCGGTCTCGTGCACGCGGGAACGCCGTCGGGCGACGGCCCCGTCACGGGCCTCGCGCATCTCAGGGAACTCGGCGTGACCGCCGTGCACCTCCTTCCGATCCACGACTTCACCGCGAAGGTCGACGAATACAACTGGGGCTACTGGACCACGCTCTTCAATGTGCCCGAGTCGAACTACGCGACGAACCCGCAGGATCCCTTCAGCGCGATCCGCGACCTCCGCGCGGCCGTCGCCTCGCTCCACCGGAACGACATCCGCGTCATCCTCGATGTCGTCTACAACCACACCTCGGACGGCTCGCTCTTCTCGCCGTTCGGCGCGCCCGCGCCCTACTACTTCTTCCGCACCACGCCCGCAGGCCGCCTGACCAACGACTCGGGCACGGGCAACGGATTCGCCGACGAGCGCCCGATGGCGCGCAAGTACATCGTCGACAGCGTGGCGCACTGGCTCGAGGAGTACCGCATCGACGGCTTCCGCTTCGATCTCCTCGGCTGCCACAAGCCCGAGACCGTGCGCGCCGTCTGCGAGCGCGCGAAGGCGATCCGCCCCGACGCCACGCTCTACGGCGAGCCGTGGACGGGCGGCGGGCCGATCCACTTCGGAAAGGGCGCGCAGAAGGGCCTGCCGATCGCCGTGTTCAACGACCACCTGCGCAACGCGATCCGAGGCGACCTCGACGGCACGGCGATCGGCTTCGCGACGGGGGCGGGCGGCGATGTCGACGCGATCCGCCGCGGCGTCGCGGGCGCGATCGACGACTTCACGCAGGAACCGACCGAGACGATCAACTACACGAGCGCGCACGACAACCTCGTGCTCTGGGACAAGATCGCGAAGACGCAGCCCTCGCTCGGCGACGCGACGCGGCGCATGATGCAGAAGCTCGCGATCGGCGTGGTGCTCACGAGCCAGGGAATCCCGTTCCTCCACGGCGGCTGCGAGTTCGCGCGCACGAAGCAGGGCAACCACAACAGCTACGACGCGGGCGACGAGATCAACGACTTCGGCTGGTCGCGCAAGACCGAGTACAGGGACATCTACGAGTTCACGCGCGGACTCATCGAGCTGCGCCGGGCCCACCCCGCGTTCCGCATGGCCGATGACGCCGATGTGCGTCGGGCGATCCGCTTCGCGCCGTCGGGCCGCGATGTCGCCTTCACGATCGACGGCCGCGTCGCCGGCGACAGCTGGTCCTTCATCCATGTCGCCTACAACGACGAGCC
>CAYMSD010000006.1:38075-65336 GCA_964393015.1 uncultured Klebsiella sp.
GACATCAGGAGCGGCACGAGCACGATGGTGAAGATCGACGACACCAGCAGCCCGCCCGCGACGACCGCAGCGAGCCCGCGATAGAGCTCGCTTCCCGCGCCCGGCGCGAGGATCAGCGGCAGGAGGCCCGCGCAGCTCGTCAGGCTCGACATCAGGATCGGACGCACGCGCGTACGCACGCTCTCCGCGATCGCGGCGCGCGCGGGAAGACCCTTGCCTTGCACGGCCTCCGGTGCGCCGCGCAGCCCGCGGAACGCAAGGTCCGAAGGCACCTCGTCGCCCTCGCCGCGCATGAAGTTCCGTGCCTGATGCACGATCAGGATCGCGTTGTTGACCACGACGCCGATCAGGACGACGAACCCGAGCATGGTGAGCACATCAAGCGTCTGCATGGGCATGAGCGGCTCGGTCATGCTCCAGAGGAAGACCGCGAAGAGCGCGGCGAATCCGCCGACGCAGGCAAGCGGAACGCTGAAGAGGATGACAAGCGGCAGGGTGAAGCTCTGGAAGAGCACCACCATCACGAGATAGCACACCAGCAGCGCGAGGAACATCGAGCTTGCGAGAAGACCCGCGAACGATCCGTCGCCGAGAAGCGTCGTGCGGATCGAGGCGAGCTTGCTCGCGCTGCCCGCGACCTCCGTGCGCACGGCGGGAGGGACCACGCCCGCCTCCCGGGCGGCCGAAAGCTCCTCGTCGATCCCCTGGATCGCCTCGTCGAGCGACATCGTGGGCGGAGGCGTCACCTGCAGGCTCACGGCGCGCTGGCGATCGACATGGTTGATCTGAGACGGCGCGGTGCCTCGCTCGGCCATGGCCAACGCACCGAGAACCACGGTCCTGCCCGCAGGCGTCGCCACGGGAACATCGGAAAGCGTGCCGAGATCGCGCGAGACCCCGGTCGCGGCGGCCTCGGCCGCCCTGCCGTCGACGACCTTCATGTCGATCGACTCGCCGCCGAGGCGATACTCGCCCACGATCGCGCCGTCGCCGGCGGCAAGCACGGCCGTCGCGAACTGCGCGGGCGAGAGCCCCGCCTCGGCGATCGCGCGGTGATCGGGCGCAAGCCGCACCTCGGGGCCGGGGATGTTGAAGCTCGGCGGATCAGGCTGCACGGACCCCGGGCCGAACCGGCCCATGAAGCGTCCGAACGCACCGCCCGCCGCCATCGTGACAGCGTCGAGGTCGTCGCCCATGAAGTCGACGCGCACGGCGCTTCCCGACGAACCTCCCGTGCGGAAGAGCGGCACCTGGAACGCGAAGGCGAGCGAACCCGGGAGCACCTCGGGGCGCGTCACATGGTTGAGGAGATACTCGTTCGCGCCCGCGCGCGCGGGGTCCGCGGACACGCCGCCATGGAACATCGCGCCGGGAAAGCTGACCACGAAGTAGTTCTCGACGGCGCCTGGCTGGATCTCGGGGCCGACCTTCCACTGCATCCACGGCGCCACGGGCACCTTCGGCAAGCCCTCCTCGGCGCGCGCCCGCTCGGGCGAGCCGACGGGAAGCCGCCCTGCCTCCCAGTACGGCCGGATGCCGTCCTCGATGCGCCGCGCCATCGTCTCCTGCTGGTCGAGGCTCGTTCCCGGGGGCGCGAGGATCAGGCCGAACACGAGATTGCGGTTTCCGCGCGGGAGATAGTCCTGCGGCGGGACGAGCGTCATGCTTCCGCCGACCGAGAGCGCCGTGAGCACCGCGACCACGCCGAGCGCGACCGCGCGGAAGCGCGTGGCGCGGAAGATGGTGCGTGCCACGAAGGTCGAGAGCCGCTCGATCGGCCCGCGCGCAAGCGACGCCGTCCTGGCCGCGCCATGGGGCCTGAGGAGCCGAGATGCGGCGGTCGGCACGACCGTGATCGACACGATCATCGAGAGCGCGACCGACACCGACAATGCGATGGCGATGTCGCGGAAGAGCTGGCCCACCTCGTCCTCGATCAGGAGGATCGGAACGAACACCACCACCGTCGTCATCGTCGAGGCGAGCACTGCGCCCCAGACCTCCGTCGTGGCGTCGATCGCCGCGCGCATGGGGGTCTTCCCGCGCTCCATGTGACGCCAGATGTTCTCGAGGACGACGATCGAGTTGTCCACGAGCATCCCGACCGCGAAGGCGAGCCCGGCGAGGCTGATCACGTTCACGGTCCGACCGAGCGCGAGCAGCACCACCACCGTGCCGACGATCGAGATCGGAATCGACACGCCGATGATGAGGAGCGCGCGCCACGAGCGCAGGAACGCGAACAGGACGAGAAGCGCGAGAAGCCCGCCCTGCCAGATGTTCGTGCGCACGAGCTCGAGCGCGTCGTCGATGTAGGTCGTCTGGTCGTAGACCATCCGCAGGGAAAGCGGCTGCGCAAATCCGCGCCGCGCGCTCTCGGTCGCCAGCACGCCGCCCTCCGCGTTCAGCTGCTCGATCGCGGCGCGCACGCCGCGCATCACCTCGACGATGTTGGAGCCGACCTCCTGCTGCACGTTGATGGCGATGACAGGCGCGCCCGAGCTGCGCACGAAGCCCGTCGGCTTCTTGTAGGTGACGACGACGTCGGCGAGATCGGAGACGCGCACCGCGCGCCCCCCCTGCATCGCGACCACGACGGCGCCGACCGCCTCGGGAGACTCGAACTGGCCGACCGCGCGCACGGCGACCTCGCTCTTCGCCTCGCGCACCGTGCCTGCGCTCGCGTTGCGGTTCGCCGACACGAGCGCGGACACGAGATCGTCGACCACGAGCCCACGCTGCGCCAGGCGCTCCGCCTCGAAGCGCACCTGAAGCTCGCGCTCGCGGCCGCCGAGCACGCCGACCTCGGACACGCCCGGGACGCGTTCGAGCCTCGGCTTGACGCGGTCCTCCGCGAAGTCCTGGAGCGTTCGGATGTCGAACGGCTGACCATCGGGGCCGACCGCGCCCGCGCCGCCCTCGAGCACGATCCACGAGATGTAGTCGCGGTTCTCGGGGTCGCTCGCCTCGACGACGGGCTGGTCGACGTTCGGCGGGTACGACTGCACCTGCCGAAGCTTGTCGCTCACCTCGCGCACTGCGTCGTCAGGGTCGGTTCCCACCGCGAACTCGAGCCGCACGCGACCGGAGTTCTGGCTCGACACGCTCGTCATCTGCACGAGGTTGGCGACCCCCTGCAGCTTCTCCTCCTGCTTCTCCACGATCGATCGCTCGACCTCCGACGGGCTCGCGCCCTCCCAGAAGGTCGACACGCTCACGACCGTGCTCGACACGGTGGGCGTCAGCTGGATCGGCAGCCTTCGCAGCGCGAGGAACCCCGCGAGCATCACGAGCACGATGCAGACGACGACCGTCACAGGCTGTCGGACGCTTCCCTCGACGAGCTTCACTTCGCGCCCTCCGCGTTCGACCGCTCGCCTGCGAGCGGCACGACCGGCGACATCGGCATCAGCCGCTCGTTGCCCTCGACGACCACGGCGGCGCCGGGCCGCAGCCCCGCCACGATGGCCGCTGCATGATCGATCGCGACGAAGTCGCCCGTCGGGAACGCCACGCGCACGGGAACGGGCCGCGCGACGCCGCCGTCGACGAGATAGACGCTCGCCGCGGTGCCCTGATAGACGAGCGCATCCTTCGGGACGATCATCCAGCGCTGCGGCGCTCCCTGCGGCACGAACGCCTCGAGCGCGAGGCCGGGCGCGAATGCACCCGCTGCGTTGTCGACGCCCACCACCGCGTGGAAGGTGCGGGCACGCTGGTCGATCTCGGGAATCACGCGAAGCGCGCCAGCCGCGACGGCAGCGCCCGTCGCGGTTCGGATCTCGATCGCGCCCACGCCACCCGATGCGCGCGTCGCAAGCTCGACCGCCGCGGAGTAGAGCTCCTGCGGCACATCGAACCAGCCCTCGAGCCGCGCGGTCTCGGAAAGATCGACGACTGCGCCGCCCTCCGCGATGAACGCGCCCGCCTCGGCATGCCGAAGCGTCACGGTGCCCGCGAACGGGGCGCGCACCTCGAGGTCCGCGATCCGTTGCGAGAGAAGTCCGATCTGCCGCTCGATCGCGGCGATCGACGCCTGCGCCTGCGACACCTGCGCCCGAGCCACCGCGAGATCGCTCTCGGCATCGGCGAGCTCGCGCGGATTCGTGCCCCCCTGCGCGGCCGCGCGCCGCAGGAGCTCGAGATCACGCTCCGCGCGCTGCACGCCGAGTTCGCGCTCCACCAGGCTTGCCCGCGCCACCGACATGCTGGCGTCGAGAATCCCCCGCTCGAGCGCAAGCCGCGTCCCGTCGAGCCGCGCGACCACGGCGCCCGCCTCCGCAGACCCACCCTCGCGCACGAGCATCTCC
This sequence comes from uncultured Klebsiella sp., assembly GCA_964393015.1. GTDB lineage: Bacteria > Planctomycetota > Phycisphaerae > Phycisphaerales > SM1A02 > QWPT01. The sequence continues at coordinate 42,386 of CAYMSD010000006.1, forward strand.
CGCACGATGCCCGACTCCTCGGCGGCCACCGTCGTGCGCCGCGCCGAGCGAAGCTCTCCGAAGACCTTTCTCCGCGGGGCAAGCTCCTCCTCGCGCAGTTCGGCCACCCGCACAGGGCTCGGCGGAGGGCCCTTGGGCGCCCCGTCCTGCGCAAGCGACGCATGCGCCGCAAGCAGCGCGAGCAAGGCGGACAGACCAACTGAGAACGACACACCATCGACGCGGGACATAGGCGGGCATCGTACGCAAACGCGCACGGCGCGCCCCACGGTCGGCTACCATCCCCGCCCTTCGGACCTTCGCAAGGATTCACCATGGAAGCAGGCATCGTCGGTCTCCCCAATGTCGGCAAGAGCACCCTCTTCAACGCCCTCACCGCGGCGGGAATCGAGGCCGCCAACTACCCCTTCTGCACCATCGAGCCGAATGTCGGCGTGGTGAGCGTCCCCGACGACCGCCTGCAGCGGATCCAGAGGCACATCAAGACCCAGAAGGTCATCCCCGCAGCCGTGCGCCTCGTCGACATCGCGGGAATCGTCAAGGGCGCGTCGACGGGCGAAGGCCTCGGCAACAAGTTCCTCTCGCATATCCGCGAGGTCGACGCCGTGCTCCATGTCGTGCGCTGCTTCGAGGACCCCGACATCACCCATGTCGACGGAACCGTCGACCCGCTGCGCGACATCGGCACGATCGAGACCGAGCTTCTCCTGGCGGACCTCCAGGTCGTCGAGGGCTCGCTCGACAAGGCGCGCCGCAACGCGAAGTCGGGCGACAAGGAGGCGGTGCTCCGACTCGGCGTGCTCGAGCGCTGCTTCGAGTGCCTGAACGCGAGCAATCCGATCCGTTCGCTGAGGTTCGAGGGCGACGAGGCCAAGGTCCTCAAGACCCTCGGCATGATCACGGCGAAGCCGACCCTCTATGTCGCGAATGTCGACGAGGCGCAGATCGGCGCGGAAGGCCCGCTGGTCTCCAAGGTGCGCGAGCACGCCGGGACGACAGGCGGCAATGTCGTCGTCGTCTGCGCCAAGATCGAGTCCGAGCTCGCGGAGCTCCCCGAGGCCGACCGCAACGAGATGCTCGAGTCGATGGGCATGAAGGAGCCCGCGCTCAACGCGGTCATCCGCGCCGCGTACGACCTCCTCGGCCTCCAGAGCTACTTCACCGCGGGCGAGAAGGAGATCCGCGCGTGGACGATCCACAAGGGCTTCACCGCCCCGCAGGCCGCGGGCGTGATCCACAGCGACTTCGAGCGCGGCTTCATCCGTGCCGAGATCTTCTCGCTCGCCGACCTCGAGCAGCTCGGCAGCGAGAAGGCCATCCGCGAGGCAGGAAAGCTGCGCGCGGAAGGCAAGTCGTATGTGATGCATGACGGGGACATCACGCACTTCCTCTTCAATGTTTGAGCGGTCGCCGCTGCGGCGGCTCCCTCTGGTGGTCAGGCCTTGGAGTGAATCCAAGGCCTGCCCGGCACGCGCTGGGTTCGAGCGGTCGCCGCTGCGGCGGCTCCTGCTTGTGCTTCGGCACGCACGGGTGCCCTTGGACGAAGTCCAAGGAACAGAAAGGTCCAAGCAACAGAAAGCGCCAGCTGTCCAATCCCGCGATCTATCGAAGGACAAGGGCCCGCGCGCGCAAAAAGAACGGCGGGCTCCCGCTCTCGTACGGGAGCCCGCCTGTGAAGTCTGTCTGATCCGATCAGCGGCGACGACGGCCGACGAGGCCCGCGAGCCCGAGCAGCGCGACGGCGCCGGGAGCCGGGACATAGTCGAAGCCAAGGTTGTCGACGCTCGCGCGGAGGACGGGCAGGCCGTTCGCGAGTTCGTTCGCCGTCACCTCGATGCTCGTGATCGCGAGGCCGGTCGAGACGAAGCCGAAGAAGACATTCGGATCCTCGACGAAGATGAGCGAGCCGGTGCCATCGGCGAGGGTCACCTGCACGAGACCCGACACGATGTTGTCGGAGATGTCGGTGCCGAAGAAGTTGCCGAAGACGCCGTAGATGGCGGGGCCGCTGAACTGGATCGTCATGGATCCGGGGAGCGCCGTCGACAGGCCGCCGTTCACGGCCTCGAAGCCGTTGCTCGACGAGGCCGACCAGGTCACATCACCCGCCGTGCCGATGAGCGGGCTCGTGTAGGAGCCGCTGTAGTCGTTGAAGTCCTCGACCGCGCGAACGTAGCCCGCCGTGGCGAGGTTGTAGAGCGCCTGGTTGTTGAAGACCGTGATCGAGGCCGAGGCGCTCGAGGCGAAGACGAGGGCCGTCGTGACGGCTGCACACACCGCGGAAGTCCGGAACATGTTTCTCTCCGTGAGGGATCGGAAGCTGCCAAACGATCTGACGCACACGCACGCGCACCGGGAATTCGACGCCCAAGGCCAGGCGACGGAACCCATCGGCGGACACCAGGCTCTGCAGCACCCTGCAGCGAGGTTTCCGAACGCCCCTCACCGAGGGAACACCCGGAACCTGCCCGATTCGGGACGATTCTCCGGCCGCACAGGGATGCAAGCGGGAGGAGGTCGACAACCGAACAGCCCGTGACCAAGCACGGCCCTTTGACCTCAACTCCGACTCGGAGTCTGCAACGAGTCGCGCGATCTGCAAGCTGCGCGCATCGATTTCCGCGCAGATGCACAGGTTTCCCGGCCACCGCGCTCGCGGAACGACCGCGTAACTCACAGCCTTGAAGTCAGCAAAAGAGCGCGTATGGGACAAAAGCACAGGACCCCGCCGAGGCGAGGTCCTGTAGGTTGCGATGAAGTCCGTTCAGACCGGCCGGCGAGATCAGCGGCGGCGACGAGAACCCGCGAGGCCGGCGAGGCCGAGCAGCGCGATGGCGCCGGGCGCGGGCACGAACGCGAAGCGCAGGTTGTCGACGGTCGGGTACACGTTGTCGCCACCAGCGAGCGGAGCTGCCGAGACCGTGACAGAAGTCACAGCGGCGCCGTTCGAGTAGAAGCCCGTGAACGCAGCGCTGCTGTCGACGAACCCGACATAGCTCGTGCCGTCCGCCAGACCCAGCGTGACGATGGCAGGAACGACATTGAAGCCGATGTCGGTGGCGAAGAAGTTTCCGCCGACACCCTGCACGCCCGCGCCGAACGAGAAGGTCAGCGCGGTGGGGTTGTTCGTGGAGAAGACACCGCCGTCGACGTAGAGCCCGCCGGCCGCGCTCGCGCTCCAGCTCACGGGCCCCGTGGTCGCGTTGAACGGGTCGGGGTAGAAGCCATCGGCGAGACCGTTGAAGTCCTCGACGAAGATCGACGCACCGGCGTTGTTGACGTAGAACTCCCAGACGAACTGCTGGGTGAACGTGATGACCGATGCCGAAGCGGTGGATGCACCGAGCACGGCAACGGCACCAAATGCCGAAAGGACACCCGAAATGGGGCTCATGACTCTCTCCGGAAGGGATGTGGCTTGGAGCCTTGGGAGCCCACGAAGCCGGGAACAGGACACGCACCGCGAACACAACCCACGCACGACCAGCCCGCTGCAGACCTCAGTCCGGGTCCGCTCGACGCACCGCAATCGAACTTGAGAAGCTTGCCGGTCGGACACCGTGGGCGTTGGATCCAGGCCTCGAAGGCGGTGATCCTCGTGCTCTCGGCTCTCAGATTTCAGCTCTCAACTCCGCGGAACACTCGAGCGTCGAGTCCTCTTGGAACGGAAGGACTCGCCGTTACTGCGCTGCCAACGATGCCAAGCACACCCTTTGAACCGTCTGGGAACTCGCGTAGGCCTCGGAACATTGGCCATCAACGCAAGCGCACCAGTTGCACAACGGGCTGCCCAGCTGGCTGGACGCCCCATTTCCGACACTCCACTTCCGAGAGTGGCACGGGAAGCAAGGCAGTCAAGGAGGAGTGCGAGAGATTTTCGACTTTGGCCTCCGCAACAAGTCCAATAACATAAAGCCTCCCGCCTTCCTAGGGGCAATTCAACGCGACCGTCGGCCTCTGTCGGCGAGGTGGCGGGCTGAGAATGCCCGTCGTCGCATCGACCGCGGCCCACCCCTCAGCGGGGCCGCCATGCGGCCGGGTCGATCTCCCGTTCAATCGCCGACTCGAGCCGCAGGAGGTAGAGGTCGAAGGGGAGCTCCTCTCCCCCAAACTGCGACATGTGCTCGTTCCGCTCCTGGCTGTCGAGCAGCGCGTACCCGCCCATATGCAGGCGGCGGTCGAGCTCGAGAAGACACAGTTTCGAGGCGTTCGAGCCGCCGAGGTCGAGTCGGCTGAACATGCTTTCGCCGAAGAACGCGCCGCCGAGGGCGACGCCGTAGAGGCCTCCGACCAGCACACCGCCCCGCCAGGCCTCCACGGAGTGCGCGAATCCCGCCTCGTGGAGCTCGGTGTAGACATCGATCATCCGCGGCGCGATCCAGTTCAGGTTGGCGCCGCCGCGATCCTCGGCGCAGAGCTCCATGACGCGGCGGAACGCACTGTCCACGCGAAGCTCGAAGGGCGACCTCCGCGCGGCCCTGGCAAGCGACCTCGGCACATGCAGCCCCCCGATCGGCAGGACGAACCGCGGGTCGGAGACGAGCCAATGCACGGAGCCATCCGCCTCGCCCATCGCGAACAGGCCGCGCGCGTAGGCGGCCAGCACCGTGTCGGGATCAAGTCTGTTCGCGCGCCCCGCGTAGTAGTACATCGCAGCGCTCCTCTTTCGTCCGCCGGAATCAGGCCGTGGCCGGCGCGGCGCGCGGCCGCGAGATCACGCGGACCTGCGCGAACTGCCTGTGGCCCTCCGGCCCCGAATGGAAGCCGTAGCCCGATTCCTTCATGCCGACCCACGGGCTCCCGTCTGCACCACCACAGCCGCCGTTGACGCCGACCATGCCCGCCTCGATGCGCGCCGCGACCTCGGCCGCGCGCGCTGCATCCGCGCCGAAGACAGCGGCGCCGAGACCGAACGGCGTGTCGTTCGCGAGTCGGACGGCCTCGTCGACCGTCGTGAACGACTGAACGCACGCGACGGGCCCGAAGGTCTCCTCCCGCATGATCTCCATCGAGTGATCCACATCGACGAGGATGGTCGGCGCGACGAAGTTTCCAGCGCGCGGTTCGCCTCCCGCCGCCACGCGCGCGCCCGCGCGCACGGCGTCCTCGATCTGCGCAACGACCTTCGCCTTCTGCCGCGCGTTCACCATCGGCCCGACGCCGACGCCGGGCTCGGCGGGGTCTCCCTGCCGGAGGGCCGCGGTGCGCTCGATCATCTTCTGCAGGAATTCCCCGTGAATCCGCGCATCGACGTAGATGCGCTCGGTGCTCACGCAGACCTGCCCCGCGTTGCGGAAGCTGTTCCGCACGGCGAACGCGGCGGCGGCGTCGAGATCCGCGTCGTCGAGCACCACGAGCGGGTCCTTGCCGCCGAGCTCGAGGATCACGCGCTTGAGGCCTGGCCCCGCGTCGCCGAGGATCTTCTTGCCCGTCTCGCGCGAGCCCGTGAAGACGATGAGGTTGACATCGGCGAGGACGAGCGCGCGCCCCTGCGCGCCGTCGCCGAACACGGGGGTCAGCACGCCCGCCGGAAGGAACTCGTTGAGGATCCTCGCGTACTCGCACGCGACGAGGCTCGTCTCCTCGCTCGGCTTCAGGAGCACGGTGTTGCCCGCGACAAGCGCGGGCAGCACCGACTGGTGCGGCATGAGGATCGGGAAGTTCCACGGGGTGATCGCGGCGCAGACTCCGAGCGGCGCGTGGCGAAGGACGCTCGTCAGCCGCCCGTCCTCGCGCACGACGTCGGAGAGCGCCGCCACGATCTCGTCGAGTTCGCCTGCGAAGCCGTCGGCGCAGTAGTTCGCTTCGCCGATCGCCTCCTGCAGCGGCTTCCCCATCTCTCGCGAGGCGAGCGCCCCGAGCCGCCTCGCCTCCGCCTTGAGACGCGCGGCGGCCGGGCGGAGGACTTCCGCGCGCTGCGCGTGCGAGAGCGCACCCCACCCCCGCTGCGCGTTGCGCGCCTCGAAGACGAGCCGCGGAATCGAATCGAGCGGAGCCACGGGCAGGCTTCCGACGGGCTCGCCCGTCGCGGGATCGAGGGAGACCAGTTGCTTGGCGTGATGCGGTTGCTGCGCGTGCGGCTCGGACATGGGGCGGAGCGTAGCAACCCCGTTCTCGGACGGCGGAGCGCGCGACCCACCCCCCTGCGCATTTGACGAAGGCGGCCGTTGAAGCGCGACCCGGGCCGCGGTATCCTCCTCGACCCTTCACAGATGGGCCGTCGAGGACTGCACCCGCAGGCCTCGCATGGAGCACCAACGCGGCCTCGCCGGTGCCCCAGCCTCGAAGGAACAGGCCGCGCGCTTGGATCCTCGTTCGGACCTCGCCGCGGACGCGTCAGCCATGGTGGCGACGCGGCGTCGAGAGTCCCGTGCACTGCGCCCGCGCAGCGCACCCAGACACGAGGAAGCGTCCGCAGCGACAGGCGTCCGAGCCGGCCCTGCCCGACCAATCGACCGAAGTCAATGCATGAACGCGGCTCCTGCAGCCGATCTCATCGTTGCCTGACCGAGTTTTGGCCCGTGGTGTAATGGTAGCACAAGTGGTTTTGGTCCATTTAGTCTTGGTTCGAATCCAAGCGGGCCAGTTCAGGTCTCGGCTCTCTCGAACTTGTCGCAGCGGCGCGCGCGCGCCGAGATGCAGAACCATCCATCCAGTTCAAGCCGCGGCCTCGTCGCCGTGATCCTCGCCGCCGGCAAGGGCACGCGCATGCAGTCCGACCTGCCCAAGGTCATGCACCCCGTCATGGGGCGGCCGATGGTGCACTGGGTCGTCGATGCGGCGCGCGCCGCTGGCGCAACGAAGATCGTTCTCGTGATCGGCCACGGCGCCGAGCTCGTGCGCGCCGAGTTCGAGGGAGCGGCCGATGTCGATTTCGCACTGCAGGAGAAGCAGCTCGGCACGGGCCACGCCGTGATGATGGCGAAGCCGAGCCTCGAGCAGGACGCCGCCGGCACCGACGCGTTCGTGCTCTGCGGCGACGGGCCGCTGATCCGAGCCGACACGCTGCTGACGCTCCTCGCGCTTCACAGGGGCGAGCGCGCCGCCGCGACGCTCGCGACGAGCGTGATCGAGAACCCGCAGGGATACGGCAGGATCGTGCGCGGCGCTGCAGGCCGCCTCGAGCGCATCGTCGAGCAGAAGGACGCGACCGAAGCGGAGCGGGCGATCAGGGAGATCAACCCGAGCTACTACTGCTTCCGCGCCGACGACCTGTTCGACGCCCTCTCGAAGGTGACGGACAAGAACGCGAGCGGCGAGTACTACATCACGGACGTGTTCGGGATCCTCCGCGAGTCGGGGCGAACCGTCGCCGCCGTCGACGCGGTGCCGCCCGAGGATGTCCTCTCGATCAACGATCCGGCGCAGCTTGCGGAGGTCGACGCCATCCTCCGTCGCCGCGCAGCCTCAACCTCGGGAACCCCACGATGAGCTCCTCGGATCGCGACCATCTCAAGGTCTTCGGCGGCACCAGCACCCGCGATCTCGCCGCCGGGATCTGCGCCCACCTCGAGCTTCCGCTCGGCCTCGGCAGCGTGACGCGCTTCCCCGACGGCGAGACCATGGTCAAGGTCGACGAGGATGTGCGCGGCCGCGATGTGTATGTCGTGCTCTCGACCTGCGAGCCCGTCAACGACAACCTGATGGAGCTGCTGGTCTTCATCGACTGCCTCCGCCGCGCGAGCGCGAAGCGCATCACCGCGGTGATCCCCTACTACGGATATGCGCGCCAGGACCGCAAGGACGAGGGGCGCGTGCCGATCACGGCCAAGCTCGTCGCCAACCTGATCGTCGCGGCGGGCGTCGACCGCGTGCTGTGCATGGACCTCCACGCCGCGCAGATCCAGGGCTTCTTCGACATTCCCGTCGACCACATCAGCGCCTCGCCCGTCTTCGCGGAGCACTTCCTCAGGATTCGACCGACGCTCGGCGAGATCGTGGTCGTCTCGCCCGACGTCGGCAATGTGAAGGTCGCGAACATGTTCGCGAACCTGCTCGAGTGCGACCTCGCGATCATCGACAAGCGGCGCCAGTCCGGCTCGAAGGTCGTCGTCAAGAACCTCATCGGCGATGTCGAGGGCCGCACGGTCCTGATGTTCGACGACATGATCTCGACCGCGGGCACGGTCTGCGAGGCGGCCAAGCTCGTCGTCGAGCGCGGCGCGAAGGACGTGATCGCGGCGTGCACGCACCCCGTCCTCGTCGGCCTCGCCATGCAGCGCCTCGCCGAGAGCCCGATCTCCAGGGTGGTCGTCACCGACACGATTCCCTGTGGCCAGCGCACGCGCGCGCTCGATGGCAAGCTCGAGGTCCTGACCGTGGCCTCGCTCCTCGGCGAGGCCATCCACCGCATCCACCACGACCAGTCGATCTCCGCGCTCTTCCGCGTCAGCGGCGGCGCGAAGCGCTGATTTCCATATCCCCGTTCACCCCATTCCACTTTCGGAGCACACCATGTCAAAGGAAGTCCCCACCATCCAGGCCGCGCGTCGCGACCGACTCGGCAGCCGATACTCGAAGCGCCTTCGCGCGTCGGGCCGCCTCCCCGCCGTGATCTACGGACACGGAAGCGATCCGCTCGCGGTCCATGTCGACGAGAAGATCACGATCACCGCCCTCAAGAAGGGCCTGCATGTGATGAACCTCGAGATCGAGGGCTCGGGCACCGAGACCTGCCTCGTCAAGGACCTTCAGTTCGGCTTCATGGGCGACGATGTGATCCACATGGATCTCGCGCGCGTGAACCTCGAGGAGGTCGTCACCGTGACCGTCAGCCTCGAGTTCTTCGGCGCGCCCGATGCGGCGAAGAAGTCCGGCGTCGTCGTCGTCCACGAGCTCAACGACATTCTCGTCCGCTGCAAGGTGCGCGACATCCCCGAGCATGTCCGCGCCGACATGACCACGATGACGGGCGAGACCTTCACCGCCGCCGACCTGAAGCTTCCCGCCGGCGTCGAGCTGGCCGGGGATCCGCACGCGGTCGTCGCGCGTCTCCAGATCCTGAAGGAAGAGGCGAGCGCCGAGGCCGCGGCTCCTGCAGCCGCCCCTGCCGCCGAGAAGAAGGAGGAGAAGAAGTAAGCACGCCCGTCCCCCATGGGACGGCGCGCGGCCTCTCGATGGAACGCGCCATGAAGATCGTCGTCGGACTCGGCAACCCAGGCCTCGAGTACCAGCGCACCCGGCACAACGTCGGGTTCGATGGGATCGATCGCCTTGCGCGCCGCGTGTGCGACGCATCCCAGACGCCACGCGCGCGCTTCCAGGCGCTCGCGCTCGAGGGGGAGTCGGGCGGCGAGAAGGTTCTCCTTCTCAAGCCCGTCACCTACATGAACCTCTCGGGATCCACCGTCTCGGAGGCCGTGCGCTTCTTCAAGCTCGACCCCTCGAACGATCTCCTCGTCCTCGTCGACGACATCGCCCTTCCCTGCGGCAGCATCAGGCTGCGCGGCGACGGAAGCGCGGGCGGACACAACGGACTGGCGGACATCGAGGCGAAGCTCGGCACGAACCGCTACGCGCGGTGCCGCATCGGAATCGACCCGCCTGGCCGGATTCCGCAGCGGGACTATGTGCTCGGGCGGTTCCGCGAGGACCAGCAGCCCCTCGTCGACGCGGCGGTCTCGACCGCGGCGGAGGCGGCGGAGTGCTGGATCTCGCGAGGACTCGTCGAGGCGATGAACCGTTTCAACCGCAAGCCCGAGGACAAGTCCCCGCGGCCTGCGCCACGCAAGAAGGACGCCCCTGGCACGCTGCCAGAGGCGCAGAACTGAAAGAACCAGCCTCGCTCCGACGGAGCAGGGCCTCAAGATTGGACCAACACCATGTCTGAAACCCGAACCCACGCCTACGAAGGCATGTTCCTCTTCCCGCAGACGGTCGCCGCGGACCTCCAGGGCGCCGTCGACCACATCACCGAGATCCTCTCCAAGGGCGAGGCCGAGCTCATCAGCCTCTGCAAGTGGGACGAGCGCCGCCTCGCCTACGACATCAAGGGCAACAAGCGCGGCGTCTACTTCCTCACCTACTTCCGCTGCGAGGCGCGCAAGCTCGCGCAGATCGAGCGCGACGCGCGCCTGAGCGAGCGGCTCCTCCGCTCGATGATCGTGCGGGCGGACCACCTCGCCCCCGAGCAGATGGCCGCGATGGAGGGCCGCCAGCAGCTCGCCGACGAGATCGCGCTGCGCAAGACGCAGCCGGTCGCCGGGGAGACGCCCGCCGAGGTCGTCGAGACCGCCGACGCGGAGTGACCGCGACGACGGATCGAGGCAACTGAACGCATGGCCGCCCGCGCTTTCGCGCGGGCGGCTGCGTTTTTGCCCCCCCGTCGAGCGTCACTCGCGCGGGCTCAAACCCGGAAACGCCCATCCGAGGGCTGCAAGAGAACGTGATCCCCGAAACCGCGGATCTGGGAGCCGACCGCCGACGCCATCTCTTCCTCGGACTTCGTCGAAGGGCATCCGTGCCTTCCGAAGCGCCCAAGCAAGTCGCCGCAGCGGCGAGCGCCTCAAGGCGCCTTGAGCGCTCAAATCCGTTCCTGCACCGAAGCGAGCAAAGGCGAGCGACGCGCGGCAGAGCCGCGCCCGCCCGCCAGTTGCGCGCGCTCAAACACGCGGCGAGCGCTCAAACACCGCCCAGTACCGAAGCGAGCAAAAGCGAGCGACGCGCGGCAGAGCCGCGCCCGCCCGCCAGTTGCGCGCACTCAAACCACGAACGGGATCTCGTCTTCCTGAATGCCAGAGTGGCCGCGGCCGCCGCCACCGCCTCCGCCCGAGGAGCGGGACGGGGCGTAGCCACCGGAGTCTTCGCGGCTGTAGTCGCCGCCGCCTCCGCCGCCGCCACCGCCGCCTGCGCCACCGCCACCGACGAACTGGAAGTCATCGACGACGACGCGGAGCTTCGAGCGCTTCTGGCCGTCCTTGTCCTCCCAGGTGTCGAGCTTGAGGCGCCCCTCGATGAAGATCGGCTTGCCCTTCGAGAAGTACTTGCTGATCACCTCGGCGCGAGGACCCCAGCACTCGCAGTCGACATAGGTGACCTCTTCGCGGTCCTGGCCGTCCTTCGTCTTGTACTTGCGGTTGAGCGCAAGCCCGATCTCGGCGACCGACTGCCCGCCTGAAGTGCTCTTGAGCTGCACATCGCGGGTGAGGTTGCCCATGAGAAGGACCTTGTTGTAGCTGGCCATCGTTCGTCTCCTTCAGGTTGGCGGCCGCGGCTGTTCTCGCAACGACCGAGTTCGTTTCGCTCTCTTCCCGTGCGACGCTTGATATCCGATTCGAAAGACCGCTGGCGTTGCCGACAGGTTTCGCACCCAGCGAGAACCGGACGGGCGAACCGCGCCCCTGCTTCTCTTCACCCGCATCCTGCGAGCGTTCGGATTGTCGGGCGCGGCGCCCCGCGGCCGATGTTCGGATTCTATACGGGTCTTCGGGCATCCTGCCCGCGCTTGGGAGTTTTTCGGCAACATTTTTTCGGTCGTGCCCCGACACGCTGCGCGGGCCGCCCTCCGCCGCGCCTTGCCCCCCCGGGTCGGCCGCGCCGCACCCGAGCCGCCCCTTCCCTTTGCGGCGGGTTTCGTCCATACTGCGCGGCTCGCCACTCGTTGGGCGCCCTCGACCGCGTTGGTCGACCGCGTCCTAACTCACGGGGCCCGACGCCCCAGGACAGCGACCCATGGCACGACCTGTTGAACTGCTTCTTCTTCGCAATGTCGAGAACCTCGGCATCGTCGGCGACATCGTCAAGGTGCGCGCTGGCTTCGCCCGCAACTACCTGCTCCCCCACGCGCTCGCCGAGCACCCGACCGAGGCCAAGGTCGAGGCGCTGAAGGAAGCCCGCGCGAAGGCGCTCGCCGAGCTCGCGGCCCAGCGCAAGCTCCGCGAGGAGACGATCACCAAGCTCGAGGGCATCACCATCAAGCTTGTCCGCAGCTGCAACGACCAGGGCGTTCTCTACGGTTCGATCACGCAGCGCGACATCGCGGATGCGCTCGTCGCGGCGGGCTATGCCGTCGACATGCGCGCCGTGCGCCTTGCGAACCCCTTCCGCCGCATCGGCAGCTACACCTGCACGATCCAGTTCGAGAAGGACCTCCGCGCCGACATCTCGATCGATGTCGCCGCAGACCGCGCCCTCGAGATGCTCCAGGCGCAGAAGGAGGCCGAGGAGGCCGCAGCTGCAGCCGTCGAGGCCTCGGAGGCCGAGGACGCCGTCGAGGAAGCCAAGGGCCCTCGCCGCGGCAAGCCGAAGGCCGCCGCCCAGTGAACCTCGGGTGACGCGCCTGTGAGGCGCTCCACCCTCGGGTACCCGAGCAAAGAAGAAACGCCCCGGCCATCTGGTCGGGGCGTTCTTCGTGTGGACCTGGCATCTCCTGCGCCGCGGGCGGGAACCGACGCCGGCATGCTCGCCGTCAGCGCGACTCGCAGAACTCGGACTGCAGGTAGCGCGCGACATAGTCGAGGATGCTCGAGCACTCCGGGATCTCGGGATTCGAGGTCGCGCCCATCGGCTCGAAGCGCATGCCGCGGAAGCGCTCGCACGCCTCCTCGATGGGGAGTCCGTGCTGAAGGCAGAGGCTGAACGCGCGGCAGAAGCCTTGGATGAGCCCCGAGAGCGTCGAGCCCTCCTTCGACATCTTGATGAAGATCTCGCCCGGGCGGCCGTCCTCGAAGAGACCGATGCTGAGGTAGCCCTCGTGGCCGTTGATCGCGAACTTGTGGGTGACGGAACGACGGGTCTGCGGGAGGACTTCGCGTCGGGTCGTGGCTGTGGCGGGCATGGGTTCCATCCTTGGAGAGTTCACTTTCCGTCAACGCTTGATGCGCGCCTATGCAGGCGCCGTGCTCGGGCGCTCCTCGCCCGCGGCGGTGGAATGTATCGGCTCCGCCCCGACAGGTGTCGCAGCATTTTCCCCGTTCCCGTCATGCTCAGACAGCAAGCCGCTTTCGCAGGACGGCCGAGAGCGACTTCGGCTCGAGGAAGCCCTTGGGCGGGCGGAAGTAGACATCGGTGAGGCCCGCGTCGTCGGGCGACCCGACCACGCGCACGACGCCCTGCACCCCTGCGAAGAGCGCCTCGAGGTCGCGCGGGCGCGTGGTGCGGAGGATCACATCCTGCTCCTTGCGCACGAGGGTGCGGATGCCGAGCGTGGCCGCGCGGAGGCGGATCTCCGCGAGCTCGAGGAGCTCGCGCGTCGCGGCGGGCGGCTCGCCGTAGGCGCTCTCGAGGTCGGCGGCGACCTTCGACAGGGCCGCCAGCGTGTCGGCCTGTCCGATGCGGCGATACGCCTCCATGCGGCGGGCGTCGCTCGGGATCCACGCCTTGGGGACGCTGCCGCCGAGGCCGATGTCGACGACGGTGTCGAGCGGGGTGACCTTCACGGCGTTCGAGAGCGCCGCCACCGCCTGCTCGAGGAGGTGGCAGTACATCTCGTAGCCGACCGCCGCGATATGGCCGCTCTGCTCCTCGCCGAGGAGGTTGCCGGCGCCGCGGATCTCGAGGTCGCGCATCGCGATGCGGAAGCCCGCGCCGAGCATGGAGAACTCCTCGAGGGCGTGCAGCCGCTTCAGCGCCTCCTCGCGCACGGGGCGGTCCTTCGGCAGCACGAGGTAGCAGTAGGCGCGGTGCTTCCAGCGCCCGACGCGGCCGCGCAGCTGGTGGAGCTCGGCGAGGCCGAACATGTGCGCGTTGTTGATGATCATCGTGTTCGCGGTCGGGATGTCGATGCCCGACTCGATGATCGTGGTCGAGACGAGGATGTCCGCGTCGCGGCGCATGAAGCGGAGCATCGCGTCCTCGAGCTCCTTCGGCGGCATCTGGCCGTGGCCGACCGCGATGCGCGCGCCGGGCGCGAGGCGCTGGATGTCGTCGGCGACGGTGAAGAGGTCGCTGATCCTGTTGTGGACGAAGAAGACCTGCCCCTCGCGCGCAAGCTCGCGCTGGAGCGCCTGCTGGATGCGGCGCTCGTTGTGGGGAATCACCTCGGTGACGATCGCGCGGCGGTCGGCGGGCGCGGTCGTGAGCGAGCTGATGTCGCGCAGGCCGAGCATCGACATGTGCAGCGTGCGCGGGATCGGCGTCGCGGAGAGCGTGAGGACATCGGCCGTCACGCGGAACTCGAGCAGCCGCTGCTTGTGCTCGACGCCGAATCGCTGCTCCTCGTCGACGACGACGAGCCCGAGGTCCTTGAAGACGACATCCTTCGACAGGAGCCGGTGCGTGCCGATGATGACATCGACCTCGCCGCGCGCGAGCGCGTCGAGCGTGGCGCGCTGCTCGGCGTCGCTCTTGAAGCGGCTCACGCTCTCGACGCGGAAGGGATATCCGCGGAAACGGTCGCGGAAGCTGCGCTCATGCTGCTCGCAGAGGACGGTCGTCGGCACGAGGACAGCGACCTGCTTGCCGGCGTCGACCGCCTTGAACGCCGCGCGGATCGCGATCTCCGTCTTGCCGAAGCCGACATCGCCGCAGACGAGGCGGTCCATCGGCCGCGCGCGCTCCATGTCGCGCTTGGTCGCGCCGATCGCGGTGAGCTGGTCCTCCGTCTCCTCGTAGGGAAACTGCGCCTCGAACTCGCGCTGCCAGTCGCTGTCGGCGGGATAGGCGATGCCCTTCGTCGCCGCGCGCGCGGCCTGGACGCGCAGGAGCTCGCCCGCGAAGTCGCGCGCGCTCTCCTCGGCCTCCTCCTTCGCCTTCTTCCAGCGGCGCCCGCCGAGGGTCGACAGCTTCGGCCGCGTGCCGCCCGCGCCCACATAGCGCTGCACGAGCTCGATGCGCGACGCAGGCACATGGATCTTCGCGCCCTGGTCGAACTCGAGCGTGAGGAACTCCTGCGCTGCGCTGCGGTCGGCCGCGCGGTCGCCGTCCGGCGACAGCAGCTGCAGGCCCACGAATCGCGCGATGCCGTGGTCGCGGTGGACGACATAGTCGCCCGGCTCGAAGGCGAGGAACGCGTCCTTGGCGCGGCCTCCCGCGAGCGACCTGCCGCGGCGCCGCACGGGCGCGCGGTGGAGGAGTTCCGACGCGGGCACGAGGACGACGGCGTCCGCGCCCTCGCCGATCGCGAAGCCGCGCGCGAGATGCGCGACGGGCCGCGGCACCTCGCCGACGGGGAGGTGACGCGCGAGGATGTCGCTCATGCGCGCGCGCTCCGCGTCGCTCTCGCAGAAGATCGCGCGCGCGGCGGCACCAGCGGAAAGCGCCGCGAACTCGCCCGCCGCGCGGTGCGCGTCCTCGTCGAACGCGGGCAAAACGCGCGCGCCGAGGCGCTCGACGCCCGCGCCGCCGCCGGCGGAACCGAACGCGTGGAGCTCGAGCACCGCGGCCGCGCGACGCGCAAGCGCGGTCAGGGTCGCGGGCGGCGCGTAGACGCCGCGCCCGTCGCGCACGCGGTCCCAGTAGGCGCGCGCCTGCTCGAGGATCTCCGACATCTCCGCGAGGACGACGACCGACCCGTCGGGGAGCCCGTCCGCAAGCGGCCGCGCGCCCTTCCCCGTCTTCGCGTCGCCGAGGACGGCGTCGAGCTCGACGGCGACGAGCTCGACCGAGTCGATGCGGCGGTCGGAGGCCTGCGTGGCGAGGTCGATCTCGAAGATGCGCTCGATCTCGTCGCCGAAGAAGTCGAGCCTGACGGGCGCGCCGCCGCCGGGCGGACAGACATCGACGATGCCGCCGCGCACCGCGACCTCGCCGGGCGACTCGACCGCGTCGACGCGCGCATAGCCTCCGTCGACGAGCCATGTCACGAGCTCGGTGGAAGAGACGCGCATTCCAGCGCGAAGCGTGCGCACGAGCCTCGGCAGTCGATCCGGCTCGGGCACGGCCTGCATGAGCGCGGCGAACGGCGCCACGATCGCGGCGGGCGCGGCGCCCTCCGCAAGCCTGCGCACGACGGCGAGGCGCGCGACGGTGAGTTCCGCGCTCGGGGCGGATTCGCCCGGGAGGACCTCGATCGCAGGGAAGAGCACGGCGTCGACGCCGAGCGCGCGCAGCTCCTCGACCGCGTCGTCGGCCTCGTCGAGATGCGCGACGACGAGAAGCACGGTGCCAGCGGCGGCGCGCGCGGGAGACCGCACGGCCGCGGCGACGATGAACGACGGCAGGCTTCCCGCCGAGCCCTCGACGGCAATGGTTCCGCCGCGGGCAAGCGCTCGTCCGACGAGCGGCGCGAGATGGAGCCCGGCGAGCGTCGCGATGGCGGACTCGATGTCGACGACGCCGGCGGCGCCGGTCGTGCGGTTCTCCGCTGCGCTCATGGCGCGCCCCGCGCTTCCGCGTCGTCACCGACACGGGCGCATTCCGCGAGAAGCGCAAGCTTCGCCGGGCCGATGCCGCGCACCCGCAGCAGGTCGTCGACGGATTCGAACGGGCCGTTCTCATCGCGGTCGGCCACGATCGT
Organism: uncultured Klebsiella sp.; assembly: GCA_964393015.1. Lineage (GTDB taxonomy): Bacteria > Planctomycetota > Phycisphaerae > Phycisphaerales > SM1A02 > QWPT01. Next base: position 58,779 of record CAYMSD010000006.1, read on the forward strand.
GGCCGCGAGGCGCGGGCCGATCTCGGGAAGAAGCGCGATCTCGTCGGGCCCCGCAAGCGCAAGATCGACGCGATGAACGGGCGGTGCGACGCGCGGCGCAGGCAACATGTCGCGATCGCCACGGCCGTCGCGGACGAGCACGGCGGCCGCGATGGTGATGCCGACGACCGCCCACGCCGCGAAACCAGCGAGCGATGCGGGGCCGGATGCGGCAGGCGCACGCCCGTCCGCCATGCTCGCGGGGCCGCTCATCGCGCGGCCCTCGACGACTTCGCGGCCTTGGCGTCGCGCTCGATCCGCTCGCGCAGCGCGAGAAGCCGCGCGAAGACGGGCTTCGGCTGCCCCTGCGCATCCAAAACGCCGTCGCGGGGGCCGTCGGATGCGTCCTGGAGCCGCGACCACCACGCGCCCTCGAGGAAGGTGCGCGCGAGGATGATCGAGAAGAGCGAACCGCCCCACTCCGCCTGCGTGCGCGGCGACCACTTGGGCGGCGCATCGTCGTGCGCAGGGTCGGAGGCGGGAGCGGCGGCCGCATCGCGCGCGCGCCGCGGCGTCCACACGCCGCGCGCGAACGAGATCGCCGAGCCGTCGTCGGCGCTCGGGACGCCGAACCCCGTGACGAAGACGGGAAGCTCGCGGCCGACATAGCCGTCGAGAAGCCCCGCGGTCGTCATGAGGTCGCGCACGGGGTCGCCCGACGCACCCTGCGTGATGCGCACGCCCGCCGCGGCGAGGTTGAGGTTCTCGGCGACGAGGCGCTGCAGGAACGAGGTCGGCCACGCGGTGCCCTTGGTGCCGCGCCAGCTCTCCGCGGCGGGCGACTGGAGCTCGACCACGATCTTCGCCTCGCGCGCGACATCGCGCACCGCGGCGACGGCGTTGCGGGTGAGGTCGACCATGCGGTCGATGCCCTCGTCGTGCCAGCCCGCGCAGTTGGCGCCGCTCGCGGCGATGACGAGCGGCGTCGTGCGCGCATAGCGCGCCGCGAGCATGCGCGCGTGCGCCCACACGAGCTCGCGCATGCGCTTCGCGTCCGTGCGCGCGGCGAGGACATGCGGCGGCAGCGCGTGCGGCACGCCGTCGGTCGTGCCGAAGTCGACGAACGGCCCGAGGACGACGGGCTTCCTCTCCGCGAGGCAGGCCTTCACCCACGCGTCGATCGGCGCGAAGTCGACGCGCCCCTCGACGGGCTCGATGAGGCGCCACGGCGTCCGCACGCACGCGACATCGAAGCGGCGCAGCGCCGCGACGCTCGCTGCGTTCGGTGCGACGGCGGGGTCGATGCACACGCCGAGCGTGGTGGCGCTGACGGCCTTGCGGCGCGCGCGGCGCGAGACGAGGTGATCGGCGTGATGGACCGCGAGCGCCTCGCCAGCGTCGAGGCCGTCGGCCACGGCCCGGCGCGCAAGGCGCTCGGCCTCCACGGGGTCGTCGCAGCGCAGCGCCTCGCGGAACGAGGCGCGCGCGCGCTCCCACAGCTCGATCGCGTCCTGCGCGAGCGCGGGGTTCCACATCTGCCAGGTCTCGCAGTCCTCGACGAACTGCTTGATGAGCCACCGCGCGATCTCGAGGAACAGCTCGTACGGCCGCTCCCGCGCGGGGAGGAAGCAGGTCTGGAGCATCATCCTTCCGCGCGGGCCCACATCGACGACGAGCGCGAGGCCGATGGGGATGTCGTTCGCGGGGCGGGCGTAGATCGAACCGTTCATCTGCTTGAACGCACCGCGCGCGGGCCTGCCGTCGGGCCCGAGGATGTGGCACGAGGAAAGGTCCCACTGCAGCTGGCCGCCTTCGCCGCGCACGGCGGGCGAGCGCGGATCTGGGCCGAGCGGATCATGGACGCGGAACTGGTGCACGGCGGGAACGAAGGGAGGAACGCAGGATCGGGCGGGCGATGGCGGTGCTTCTCGAAAAATACGATCCGCGCGCGACGCACGGCCGCCCGAGGTCCGCCGCGACCCGCGGCGGCGCGTTCAAGTGTACTCTCCCTGCGGATGGCTTCTCCGATTCCTGCATGTTCTGCGGCGAGCTCCGCCGCGACCTCCGCCGTGACCTCCGCAACCACCTCAGCATCGGACTCGCGCGACGGCGTCTTCCGCACCGACCTCTCGCTCCCCGGGAGGCGCCAGGGCAAGGTGCGCGATGTCTACCGCACCGCATCGGACCCCGCGTCGCCGCTCCTGATCGTCGCCACAGACCGCCTCAGCGCGTTCGATGTGGTGATGCCGACGCCCGTCCCGGGCAAGGGACGGATCCTCACCACGATGAGCCTCGGCTGGTTCGCGTTCCTCAGGACGCGCGGCCTTGTCGGCGACCATGTGCTCGGCACCGACCTTTCGTCGGTCGCGGGCCTCTCCGACGCGGAACGGGCCATGCTCGCGGGCCGCTCGATGCTCTGCCGCGCGGCGAAGGTCGTGCCGATCGAGTGCGTCGCCCGCGGCTACCTCGCGGGAAGCGGCTGGGTCGAGTATCAGAAGCACGGCACCGTGTGCGGCATCCCGCTTCCGGCGGGCCTCACCCAGTGCGCGCGGCTTCCCGAGCCGATCTTCACGCCCGCGACGAAGGCGGAGGAAGGCCACGACGAGAACATTCCGTTCGAGCGCGCGTGCGAGCTCGTCGGGCGCGGGCTCATGGAGCGGCTGCGCGCGCTCACGCTCGCGATCTACTCCGCCGCGGCCGAGTATGCGCTCGCGCGCGGCGTGATCCTCGCCGACACGAAGTTCGAGTTCGGGTTCGTGCTCGGCGCAGACGGCGCCCCGACAGACGAGCTCATCCTCGTCGACGAGGTCCTGACGCCCGATTCGTCGCGCTACTGGCCCGCGGACGACTACGCGCCCGGCCGCGACCAGCAGAGCTACGACAAGCAGTTCGTGCGCAACCACCTCCTCGCGCTCGTCGCGGCGGGCGCGTGGAACAAGGAGGCCCCTGGGCCCGAGCTCCCCGCCGATGTCGTCGCCGCGACGCTCGCGCGCTACGAGGAGGCGCTCGCCAAGCTCGCGCTGCCCGCGTTCGACGCACGCGCCACGGGAGGCGCGCGATGACCGCGCGGATCATCGACGGCAAGGAGCTCAGCGCGCGCGTCCGCGAGAACCTCGTCGCGCGCATCAAGGCCGCGGGGCGGCCCGTGCGGCTCGACGCGGTGCTCGTCGGCAGCGACCGCGCCGCCGCGATCTACGCCGAGAACCAGGCCAAGACCTGCGCGGCGGTCGGCATCGACTATCGCCTGCACAGGCTCCCCGACGGCGCGGGCTACGACGACATCGCGGGGCGCATCCTTCTCCTGAACACGGAGGACGATGTGCGCGCGATCATGCTGCATCTGCCGCTTCCCGCGGGCGTCGATGTCGAGCGCATCCAGTCGCTCATCGCGCCCGAGAAGGATGTCGAGGGCGTCAACCCCGCGAACATCGGCAATGTCGTCTACGGCCGCCGCAGCCTCGTCCCCTGCACGGCGCTCGCGGCGGTCGAGATGATCGAGTCGACGGGCGTCGAGCTGCGCGGCTCGCGCTGCGTGATCGTGGGCGCCTCGAACATCGTCGGCAAGCCGATCGCGGTCCTCCTGATGCGCGCGGAGGCGACCGTCGTCTCGACGAACAAGTTCACGCGCGGCATCGCCGACCTCACGCGCTCGGCGGATGTCCTCGTCGCCGCGGCAGGCGTGCCGGGCCTCATCAAGGGCGACATGGTCAAGCCCGGCGCCGTCGTCATCGATGTCGGCATCAACCGCGTCGCGGGCCCCGACGGCAAGTCGATCACCGTCGGCGATGTCGGCTTCGACGAGGTGCGCGAGGTCGCGGGCCACATCTCCCCTGTCCCGGGCGGCGTCGGCCCGATGACCGTGGCCATGCTCCTTCGGAACACCGTGGAAGCCGCGCTGCGGTAGGTCCCCTGCGCGCCTTCGGTGCAAAAGCGTGCGCCGATCGCGGTGGCCGCGTGTACAGTGTGCGCTCGCACACAGCACGAAAGGCACCAGGACCATGCTGACCACGCTCTCGCTCGCGGCCGTTCTCTCGCTCCTCCCGATCGCACCCATGCAGGACGCCGTGCCTGCGACGAAGATCGCGCCCGCGTCGCCCGCAGCGCAGGAGCGCCCCGCGGCGCCCGCGCCGCTCTCGGTCGGCGACAAGGCACCCGCGTTCCGCGTCGACAGCTGGGTGAAGGGCGCCCCCTTCGAGTCGCTCGAGTCGGGCACCGTGCATGTCATGGAGTTCTGGGCGACCTGGTGCGGCCCGTGCATCGCGGCCATCCCGCATCTCACCGAGCTGCAGGCGAAGTACCCCGATGTCCGCTTCGTGGGCGTCGCCGCCAGCGAGCGCGGCCCCGATGACGCGGCGAAGTTCGCCAAGGTGAAGGAGTTCGTCGACGGCAAGGGCGACGGCATGGGCTATCGCGTCGCCTATGTCGGCGACCGCGAGAAGATGAGCCGCCCGTGGATGGAGGCCGCAGGCCAGTCGGGCATCCCGTGCACCTTCATCGTCGACGGCGAAGGCCGCGTGGCGTGGATCGGCCACCCGATGTCGATGGATGCGCCGCTCGAGAAGATCGTTTCGGGCAGCTGGGACATCGAGGCCGCGAAGACCGAGTTCGCCACGCGCCGCGAGGCCGACGCCGCCCGCCGCGCCATCTCGATGGCGATGCGCGCCGCGCGCCAGAGCGGCGACTACACGGAGGTCCTCGCGGCGCTGCGCGAGCAGCTCGCGAAGCGTCCGAGCGACGACCTGCGCATGACGCTCGTCCAGGTGCTCGCGGGCCCCGCGAAGCTCGAGGCCGAGGCGTGGCCGATCGCCGAGGAGATCCTCGCGAACGCGAAGGACAACCCGATGATGCTCAACGCGCTCGCCTGGACGATCGCCGACCCGAACGGCGGCGTCGCCGAGCCGAACCTCGCGATCGCCCACAAGGCGGCGGCGCGCGCGGTCGAGCTGACGAAGGAGAACGACGCGTCGATCCTCGACACGCTCGCCCGCGTCGAGTTCCGCATGGGCAACACCCTGCGCGCCATCGAGCTCCAGAAGAAGGCCATCGAGAAGGCGGGCGACGGCCGCATGAAGGACGAGCTCGTCACCGTGCTCGCCGAGTACGAGGCCGCCGTCAAGAAGGGCTGATCGGCCGCACCTGACACCGAGGTTCACGAGGCGGGCGCACGCGCGTCCGCCTCGTTCCTTTCCCGCTATCTTCCCGCGACCGTGACGACGCACCCCCCGTTCGCTGGTTCGCTTCTCGATGGCGCGCGTCGCCATGTCGTCGTGGTCGGCGCTGGAATCGTGGGCGCGTCGACCGCGTGGCACCTCGCGAAGAAGGGCTTCGCCGTGACGCTCCTCGACCGCGAGCCACCGCGCGCGATCTCGGACGGCGCGAGCGGCGGCAACGCGGGGCTTCTCTCGATCGGCCACTATCCGCTCACGCGGCCGGGTGTGTCGTGGCGAGGCCTCAAGTGGATGTTCTCGCGCACGGCGCCCCTCTACATCAAGCCGCGCGTCGACCGCGAGCTCGTCTCGTGGCTCTGGAACTTCCACCTCCACTGCAACCAGCGCCACCTCGACCGCTGCATGGAGGTGCTGTGCACGATGGGCTGGCAGACGCTCGAGGTGCTCGAGGGAATGCTCGAAGAGGAGTCGATTCACTGCGACTACGCGCGCGACGGCTGGCTCGATGTGGTGATGAAGCCTGAGAACATGGCGCACGCCGAGGCGGAGGCGAAGAGCCTCGAGCGTTTCGGCTACAGCTGGGAGCGGATCGAGGGCGACGAGCTGAGGCGCCGCGACCCATGCTTCACGGGCGATGTCGCGGGCGCGATCCACATGAAGGACAGCGCGCACTGCGCGCCGAACGACCTGATCGCTGGGCTCGTGCGCGCGCTGCCGAAGCACGGCGTCGCGCTGCGCTTCGACGCCGCCGTGAAGGGATTCCGCCAGCGGCCCTCGGGCGCGGTCGACGGCGTCCTCCTCGAGTCGGGCGAGATGATCGCGGCCGACGCCGTCGTCCTCGCCGCCGGAATCTGGAGCGACGCGCTCGGGCGCCTCGCGGGCGTCAGGATTCCCATGCAAGGCGCGCGCGGCTACCACCTGCAGCTCGACTACCCAGCCGACGCGCCGCCGCCGAGCCCGTCGACGGGCATGGTGCTGCACGAGACCTTCGTCGCCGTGACGCCGATGGAGCGCGACGGGAAGCGCCAGCTGCGCCTCGCAGGCACGCTCGAGATCGGCCCGCTCGACGAGCCGTGGATGCGCGAGCGTCTCGCGATGCTGATGCGCGGAAGCACCGCGTATCTCCGCGGGCTCGACAGGCTCACGGTCGCGTCGGAATGGGCCGGGTACCGCCCCTGCACCTCGGACGGCATGCCCGCGATCGGCGGCGTGCGCGCGAAGCCGGGGCTCTTCGTCGCGACCGGCCACGCGATGATGGGCATGACGCTTGGCCCAGTCACCGGAAAGGCGATGGCCGAGCTCGTCGCAGGCGAGAAGCCGTGCTTCGATGTCTCGATGCTCGACCCCGCGCGGTTCTGAGCGGTCGCGGCTGCGGCCGCTCCCTTTGGTGCTGCTGACGGCCTGGGTGCCC
>CAYMSD010000007.1:0-62804 GCA_964393015.1 uncultured Klebsiella sp.
GCCACCCTCTCCGTGAACAAAAAAGCCCGCGCTCGCCGAAGGCGACCGCGGGTTTCGACACGCGTCCCGTGGGATTCGAACTTCGGCGGCAGGCCGAAGTCCGCAATCCGGAGACGCGGCCGCAGGCCGCGGATCCGCGGCGTGGTGCAACGCGCCACGACGCCACCCTCTCCGTGAACAAAAAAGCCCGCGCTCGCCGAAGGCGACCGCGGGTTTTTTGAGAGCGGAGAGGGTGGGATTCGAACCCACGAGTAGGATGAACCCACTACTAGTTTTCGAGACTAGCTCCTTCAACCGCTCGGACACCTCTCCTGGGGGCACCGCCCTTTCGGGCTGAGCGGGGTCGGAAGTATCGCCAAATCATCGTTCCGTGTCCACCCGTTTCCCGCAGGATCGGGGCGGAAAGATGGCGCCGCGATCGGTTATCCCGTCCCGTCATCCCCGCCCGGACGGGCTCGCTGCGGTTGGACGCGCGTCCTCAGCGACCGCGTCCGCCCTGCCGCCCGTCGTCAGGAGCACGACGCCCGCGACGATAAGCCCGACCGCGGCCGCCTTGCGAAGATCCATCGACTCGCCGAGGACGAGCCACCCGAGCAGCACGCCCACCGCGGGCGCGATCGAGAAGGCGATCGGCTTCACCACGGACACCTCGCCGAGCGAGAGCGCGATGTAGAACGAGATCATCGCCAGCGCTCCCGCGACAAGACCCGAACCAAGGACAAGCTTCACCCAGGTCGCGCGGTCCGCCTCGAGGAGCGCAGGCTCCACGCGAAGCCCGCCGACGCCGCGGGTCATGAGCACGAAGACGAGGACAAGCAGCGGGATCGCGACGAGCGAACGCACCGTGATCGCACCGATGGGCCCGACCTTCCCCGCGTGCAGCGCGCTGCGCGTGCACACCTCGCCCACGCCCCAGGAGAGGCCCGCGACGATCGCAAACAGAATCGGCTTCATGGCGCGGATTGTGCCATGCGCGTCCGACCCGCGCGAGACGCGGGCGACTTCGGTTCAGTCCCAGGCGCTGAGGAGCTGCGCGAGGTCCGCGGCACCGACGACGCCGTCGCCGTTGAGGTCGGCGGGCCCGCCTGTCGCACCCCACGCGCCGAGCAGGATCGCCAGATCCTGCGCGTTCACGGCGCCGTCGTTGTTGAGATCCTCGGGGCGTCCCTGCTCGCAGATGTCCGGGGTGCCGTTGCCGTTGAGGTCGCTGCAGCTCGTGCCAGGGCCGTACCAGGTCGCGCCCGCCTCGATCGCCTGCTCCTCGGTCAGGATCAGGCAGAAGCCCGTCGGGAAGCACGAGGCACCCGTCGGCTCCGGGCAGAGCCCTGCGGAGCACTGCGTGCCGTTCCCCTGGAAGACGCCGTTCTGCGCGGCACACGCCGCAGGGCTTACCCCGGGAACGCACGAGCCATCGGGCAGGCAGCACGCGCCGATCGGGAAGCAGACGTAGGTCGCGCAGGTCTGGCCCGCGGGCCCCGCCACGCCGCCCGCCGCGGCGCAGCTTGCGGCGGAGAGCGTGAGGCAGCCGCCCGTCGCCTGGAAGCAGCACGGCACGAGCGCGTCCGTGCAGGTGTTCGGCCCGCAGGTCGTGCCTTCACCCGTGAAGTTTCCGCCAAGCACCGCGCAGTTCGCCTCGGTGAGGCTCTCGCACGAGCCGTTCGGCAGGCAGCACGCGCCCGCGACCTGGCAAGTGGTCGGCGTCCAGGTGACGCGCATCACCCAGTCGCCCGATGGGCGGCAGAGCGTGGGAAGCTGCTGGAAGTTGGACCAGCCCGCCGGGCATCCGAAGGCGCCGCAGTCGACCGCGAAGAGCCAGTTGCGCGTCGGCGCCTGCAGGCCGCCGACATCGGTGGTCGGAAAGGCGTTCGCGGTGCTCGGCGGCGCGACGAGGCACGGGTTCGAGGTCTGGAGGTTGTGGTCGTCGATGCGGTAGCCGATGCTGAAGGTCTGGGTCCCGTCGTCCTGGATGATCATCTGCTCAGGGTCGGACGGATCGATGCCGAACTGGATGTTCGTGCCGTTGGTGCCCGGCTGCATCACGAGGTGCGGCAGGTCGATGCCGTTCGAGGAGAAGACATACTTGAGCGTTCCCGTCGCGGGTGTGCCTTCCCAGACGAGGACCGACCACTTCGTGGTGGTGGTGACCGTGGTGTTGCTCGTCGCGAAGATCATCTCGCAGAGGTCGATGCGCAGCGGAAAATCCGCAGCGCTGACCGTGTAGGACGCGGCCGCGATCTCCTGCTCCGCGAAACCGGCCTGCACGACGAACTGGCCGCCCTCGAAGTTCGCGTTGGTGTGGGTCGAGACGACGGGCGGGCACTGGCCGCCACCACCTGCGACGCCGCCCTCGCCGTCACCGCCGCCTGCGCCGTCGACGCGCGGCATCGCGAACATCGGATCGTTCTCGCGGACACCGACCAGCTCCTCGAAATCGCTGCGGCCGAGGCCCGTTCCACCCGTACCCGCGAATCCTGCTTCGATCGTCTCCTTCGCCGCCACCTTTGCGGCCTGCACGGCGCCCTTGGGGGCGACCACGCGCGTCGCGGCATCCTTCCCGCGCGACTGCGGGGTCGGTGCGGGTGCGGACGCCGCGAATGCTGGAGCGGCGAACAGGATCGCGGCAAGACCCATCGATCCGAGGAATCGGGCGTGAAGCGGCTGTGGGCGCGAATGCATGGCGGTCTCCCTGAAACGGGACGCGGTGGGCGCGAGAAATGACGCGGCGATCCGTCGCCGCGGGGGCCCGATTCGTAGCCTACCCCGTGATCGCGGCGGGAAAAGCGGAATCAGGCCCGCCGTGTCCGTTCGGACACTTGGACGGTGAATTGTCCGCGGTTGGAGGACGCCTTCAGCGCGCAGCGCGTCCGCGAAGTGCGGTGGCGACGGCGTCGAGCAGCTCGTCGGGCTCCGGCAGTCGCCCTGGACCGACGGCACGGCACGCCTGCCACCCGCATGCGGGATCGAGCACCGTGAAGCCGTCGTCGCGCAGCGTGGCGAGGTTGCGCTGCGTGGCGGGCTGCCGCCACATCGCCTCGTTCATGCTCGGCGCGAGGAGGACGGGCGTGCGGGCACGGTCGATCGAGGCCGCGAGGAGCGACACGGCGTCGTCGCAGCGGCCGCTCGCGAGGCGCGCCAGCATGTCCATCGTGCAGGGCGCGATGAGACAGAGGTCGAGCGCGCACGCGGTGCGGATGTGCTGCGGGTCGGCGGGCGACGCCGAAACCCAGGGCGACACGATCACGGCTCGCCCCGAAAGCGACTGGAAGACGAGCGGCGTGACGAAGCGCTGCGCGTCGCCGGTCATGGCCACGGTGACCGAAGCGCCGCATTGCGCCAGCGCGCTCACCACGGAGCAGACCTTGTACGAGGCGATTCCGGCGCAGACGCCGACCGCGATCGAGCGCCCGCCCACGACAGGCCGAAGCGACGCGAACAACCGCTCGCGCGCGGCGTCCTCGGGCGCAGTGGATGACGGCTCGCCCGGATCAGACATGTCGGACATGTCGGACATGTCGGTCATGTCGGTCATGTCGGCATGGCTCGCTTTCCCGCGGATCCAGGCGGATCGGAGCTCAACGCTTGCGCGATGGCGTCCCGCGCATCTTCTCGATGTGCTCGGGATCGATCTCGAGGGTGATCTTCTCCTGCATGATCTCCTCGATCACGACCTCGAGGTCGGAGCGGCCGTTGCGGTCGACGAGCGGGCGCGCGCCTTCGATGATCTCGGCGAGACGGCGCTGGATCAGCGCGGTCAACTTGAATCGTCCGCCGAGCTTCTCGACGATATGGTCGCTCTTCAGTGCTTCGATCATGGATGCTGCCTCATGCCCCGTGGTCGGGGGCTCCGTGGTCGTCGGGCGCTTCGGACCCCGTGCGGCTCAGGCCGCTTGGGGAAAGGGGGTTAGTATAGCACCTCCGCCGCGGCTTCATGCCGCCACTTCTCGATGGCTGCCTCCCCCACACCCCCGGATCCCGTCGATCCATCCCCGCCACCAGGCCATCTGGCCGCGGCGCAGGCTGCACGGCTCCTGTCGAAGGCACGCCGCGGAGGGGACCACTGGCTCAGCCGCATCGGGTTGACCAGGGATCGAAGGCTGTTCCTCTGGGCGGCCGTGACCGGCATGACCCTCGCGGTCATCGCACTCGCGTTTATCCGGCCCATCCTGTGGTTCGAGCACCTCGCGGGCGAGTGGGCGGCCGCGAACCCCGACAAGGTCGTCATCGCGGTCGCGATCGTGCCGGTCCTCGGCGCCATCGTCTGCGGGGTGATCCAGTCCATCTTCCGCGTCCGTCTGCGGGCGCATGGCGTGTCGAGCGTGCTCTACGCGATCCACCGCCGACGCGCGCAGTTGCCGCCGATGCTCGCGGTGCGGACCTGGCTCGGATCGACGGCGATCATCGCCTCGGGCGGATCGGCAGGGCCCGAGGGGCCGATCGTCACGATCGGCGCGACGCTCGGGTCCGTGATCGCACGCTTCCTGCGGGTCGATCCCAAGACGGCTGCGACACTCGTGGGCTGCGGAGCCGCCGCGGGCCTCGCGGCGGTCTTCAACGCGCCGATCACGGGCATCTTCTTCGTCCTCGAGGTGCTTCTTCGCGACTTCTCGCTGCGGACCTTCACGCCCATCGTGATCGCCTCGGTCTTCGCGGCCGCAACCGTGCAGACCGTGCTCGGCACGCAGGAACCGCTCTTCGGCGTCGGTGCGGAGATCTTCGTCGGTGCAAGCGGAAGCCTGACCATCGCCACGGCACCGGCGTTCGCGATCCTCGGCATCGTGTGCGGCGTGGCGAGCGTCTTCTTCGTGCGCACGCTGCAGGCGTCCGAACTCGCCTTCGCGAAGATCCGCGTCGCACGGTGGATGCTGCCTGCGACCGGCGCCGCGATCCTCGCGCTTCTCGGCGTGCTGTACGCGGTCTTCGCCAAGGATGTGGTCGACTTCGGAAGCGGCGGGATTCCTCCCTTCTACGGCAACGGCTATCCGCTGGCACGCGCGGTGCTGGAGCCGGGGTTCTACGCGAAGGAAACCGCGCTGCTCGTCGCCGCCCTCCTGATCGGGCTCGCGGTGGTGAAGTGCGTCGCCACCAGCCTGACGCTCGGATCGGGCGGCATCGGAGGCCTGTTCGCGCCCGCGCTCCTCGTCGGCGCCCTCATCGGCGGCGCCTACGGAAGCCTCGGCGAGCTCGTGCCGTTCGTCTCCGAGGTCAGCCCCGCCAGCCTGGCTCTCGCCGGCATGGCGGGTGTCGTCGCAGGCACGACGCACGCGCCCCTGGCGGGAGCCATGCTCGTCTACGAACTCTCCCGCGAACCGTCGATCCTTCTTCCCGTGATCCTCGTGGCCGCGCTGGCCACGATCGTCGCCCGCCTTCTCGAGCGGCACAGCCTCTACACCGCGGAGCTCGCGGCCCTCGGGGTGCGCCTCGGGACCGGCACCGACCTCTCCGCACTTCGAAGGCTCCGCGTCCGCGATGTTCCGCTGAAGACCGCCATCCTGGTCCGTGGCTCCGCTCCCGCGAGTTCACTCCTCGAGCTCGCAGGCGGCACCGAGGCCTTCGTCGTGCTCGACGACGATGGACGCCTCGAGGGCATCGTGGGCACGCGGGACCTCCGCATCGCGCTCGTGAACCGCGAGGCGCTGCCTCTCCTCCAGGTGCGCGACCTCGCGCGCCCGCGCACCCGCGCCCTCGACCTCGATCTTCCGCTCGACCATGCGCTCGACAAGATCGAGCGCGGCGCGCTTCCCGTGCGCGACGAGAAGGGCGTGATCATCGGCGTCCTCACGCGCGCGCGGCTCATGCGCGTCTGGCGCCGTCACATGGAGGGCGATCGATGAGCGGCCCCGCGCGACTGCGCTTCCGCCGCGGGCAGCGCCTTCGAGGCCAAGGCGCGTTCAAGCGCGTGCTCGACGGCCGCGCACGCGTCGAGACGGCGGACTTCGCCGTGCACGCGCGCCCGAACGACGGGCCGGAGACGCGGCTCGGGATCTCGATCGGCCGTCGCTTCGGCTGCGCGGCGCGCAGGAACAGGGTGCGGCGGCTTCTGCGCGAGGCATTCCGGCTCTCGCAGGCGGAGCATCCACGCGGCGGACCGGCGCCCTACGACATCGTGATCGTGGTCAGGCCCCACGAGGCGCGCACGCTCGACGCCTATCGCGCCTCGCTTCTCGCGGCGCTCGCCGAACTGCACGCGGTGTGGTCGAGGCGCGCCGCACGCCGCGCCTCCAAGGAGGAGACGGAGGGGCGGGAGGAGCGCACGCCCGGGGAGAGAGGCGCGTGAGCGAGCGGCGTCCATCGCTCGCCGCCCGCGCGTGCATCGCGCTCGTCCGCGGCTATCAGATCGCGCTCGGCCCGCTGCTTGGCGGGCACTGCCGCTTCTCCCCGTCGTGCTCGCACTACTCGATCGACGCCTTCAGGATGCACGGCGCGCGGCGCGGGCTTCGTCTCACCGTGGCGCGCCTGCGCAGATGCCACCCGTGGGGCGGCGAGGGCCACGACCCCGTTCCCCCTGCCGAATCCCCTACGCCTCGCGGACACGATTCGTGATCGCGCCGACGCGCTCGATGCGCACCTCGACCACATCGCCGTCCTTGAGGTAGACGGGCGGCTTGCGGCCCGCGCCGACGCCCGCGGGCGTGCCCGTCAGGACGACCGTTCCCGCGAGAAGCGTGGTCCCCTTCGAGAGCTCCGCGACGAGAGAGCGCACGCCGAACACCATGAGCGAGGTCCGCGCGTGCTGCATGCGCGCGCCGTTCACCAGGGTCTCGATCTCGAGGTCCTGCGGGTCGCCCACCTGCGACGCGGGCACGAGCGCGCCGAGCGGACAGAAGGTGTCGAAGCTCTTGCCGCGGCAGAACTGCCCGCCAGAGCCCGTCTTCTGCCACCATCGCGCGCTGACATCGTTGGCGACGCGGTAGCCCGCGATCACGGACAGCGCGTCCGCCTCGGCCACATCGCGGCAATCGCGCGCGATCTCGAAGGCGAGCTCGCCCTCGAAGTCCACCTGTGGTCCGCCATGCCTGCAGATCGGCGGAATCACGATCTCGTCGCCGTCGCCGCACACCGACGCGGGGTTCTTCATGAACACCATCGGGAGCTCGTCGGTCTTGCCGCCCATCTCGGCGGCGTGGTCTGCGTAGTTTCGGCCGATGGCGATGATCGCTGGGGGAATGCGCATCGCCGCACTGTAGCGAAGTGCGCGCCGCCTACTTCCGCTGCGCCTCGGACCGCGTCGACTCCTCCGCCTCGCGTGCGCGACGCGCCGCCATCTCCGCGAGCCTGCGTCGCGCCTCCACGATGCCGGGCGGCTCGGGAAGCGCCTGCTGGAACGCGAGGCCCGTCGCGGCGAGCCTGCTTGCCGCGAACTCGGCCTCGAGGACGGGCCGCACGCGGTCGTAGACGAGCGCACGCACATCCTCGGGGGCCTTGCGGTAGATGACGAGCCGGTCGAGGAGCGGCTGCGAGTTGTCGAGCAGCACCTTGGTCAGGACCGCGGGGATCGACTCGTCGAGCTGGCCGATGAGGTCCTTCATGCGGCCCTCCCCGAACTTGTTCACGAAGTCGTTGTAGCGCACCTCGCGGAAGAACCGCGTCAGGTCGCGCGCGAAGGTCAGCGCCTCCTCGAGCACCTTCTCGTTGTCGAGGAGCAGACCCTCGCGGAAGCCGCGCTCGAGCACCGAGTACACATCGCTGCGCGCCACCTCGGGCTGCATCTCGTACTCGCCGAAGGTCACGCGCTGCACGAAGTCGTCGAGCGGCATCGAGTAGTCGGAGTTCGGGATGATCGCGCCGCTTCCGTAGAGGCTGTCGAGCCTGTCGAGGATCTCCTGCGCGCCCGCCACATCGCCCGTGCGGTAGAGCTCGCGCACGGCCTGCCTCATGAAGTTCTGGTGGAAGTTCATGAAGGTCTCGCCGCCCGCGCCGCGCGTGTCGTAGTGCTTGGTGTAGAGCGTGTTGAAGTAGCGGTCGATCACCTTGATCCAGCGCGGGTCGTTGAGCCGCGTCACGTTGTCGCCGCTGAACGGGTCGAACGACACATAGCCCGAGCGCGCCAGCGCCTGCATGGCCTGGATCTCGGTGCGGTCGTTGTTCACGATCTTCGCGACATCGAGCTCGTCGGTCACGCGGTGCTCGCCGAGCTGCGATCCGCGCCGCGCCCAGTAGAGCGCGTGCGCCGCGGGATGCCGCCAGTCGAGCGGCCCCGTGTCGCGGGTGAACTCGTACATGAGCTGCGGATCCATGTTGTACTCGTCGAGCAGCACGCGCCTGCGCATGAAGGCGAGGAGTGCGTCGGCCGCGGCACGACGATCCTTCGCCGCGGGGCTCTCGTCCTTCGGATCGCCGCCGAAGACCGACTCGAAGACGCCGACGAGCGTCGCGGCGTCCTCGTCCATGGCGCGGATCCCGAGCATCTGCGCATAGGGCGACGCCTGCCGCGCGGCCCACTCGCCGTAGAGAAGGAGGAAGCGCTTGTCCGCCGCGAACGCGTAGCGTCCTCCGAGCGGCGCGAGCCGCTTCTCGAGCTCCTCGACGAGACCCTTCGTGGCGGGGACCTTGGCGTAGAGCTCGGGCAGCGTCTCGGGAGCGTCGGCGATGTACTTGATCCACGCCGTGCGCTGGTCATGGTCGATGGGAGGCACGCCGAGGACCAGGTGCCACTCCCGCGCGAACTGCCGCTTGTAGTAGAGGTGCGCGTCGTCGGCGAGGCCGTCGATCTTGTGCGAGAACCAGAACGCGAGCTCCTTGCAGAGCTCGAGGTCGTTCGGGTTGTAGCGGATGCCGCGCTCGCGCACGAGGGAGATGCCCGCGTTGACCCACGCCCAGCGCTCCTCGGGCGTGTTGGTCATGACCGAGATGTTGTAGGCGAGGTTGTGCCCGTGGAACGACCACACCTCGGGGAAGCGCGGCTGCAGCTTGGTGATGAGGTCCGCGTCCGCCATCACCTCGTAGAGCAGCCCCTTCTCCTTCTGGATGGTGACCTTGAGCCACAGGTAGTCGACGATCAGCCCGCGCAGCGCGCCGATCGCCGTGCCGATGGCCACGATCGGGGGCGCGCCCTTCACCGACTCGTCGGTGTAGCGCAGCTGCTCGCGGTCGGAGATCTCGAGCATCTTCGGCTGCAGGAAGCCCGCGCCCGTCACGCCGAGGACGAGCACGGCCGCCGCGCCGAACTGGATGAAGCGGTCGCGCATGTCAGCCTCCCTGCCCGCTGTAGATGGCGAGTTCCTTGCGGCGGAACACGAAGAACGACACGAGGAGCAGGACGCCGCTCCACGCCACGCCGATCAGGGCGAATGTCTGGAACACGGCCGCCCAAGGCACGAGCCTTCCCTCGACGAGCGGCCCGCTCGCGCGCGCCTCGCCGAAGCTGCGCACCGCGAACTCGGTTCCGCCGGCGATCCCGCGCACCACCGCCTCGAAGCCCTTCAGCACGCTCGAGTCGGTGCGGATGCGGTACTCGTCGATGCTCGTCGCGAGGTACGGCGCGACCGAGCCCGCCACGAAGACCGTGAACACCACGAGACACGCCACCGGGAAGCTGAGGAACGACGAGAGCGTCACGGCGAGCATGGAGACGAACGAGAGCTTGAGCAGGTTCACCAGCTGCGCGCGAAGGAGATTGCCCTCGAAGTCGCCCGTCCTGTAGAGGAGCTCGAGTCCGTCGGGGTCGAAGGCGATGCTTGCGTCGCCGGGGCCGAACTGCATCTCGGCGGGCGCCTCGGGGTCGAATCGCACGTTCGCGATGCGGAGGACGAGCGTGCCGTCGGGCCTGATCGCGTCGGCGGGAACGGAGACGACGTTCGACTGCGCCGCGATGAACTGGCGGTCGACCCAGGTCGCGCCGGCGTCCTCGCCGAAGATGAAGATGACGGGGTAGACCGTGTGCGGGTCGCTCTCGCCCGCGTAGAACTTGTAGCGGAGCGACATGGGCGCGCCGGCCTCGCGGGCCTTCGCGAGCCCCTCGAAGCGGTACATCCGCTCCTGTCCGGGCCCGATCGCGCGCTGCTGCTTCAGGTACTCGTCGCCGATCGCGCGCGCGAGGGTCTTCTGGATGTCGAGCTCGGTGCGGCGCCCCTCGCGCATGTCGGCCTGCGCGTTCGGATCGGCGCGGATCGCCTCCTCGACCGCATTGCGGAGCTCGCCAGGCCCGAGCGGCTCGTAGCGCGGGAATCCGCCCACGCGGGCGACGAGGATCTCGTTGCGCACGGCGGAGGCGTCGAGCGCGTCGAGCGCGGGGCGCGTGCGCATCTGCGCGAGGAACGCCACCATGGCGAAGGTGCACACGAGGAGGATCGCCGCGTTGAGGCACACGACGCCGAGCCACTTCCCCGCGAGCCACGAGAGACGCGAGACGGGCTTCGTGAGCGTCAGCCACGCCTGGCGGTCGCGGATCTCGAAGGCGACGGTCGCGCAGCCGAAGAAGACCGTGAGGAACGCGCAGACGACGTACATGATGTCGAGCGAGCGCGAGAGGAAGGTCTGGATCTGGTAGCGGAGCGGCGTGGTCGGGTCGATCCACGCAGGGAGGAGCGGGATCGCCGCGATCGCGACGGCCGCGAAGACGACCGCGATGCGCAGACGCATCGCCTCCCGCACCACCCCGCCCGCGACCGCGAGCATCGGGGACGCGCGGTCGAGGCCGAGGAGGATGAGGCGGATCAGGAGCGCGAAGAGGAAGAGGAACGACGGCACCGCGGCGAGGCTCGCAGCGAGGTCGGGCTGGCCGCGCCAGAGGCAGAGCGCGGCGACCGCCGAGGCGAACACCGTCACGCCGACGAGCGGCACCGCGAGGCCCGTGAAGGCGGCGAATCCGACGACCGCGAGCGCGGCCGCGCCGAGGATGAGCAGCAGCGAAGGGTCGTTGGCGAAGGCGATCGGCATCCAACCCGGGCGCTCGACGCTGATCAGGCGGTTGGACGCCTCGGCGATGCGCTCGATGCGGCCGCTCTCGCCGAAGGTCCGCTGCATCGCGCTCGCGAGGCTCTCGTCGCCGATCTCGCGGCCGTCGACGAGAAGCGTCCCCTTCTCGACGAGCTGCACCGCCGCGGGGTCCTTCCGCACGAGGTCGAGCCCCGACAGGATCTCGGGCACGCGGGTGGTGAGACGCTGCAGGTCGGAAGCCGTCGCGTAGTAGAACGAGACCGTCGCGATGAGCACCACCGAGAAGATGGCCGCCACCGCGATGCGGAAGCCGGGCTTCCGCTCGAGCGACGCGAGGTGTTCGCGAATGGCGTCGAGAAGGCTCAACGCTTCTCACCCCCGCCGCGGTCGTCCGCGGGCTTGTCGGAGTCGGACAGGAGCGAGTCGATGAGTCCCTGGTCGGGCTGGTTTCCCGCCGCGTCCTTGCGCACCGCGGGGGGTGCCGCGCGCGGCGCGGACTGCGCCCTCGCGGCGCCCTCCGCCTTCGACGGGTCGATCAGCGCGTCGAGCACGCCGCGGTCGGCGCCCGCGGGAGCGGATGGCGCGACCTGCCCCGGCACGACGCGAGACACGGCGGGAGCCGGCATGGCCGGACGCTCCGCGGCGCGGACGAGTTCGTCGACGACGGACGCCCCCGTCTCGCCCGCGTCCGTCGCCTCCGACTGGAGGAACGACGCGATCTTGCCGCCCGCCTGCGCGCCGCTCGTCGCGAGCTGCTCGGCGCGCGCCTTCTCGACGATGTCGAGGAAGAGCGCCTCGAGCGACTGGCGCGGAGCCTCGACGCGCTCGATGCCGACGCCTTGCGACGCGTGCAGCGCCTGCTCGACGGCGGCGACGGCCGCATCGGTGAGGCGCGGCGTCCGAAGCAGCGTGTGCTGGCTGTCCGCGAGGAGCTGCTCGCTCGTCCCCTCCGCGCGGATGCGGCCGCCATAGAGGATCACCATGCGGTCGCAGACATCCTCGACATCCGCGAGGAGGTGCGAGGTCAGCAGGATCGTCTTCCCACGGCGGCCGAGCTCGAGGATGAGGTCCTTCACCTGGCGCGTGCCGAGCGGGTCGAGGCCCGAGGTCGGCTCGTCGAGGATCAGGAGCTCGGGGTCGTTCACCAGCGCCTGCGCGAGGCCGAGGCGGCGCGCCATGCCCTTCGAGAACTCGCCCGCGGGGCGATGCGCCACCTGGTCGAGGCCCACCATCTCGAGGAGCTCGCCCGTGCGTCGCGCGCGCGTGCGGCGGTCGAGGCCGAAGAGCTTGCCGTAGTAGTCGAGCGTCTCGGTCGGGTTGAGGTAGCGGTAGAGATAGGTCTCCTCGGGCAGATAGCCGATCTTCCGCTTGACGGCGACATCGCTCGGGTCGCGCCCGAAGACGACGAGGCGGCCCCGCGTCTTGTGCAGGAGGCCGAGGATCATCTTGATCGAGGTCGACTTTCCCGAGCCGTTCGGGCCGAGAAGCCCGAAGATCTCGTGGCGGTCGATGTGGAAGTCGATGCCGTCGACGGCCTTCGCCGTCGAACGCAGCCAGAAGTCCGTGAAGGTCTTGGTGAGACCGACGGCGTCCACGATGCGCTCGCGGGAGTCGTTTCGCGTGGAACCAGTCTCTCGAACGGACATGCAGGACTCGCTTTCGTTCAGGCTGCGCCCGATGGGCGCGGGGGTTCGACTTCGTGCGGTACGGCTCGCCTCGCGCGTCGGTTCAATCTCAGGAGCGCAGGCACGCGCGCGGGCTCGATCCCGCCCGCCTCAATCCTTCCCGAGCGCGCCGCTCGCGTCGCGCTTGAGCTGGCGCCCGGCGCGGTCGATGGCGATCTGCTCGCTGTTCGGCGCGAAGAAGGAGCCCGATCCCTCGGCCGCCTGCTGCGCCCGCTTGCGGTTGATCTCCGCGTTGCGCCGCGACTGCATGATCTCGCCCGAGCTCGTCAGGCGCAGCGAGATCATGCCGAGCGAGTTCGGCCCTGCGTAGATCTCGGCCTGCGGGTTCTCGAGCACTTCGCGCACGGCGTCGAGCCACAGCTGGCGCACGACCTGCGAGCCAGGCTCGCGGAAGCTCGGCCAGAGGCCCTCGAGGCGACGGAGCTCGCGCGCGAGCTCCGCGCGCAGCGCCGCCTCGGACGCCTTCGCCCGCGCGACGATCGCGGCGACCTCGCCGCCCACATCGTCGGCCTCCATGCGATTGCCCAGCTCGACGAGCGTCGCCTCGGCGTCCTCGAGCCTGTTCGCGCCGAGCTCCTCCTCGTAGCGGCGGATCAGCGCCAGGAGCGTCTCGTGGACATCGCCGCCCGCGACCTGCGTCAGCGAGGTCCGCGCCTCGCCGCTCGCCTTCTCGACGATCGTCTTGGCGTTCTCGCGCGCGGTCTGGACATCGCGGTAGCGGTTCTGGATCGCGAGCGGCGCCATGCGGCGGCGGGCGGACACGGTCGCAAGCTCGATGCCGACATCGAGCCTGTCGAGCGTGCGCTGCGCGCGCTCGCCGATCGCCGGGCCGAGCAGGTCGCGCGTGGTGTCGATGATCTCGGCGAGCGTGAGCGTGCTCGCCGCCTCGACGGCGGCCTGGCGCACGGCCGCGCGCACGATGACCTCCGCGTTGCGGGGATCGGTGGCGCGGAGAAGCCGCACGGCGTCGACCACCTCGTAGCTGAACTCGAGCTCCGCGTGGGCGATGTCGCCCTCGACCGTCAGGAGCGAGCCGTCGCCAACCCCGACGGGCCCCGGCTTGAGGCCGAAGTCCGCCGCAGCGGAGTCGATCTGCTCCTCGAGGGTCTTCTCACGGAGATCGCCCTGGTTGCGGCGCCTCGGCCAGAAGTCGTCGGACATGACGACCGACTTCCGGCTCTGCTCGAAGACCACGAGGTCGCCGATCGGATAGGGCCAGAACGGCTGGAGCCCGGGCGTCAGCTGCTCCTCGCCCTCCGCTCCCGCGATCGCACCGAAGAGGGTCTTCACGCCCGTATCGCCCTCCTTCACGGAGCGGAAGCCCGACACGAGGAAGACCACGACGAGCGCCACGATGCCGAGCTGCAGGATGCGGTACGAGAGCTTCAGCGCGTCGCCGAGCGAGCTCGTCGCCGGGTCGAGCGCCTCGCGAAGCGACTCCTCGCCGCCTGCGCCCACATCGAAGCGCGCGCTCGCGGCGCGGCGCGGCGCCTCCTGCGGAAAGCCCGCCTCGTCGTCGCGGGGATCGGGAGCATTCGGTTCCGCGCTCATCGACCGCCCTCCTCCGTGGCGCCTTCCGACGCGCTCGCGGACGCCGTCGCCTTCGCCGCGGGCTGTTCGGAGGGCTGCGGCACGCCCCGCCCATCGACCGCCGCGCCGAAGTCAAGGAGGTGGAACGGCGCGCGGGTGGTGTCGCCGATGAAGGTGGTCGAGCCGCGCAGGCCCGCGCGCATCGCGTCGAGCCATGCGAGGAAGGTCGCGAGCTCCGAGTACTGCTTCATGCGCTCGTAGTAGGCGGTCGCCTCCTCGCTTCCGCGGCCCTCGATGCGCGAGGCCCACTGGTTGGCGAAGGCGACGATGGTGTCCGACTGGCTCTTGGCCTGGCTGCGCAGCGCCTCCGCGGCCGAGTTCGCCTTGGCGTTCTCGAGCTTGGCGAGCGTGTTCTGGACCTCGCTCATGCGCGACAGCACGCTGACGGTCGTCTTCTGCGGAAGCACGATCTGCGAGAGGCCGACCGCGACGGGCTCGACGCCCACCTTCTGCGCGCCCGCGACGCCCGAGAGGATCGCCTTCTCCGCGTCCGCGAGGCGAGCCTTCGGACCGACGAGGTCCTCGAAGCGGAAGCCGCCGACCGCCTTCACGGCGCCCGCGAGCGTCTGCTCGAGGTCCGAGTTCGCGCTGTCGAGCGAGCCTCCGTAGCTCACGAAGAAGTCCTGCGCCTCCTTGTCCGAGTCCTTCACCTTCCAGAAGAGGTAGGCGCGCACGACCACCTGCAGTCCGTCGCTCGTCTGCACGGTCTGCAGCGGGCTCTCCGCGAACTGGAGGCGGCGGTCGATCTTCGTGACGGAGTCGATGAAGAACGGGAACTTGAAGTGAAGCCCCGCCTCGCGCTCGACGCCCGCGGGCACGCCGAAGCGCGTGCGGATGGCGAACTCGTGGAAGTTGACCGTGTAGGTCGTGCTGTACAGGACGAGCACGAGGACGATCGCGATTCCCAGGGCGAAGGCTGATGTGCGCTTGTTCATGGAGTCTTCCGTCGTTCGGCGCGTGGCCGGTGCATGTCGTTGGTTCGGTCGGCCCGATCTCTCTCGTCCCGCGTCGCACCGCGGGCATCGCTCTTCCCGTCACTCCTCTTTCGTCTCGAGGTAGTCGCCGATGTTGAGGCCCGTCGTCGGCTCCTGCATCTCGATGTCGACGCTGACACGCTCGTTGTCGGGAAGCAGGATGTACTTCACACGGACGAGCGAAAGCGCCTCGCCGAGCGCCTGCATGGTCTTGCGCGTGCGGTAGAGCGCCGGATCGACGCTCCAGGCGGCGCTCTGGCCGAGCACCTCCTGCGCGATCGTCTGCGCGTCCATCAGCGTGTTCCAGCGGTTGGCCCGCGCGCCGGAGATGACGCTCGCGACCTGCGCGCGCGACTCGATCACCATCTGCTCGAGCCGCGCCTGCAGCGAGGCCACGCGGTCCGCGAGCGCCTGGTCGGCTGCGGCGCCGCCCTTGGCGGCGAGCTCGCGCTCGAGCGCGGACAGCTCGGTGATCCCGCGGACGATCTCGTCGGCGCGCGCGGGGTCTCCCACGAGCATGCTGAGCGCGGTCGACACGGTGCTCTGCTCGGCCTCGATCTGACGGCGGCTGTTCTGCCGCGCGATCGAAAGCTCCTCGAACTTGCCGCCCTCCGTCCCCGGGGGACGAAGCCGCGGGACACTCACGCCGACCACCTCGACGCCGCACTCCGCCGCATCGAACGCGGCCTGGATGCCGCGCGCGAGCACATCGACGAACGGTGCGTCGACAGGGGGCGAGAGCACGTCGTCGAGCGACCGCGTGCTCATCACGCGCGTGACCTCGCGCATCGCGATCGCCTTGAGCGCACGCTCGCGCATGTCGCTCTGGTCGCGGCGCGAGCGGATGTCGTTCGAGAAGCCGATGTAGCGCGGGAGCTCGCCGTCGCGCACGCGGTACTGGAGCACGATGTCCGCCTCGACGAGCGCGAACTGGTCGGTCGCCTGCTGCTCCGCGCCCGTGGCGCCGAGGAGCGAACCGAGGCCGCCCGCCGCGTCGGAGACGAGGCTGACGGAGCCACCCCCCGCCGAACGCGTGCTCGCGCCCACGAGGAAGAGGTTCGTGTTCGTGCTGACCTCGATGTTCTCGCCGCCCCACACCACGACGTCGTCCTTGGTGACGGGCGTGATCACGCCGAGCGGCAGGTCGCGCACGCGGTTCACGTCCTTGACCACGGCCTCGTCGATCGGCCACGGCATCTTCGCCATCGGCCCGCCCTGGTAGACCTCGCCGACGACCCTGCCGAAGCGGAGGCGAAGCGCCTGCTCCTGCGGCTGCACGACGACGAGCGTGGTGAGCGAGAGGACGACCACGGCGCCGACGGTGAGGAGGCGCACGAAGTTCCGCAGCAGGAGCTGGTAGCCCCACGAGCTCGTGATGTCGAAGCCGAACTGGTAGTTCACGGCCTCGTTGATCGAGCGCACGATCGAATCGGGCGCCGCGAAGAGGCTGAGGACGCGCGAGTCGAACGCGGGGCGCGGCACCTCGCCCGGGCGACGCGGGCGATAGAGGTTCAGGAGGAAGTTGAGGACGGTCTCGGCCGCGACCGCGATCATGAAGACCGCGAGGCCCCACGCGACGGCGTGCAGGACGGTCCCCGTCTTCGCGGGGTCCTCCTCGAGCATGCGGAACACCGTGCCGACGCCGAGCGCCGCCGTGACAAGCGCGTTGCCGACCATCACGGCCGCGCCGCCGCGGAGGTTCGCCCACGCCTTCTGCACGGCCATGCCCGCGACGAAGCGCGAGAAGATGAAGCAGACGAGCGCGGCACCGAACGCGACCGCGAGCTGCCAGCCCGGATGCGCGGTGACGGTGAAGTCGCCGTAGTCCGTGCCGGCGCGCTGGATCGCGCCGAACCACCAGATGACGCCCCACGCGAAGCCGATCAGGAGCGCCGCATAGACGAGGCTCAGGATCGGCATCAGCACCGAGTGCATGAGCTCGAGGCGCCGCTTCGCCACGCGCGCCTCGTCGGTCGCGAACAGCCTGCCCTCGTCGTCGACGCGCGGCCCCGCCTCGAACTCGAGCGCCTCGAGGCGCTCGAGCCTGTGCTGGTGGAACAGAAGGACGAGCCCGAGCCACACGATGGTGCCGGCGAACGCCCAGCTCGACGCGATGACGGTCGCGGAGTCGCTCAGCGATGTGCCGTCTGCGCCAGCGGGCCCCGTCGTCTTGCCGAAGACGAGCAGCAGCAACGCGATCGCGATCTGGACGAAGAGGCCTGCGGCGGCGACGCCCGTGGCCCTTTGGTAGGCGTGGTGATCGATGCGCATCGGTGAAGCGTTGACAGTCGGACCCGATCAGACCCGGTTGGTCGCCGACGGCACGCTGGACGGCCATCGACACCGGGAGGAAGAAATGACCCGTCCGAAGGAACCCTCGGACCCCGGACGGGCGCGGTACTGTAAGGTACGGACGCGATCCGTGCCGAAGTTCGAACATCTTTCGAACGGAACGCGTCGGACAGTCCGTTCATCTCCCTTCCGCATTCGCACCGCGGGCCGTGCATTCCATCCGGACGGAGGCCGCCCCCGCGGATCGGGCTCGCCAGGCACAGCGCCTGCCCCGCCCGCGCCCTTGGGGCGGCGAACAGAGCACCACGCCGCGCCTGCAGGCCCGGCGGGCGGAGCATTCCATGCCGTTCCTCGAGCAGTTCCTCGCCATCGCCCGCAACACCTTCCTCGAGTCGATCCGCCAGCCGATCGTGCTCGTGGTCGCGGCCGCCGCGACGCTCATGATCGTGATGTGCAACCCGTTCAGCGCGTGGACCATGCGCGACGACCAGCGCATGTTCATCGACCTCGGGCTCGCGACCGTCTTCCTCGCGACCGCCGTGCTCGCCGCCTTCATCTCGACCAATGTCCTGGCGCGCGAGATCGAGAACCGAACCGTGCTGACCGTTGTCTCGAAGCCCGTGTCGCGCCCCGTCTTCATCGTGGGCAAGTACGCGGGCGTGTCGCTCGCCATGCTGCTCGCGCTCGTGGCGCTCGGGCTCGTCTACATGCTCGTCGAGATGCACGGCACGCTGCAGACCGCGCGGGACCCCCTGCACATGCCCGTCATCCTCTTCGGCGGCGGCGCGCTCGTGGCGGCCGTGCTCGCGGGCGCCTGGATGAACTACTTCTACGGCCGCAGCTTCGCGTCGTGGACCATGTCGCTGTCGGTCCCCTTCCTCGGCCTCGCCTATCTCCTCGCGCTCTTCTTCGACGCGGAGTGGAACTCGGTGCCGCTCTCGAGGCAGTTCGAGGGCGAGATGTGGAAGGCGCTCCTCCTGATGGGCCTCGCGACGCTCGTCCTGAACGCCGTGGCGATCGCGGCCAGCACCCGCCTCGGGCAGGTGCTCACGCTCACCGTCGTCGTCGGCGTCTTCTTCCTCGGGCTCCTGTCGGACTGGATGCTCGGCTCGCGCCTCGCGGAGGCCGCCAGGGAAGGCGCCGTGATGAACGAGTCGCTCCTCGCGGCGGACGGACCGATCGCGCACGCCTTCTTCTCGGTCTGCCGCGCCGCGCTGCCCAACTTCCAGGTGTTCTGGCTCTCCGACGCGCTCACCCAGAAGAAGTCGATCCCGTTCGAGTACATCGCGTACGCGGTGCCCTACTCGCTCGCGCTCGTGGCGGCGCTGCTGGCGCTCGCGACGATCCTCTTCCAGCGCCGAGAGGTCGGCTGACCGCTCACCGCACGGTCAGGCGACGGGCGCGTTCGTCTTCCACGACTCGATGTCCGCGCGCACATGCCCGCGCGTCAGGACGAAGAGCATGGCGATCGGCCAGAGCGAGAAGGCCAGCGTGAAGACGACCAGCATGCGGATCGCGCTGGTCTCGGCGGCGTCGCGGTCGAGGATCGGGGGAACGGCGGCCGCGGGAATGTCGGAGCGCGCCTGCATCTGCTCGCGCATCACCGCGTTCGCCTCGATCTGCCAGTCGATGTTCGGAGCGAGCGTCACGACTCCGATGCCGAGCCCCACGACGACCATGACGAGGCGCGCGGCGGCCCAGATCCCGACGAGCTTGGCGCCGAGGGCCTTCCGCTGCGTGAGAAGGAGCGAACCGACGAGCAGCAGCACGCCGAGGAGGAAGAGGACGAGCGCCTGTGCGAAGCCCGCCCACTTCACCGCGTCGGGCATGGGAGGGAGCTCCATCCCGCTCAGCTGCATCATCTGCCCCGAGAACAGCGACCCGACGGCGCCGAAGCCCTGCAGGCACATGCCGAAGAGTCCGTACACCGCCGAAAGCACGCCGAAGATCATGGGCCAGCGAGACTGCCGCGCGGCGCGGTCGTCCGGGTAGGCCGCGAACGGATCCGCCGCGGGGGAAGGCGACTGCGCAAAGGACGGGTCGTGCTCGTTCATGGCGGCATCATGCACATGGCGCGCGAAAAAGGAAAGCCTCGACGACAAGGCCGCCCCCTCGCGGGGGCGGCCTGTGCTCTGTTCGGGGGCGATCCGTGCGCCGGCGCCGCGCGCTCAGCGCGTCGCCTTCCGCATGCGGGCCACATCGCGCTTGAGGCGCTCGAGCTCCTCCTCGAGGACCTTCTTGTCCGGCGGCAGGTTCGGAGCCTCGTAGACCATCACCGGGTAGCAGCGGTCGTACCACTTCAGGATCTCGGTGATCGCGCGGATCTGGTTGCCCATGCGCACGATCGGGTCGGTTCCCGCCGGGTTCTGGTAGTCGTTCATCAGGAGGGGCTTCGCGGCCATCGCCTCCTTGATCGTGCGCTGCCACTTGGCGTGCAGGCGGCGCCCCTCGTCGCTCGCCTCGCGCCACTCCTTCAGCTGCAGCAGCTTGGCGAGGTCCTCGACCGTGTCGGCCGTCCCGTCGGAGAACTTCGAGTGCTCCGCGTTCTCCGCGTTCAGCGTCAGGTTCTCGTTCGCGTCGGAAAGCTTGTACTTGCCCTCCATGGTCGAGTACCAGGTGATGTTGCCGTTCTCGTCGCGGTCATAGCTGCACTCGATCGGGTTGGTCACCATCGCCTGCCCGACGACGGGCGGACGGCCGCCCATGCGGCAGACCTCGCCGACCTTCTCGAGCCACGCGGCCAGCTCCGCGCCCTGGATCGACTGGGTGCCCGCGAACATGGTGATCGCGCCGAGGGCGCCGACCCGCATGAAGTAGATCTCGTCGCAGTGGAGCGCGGTGAACGCGCCCGCGGAGATCGCCTTCTTGATCCACGCCACCACGCGGTGACGCTTCTTGAGCTCCTTGATGGTCTCGTGGATCTTGTCGCCTTCGATCACGAGGCCGCCGGGCGAATCGATGAGGAGCACGATGATCTGGCCCGGGCCGTACTTGTCGGCGTACTTGCCGATCTCCTCGATCTCGTCGTGGCGCGCGCCGATGCCGACGGTGCCCTCCCAGGGGAGGACGATGATGTTCGGGATCTTCTTGGCCTCGGCCGTGGTCTCGCCCGCGCCCGCGGCCGCGGAGGAACCCGTCGTCGCGCCGGCACCGGGGGCGGTCGCGGCGCCCGCTGCGGTCTGGCCGTCGATCGTCTCGAGCTTCTTGAGGTCGAAGTTCACGATCGTGCGACGCACCGCGCGGCCGTTCTCGTCGATCTCGATGACGATCAGGGACTTGTCGATGCGGACGACGGTGCCCTCGATGGTGACCT
The DNA here is from genome assembly GCA_964393015.1 of uncultured Klebsiella sp. GTDB lineage: Bacteria > Planctomycetota > Phycisphaerae > Phycisphaerales > SM1A02 > QWPT01. The sequence continues at coordinate 20,730 of CAYMSD010000007.1, forward strand.
CGCGGCTGCCCTGCGTGTAGGTCGCGCGGACCTTCGCGCCGACGTCGCCGCGCCAGACGGAGCCGTTGGGAAGCTTCACATCTGCTGCGAAGGCTGGAAGAGCGGTGCCGAACGCGAGCGCGAGCGCGAGGGTCGCGCCTGCCACGGTCCGAAGAAGCGATCGTGTCTTGGTCATGGTTCGAACTCCGTCTCGGTCATCTGTCGCTGCCGGTCGCCGCATGGGCCTCCGACCGGTTGTCCTTCGCATTCGATCTCTCAGGCGCCCCGCCACGGGAACGGGGTCGCCTCAGACGCAGCCCGCGCCGCGGGGCTTCCACCTCGCCGCGCGACACGCCGTTCAGGTGCCGCGGCGCCCGCCCATGCCGCCGCCGCCGAGGCCCGGGCGGCCCGAGCCGCCGCCGCCGCCGCCGTTGTTGCGGTTGCCGCGCTCGGCCTCGCGGATGCGCTGGATGTCCTTCTTGATGTTGTCGATCTCGATCTCGATCGCGGTCTGGTTGATGCCGCGGCGGCCGAGGCGCGCCTCGAGCGCGGGGTACTGCTTCAGCGCGGAGAGCATCTTCTCGAGGATGGCGCGGCGCTTGCCGAGGCCGACGGTGCCAGGGTCGTCGATCTGCTCGAGGTCGGTCAGCCACTCCTGCACGCGCTCGAGGGCCTTGCGCCAGTCGTTCACATACTGCTCGGCGAGCTTCGGGCCCGACTCGACCTGCGTGAACTCACGGTAGCCGAGGAGGAACATGAGGTCGTCGAGCGTGTCGGCGGTGCCGTCCGAGAGGAGCACGTCCTCCGCGAGGGTCGCGTCGAAGTTCGCGGTCGCGTCGCCGCTGCCGTCGACGATCCACACGCCCGTCGTGTTCTCGAGCCACTCGACCTCGCGGCCCTTGAAGCGCACGGAGAGCTGCTTGTCGGGGAACATCATGGCGTCGCCGAGGACGAGGTTGTAGCCGCCCTGCTGCAGGATGCCCTTGCCGATGCCCGTCCACGCGGTCTCCATCTTGCTCTTGACATCGGGGTCTTCCCAGCCCTGCGCCATGCTGGCCACGCGGGAGAGGCCCCAGAGACGCGCGTCGCTCTTCATGTAGAGGTCGGGCCAGCCGAGCGCGACGAGCGAGGCGAAGCCGACGGAGTCCTCGACCCACATGATCTGCGGGATGTCGCGGAGATCCTCGTGGAGCCGCTTCACCATGTCGCGGTACTCCTCGATCGCAGGCATGCCGAACTCCTCGCGGTCGTCGTTGCGGAGGTAGTTGTTGCGGTCGATGTCGGCGCTCTTCAGCTGGTAGACGATGATGTCCGGCTTCTGCTTCTCGATGTCCTTCACCATGATGTCGACGAGCTGCTTCGAGACATCGGTGCCCATCTGGCCCGTCATCGGGAAGACATAGACCTTGGGCGAGGCGAGCGTCGAGGGGAGCTTCGCGTTCTGCGGCGCCGAAGCGGCGGACGCGGCGAGGGCGCTCGGCGCAGTCATCACGCCCGTGACGACCGTCGCCAGGCCTGCAAGGACCCCGACCTGAACCGCGCGCGTGAGACCGACCGTGATCGAGTGGCGAGCGTGACGCATGGGAAGCACCTCTGAGTGGGACCGCGTGTCCGAGGAAACGAAGGAAGAGCGTGGATGGGGACCGTGTGCGGGGACCGCCGTCGGTCCGCCGCCGGCATGGATACGAAACGACCGCGTGGCGCGGGGCATTGCCCCGCGTGCACGCGAGGTTCACATCTTACGCGCCACAGGCCGTCGGTTGCGCCTCCCGCGGGCCCTGTTCGCGAGAAACGGACCAAGAAACCACGCGCCCGCCACTCACGCCCCGTCCATCGGCGGACCTCGGTCTGCCGCCGCGGCGGCGACCAGCCGCAGCGCGTCCTCCGCGGAACGGACCCGTCCCTCGAGCTGCGCATCCATGGCGAGATCAAGCCACCGCTTGAAGGCGGGGCCAGGCCGATAGCCTGCCTTCACGAGCGCATCTCCGTCGACGAACGGCGCTGGGAGCGCGCGCGACGGAAGTTCGCGGTCTGCGTCGGCCCCGAGCTCGGCCCCGAGGCGCGGATCTTCGGCGGCCACGAGCGCCAGCCCTGCATCGAACCCTGCGCGGGCGATGAGTCGGGCGCGGGCCGCGATCGGCCACGCCCGGAAAGGCCCGAGCAGGGCGTCCCGGCACTGGAGTGCGGACGCGAGGGCGTCGGCCTCGTGGTTCGAGAGGACCAGGCGCCTGCGGACGGCGCGCTGCATCTCGGCGGATGCGGCGGCCGTAGGAACGGACGCGCCCCCGCCGACATCCGTCGCCATCCGGTCGAGCCACCATGCCGCGAGGACGGTCGTCCAGCCACCCGCGGGCAGCGGCGCACCTCTCGCGGACAGCTCGGCGACCCGGCGGCGCGGCGCGGCCGTCGCCCGCTCGCCGAACACCGCCCCGTCGAGGCCGAGCGACTCGATCAGCGCCACCGCCCGGCCGCGCGCCTGGTGCGACAGCATGCGCCGCAGTTCGTCGCCCACGCGCTCGGGGCTCACCGACGCGAGCTCGTCCGCGTGGGCGCGGATCGCCTCGGCCGTGCGCGCGTCGAGCTCGAAGCCGAGTCGCGCCGCGAAGCGCGGCGCGCGCAGCATGCGCAGCCTGTCCTCGCGGATCCGCTCGTGCGGGTCGCCGATCGCACGCAGCACGCGCGCGGCGATGTCGGCGCGACCGCCCACGAAGTCGACGACCTCGCCCGTGCGAGGATGCTCGAACAGCCCGTTCGCCGTGAAGTCGCGACGGAGCGCGTCCTCGCGTGCGTTCGAGTAGCGCACCTCGGACGGGCGGCGTCCGTCGTGGTAGGGCCCGTCCTCGCGGAAGGTGGCGACCTCGAAGGAGTGCCCTCCGTGGCGGACCAGCACGACGCCGAACGCCTCGCCGACCCCGCGTGCCCGCGGGAAGACCCCGCGGATCTCGTCGGGGAGCGCCGCGGACGCGATGTCGTAGTCCTTCGGCTCGACGCCAAGGAGCCGGTCGCGCACGCATCCGCCTGCGAAGTAGGTCTCGTGGCCCGCATCGAGCAGGCGCCCTGCCACCGCGCGCGCGGCGTCGCCGAGCGGAAGACGCTCCCGAGGGGCGTCCCCCGCCGCCTGCCCCGTGGCGTCGGCGCTCACGCGGGCTCCTCCGCGGATGGCCGTGCGGCAGGAGAAGCGGGCGGCTCCGTGCCGCGCCATCGCGCCAGCTCGACGCGCGCCTCGTGATGGGCGCGCGAGACGGCATCCCACATGACGGCGAGCGCGTCATCTCCGCTCATCGAGGCGAGCTCCACGCCGTCGAGCGGCTCGCCGCAGGAGCACACCACCTTGCCCGTGGGCCGTGGCAGCTTGCGGCCGCGCGGCCATGCCTCGAACGCCCCCTCGACGCCCATCGGAAGCACGGTCGGCTTCACCTTCTTCACGAGAAGCAGCACGCCGCGCTTGAACTCGAGCATGTCGCCCGTCTCCGAGCGCGTGCCCTCGGGATAGAGGATCACCACGCGGCCGGCCTCGAGTTCCGCGATCGCGGCCTTCATCGCCTCGAGGTCTCCGCCCGAGCGCTTGATCGGCCGCGCGCTCACCGAGCGCAGCACCCATCCCCACGGCCCGACGAAGAGGGTGTCGCGCGCGAGCGCCGTGAACTGCCGCTCCCACACGGTGACGCCGTTGATCATCGGGTCGAGGAACGACTGGTGGTTCGAGATGACGAGGATCGCGCCCGTGCGCGGGATGCGCTCGCGGTGGATGCGGCGAAGTCCGTAGCAGATCTTGAGCGCGCTCCAGCAGAGGAACGCGCAGAAGTCCCACCAGGCGGTGCGCACGAACCCGCGGCCGGGCACGCGGCGGCGGAAGGCGAACGGATTCGGGAACGGGCTCACAGCGCGGCGGCCCCGCCATCGGCGCCGCGCGCGCCGCGCGCCATCGTCGACGCGGCGAGCGCATCGCCCGCCCGGGCGCGCACGAGCTCCGCCAGCCTGTCGATCACGGCCCCGACCTCGAGGTCGCTCGTGTCGACGACATCCGCGCCGCGCGGGCAGACGAGCGGCCCGTCACGCCGCGTCGAGTCGATGCGGTCGCGCTCCGTGATCTGCGCGAGCACCTCCGCCTCGTTCGTGGCGATGCCCTTGAGGGCCAGCTGCTCCACGCGACGGCGCGCGCGCACCTCGGGGCGGGCGTCGAGGTAGATCCGCACATCGGCGTCGGGGAAGACGACGGAACCCTGGTCGCGCCCCTCGGTCACGAGCCTGGGATGGCGCGACGCGATCGCGCGCTGCGCGCGGACCATCTCCGTGCGCACGGTCGGGTTCGAGGCGACGAGCGAGACCGCGCGCGTCACCTCGGGCGTGCGGATCCGCTCGCCCACGGGGCGGCCGTCCGCGAAGAGCTCGGGCGGGTCGCTCGTCCAGTCGAAGGCGAGGTCGAGCTCGCGCACGAGAAGCGCGACGCGCTCGCCGTCGGCGGGATCGATTCCCCGCTCGAGCGCGGCGAGCGCCGCGGCGCGGTACATCGCGCCCGTGTCGAGGAACTCAAGCCCGAGCCGCTTCGCGAGCCAATGCGCGACGGTCGACTTGCCCGTCCCCGCCGGGCCATCGATCGTGACGATGAATCGCAGCGAGGCGGGCACGGCGAGCACTCATTCCTCCTCGTCCTCGAGGGCCATCTCGGCCTCGACGGTGGCGAGCTCGAGCAGACGCCGCGCGCGATCGATGTCGGCCACGATGTCCTCCGCCGTGACCTTGCGCGCGGTCTTGCGGGCGCCTGCGGCGGGCGCAGGCGCGGCCGCTGCGACAAGATCGAGCGCGAGCGTGTTGCCGTAGCCGACGCTGCGGACGCTGTCGACGCACGCCTCGAGGCTGTAGTCGAGGTGCGAACCGTCCTTGGCGAAGCCACGGACGCTCGCGGCGATCGCCGGCGCATACGGCGCGAGCTTCCGCAGCGTGTTCTCGAGGTCGCCCGACTCGAACGCATGCTCGAAGCTCGGGTAGCTTCCGATGCGGAAGCCGCCGACCTTCTTGATGAGCTCCGTCAGTCGCTGCGCCACGAAGGTGATTCCCGCGGACGGGGCCAGCAGGAGATTGAGGTCGTAGCGCTCGATCTCCTTCACGGCGGACTTCACGCCCGCGGCGGTCGCCTCGAAGCGCTCCTCGGTGTCCTCGCCGCGCGCCCGCACCGCGATCGCGGGGCAGCCGAGGCGGTTGGCGGCCACGGCGACGCGCTTGATGCGGTCGAGCGACTTCGTCCACGCGGGGCCACGCTCCGCGAAGTCGATGGGAGCCTCTTCGCTCAGGAGGAGAACGGGGCAATGGGCGCGGTCGGCCGCATCGCGGAGGCGGTCGAGGTCCATCAGGCCGAAGCCCGCGAGAAGGTCGGTGGGAAGGTTGAGGCCGCGCAGCTGCAGGTCGGTGGCCACGAACTGCGGCACCGCGAGGATGTCGGGGCAACGCGGATCGCGCGCCGCGAGAAGCGGCCGCACGGACCCCGCTGAAAGCGTGAGGAGGATCTCTGGTTGCACGGACGGTCGCAGGCGGGCGGAGGAACGAGGTGCCTGGCGCGGGGGACGACCGGCCGTCGGACGCGCACGACCTCCTGCACACGCGTCGGGACGGAGTCTATCAGGTTGCGGAGGCACGGCACGGCGGACGAGGACGAGGACGAGAACGAGGACGAGAAAGAGGACGAGAACGAGGATCGGTCGAAGCGGTCCGCGGCCGCCGTTATCATCTTCGCCTCGGCGTGCCCGCGGAGCGCCCGCGACCACGCCCCTTCCCGACCCGACTCCATCCTTTCCCGCACAGAGATCAGCATGGCCACCCCAACCGACTGCCGCGTTTCCGACACCCACGAGTGGTTCCGCGTGAACGGAACGACCGTCACCATGGGCATCACCCAGCACGCCGCCGATGCGCTCACCGACATCACCTATGTCGAGATGAAGCCCGTCGGGACCACCGTCGGGGCGGGCGGCTCGGTCGGCGAGGTCGAGAGCGTCAAGACGACGAGCGAGATCTACTCGACCGCCGCGGGCAAGATCATCGAGGTCAACGCCGACGCCGTGAAGGACCCGTCGCTCCTCAACAGCGACCCGTGCGGCAAGGGATGGCTCGTGAAGCTCGAGGTCGCCGATGCATCCGCGATCCTCGCGCTGCCGAACGGCGCCGACTACGACGCGCGGCAGGGCCACTGAGCGCGTCGCGACGGCGTGCCGATCGTCGCGCGCCGACCCGCGCCTATCCTCGAGACCCAGCGAACCATGCAGGCCCAGACGCCGAGCATCCTCTGCCGCGGCGTGACGAAGTCCTATGACCTCGGCGCGCGCACCGTCGACGCGCTCCGCGGCGTCGATCTCGCCATCGAGGGCGCTGGCTTCTACGCGATCATGGGCGCATCGGGAAGCGGGAAGAGCACGCTGATGCATCTCATCGCGGGCCTCGACAGGCCCACGGCGGGCACGATCGAAGTGGCGGGCGTGCGCATCGACTCGCTCGGCGAGAAGGACCTCACGCTCTACCGCCGCCGCAGGATCGGCATCGTCTTCCAGCACTTCAACCTGCTGCCGTCGATGACCGCCCTCGACAATGTCATGCTGCCCGCGCTCCTCGACCGCATGGATCGACGCGCGGCCGAGCGGCGCGCGCGGGAGCTGCTCGACGAGCTCGGCGTCGGCGCGCGCGCGGACCACAGGCCCGACGCCCTCTCGGGCGGCGAGCAGCAGCGCGTCGCCATCGCGCGGGCGCTCTTCTTCTCGCCCGGCGTGATCCTCGCGGACGAACCCACGGGAAACCTCGACAGCGCGGCGGGTGCGAAGCTCTTCGCGCTGCTCCGCTCGATCGCGGAGGGCCACAACACGCTCCTCCTCATGGTCACGCACGAGCCCGCGGCCGCCGCGAACTGCCAGCGCGTCATCGTGCTGCGCGACGGACTCGTCGCGGGAAGCTTCGACACACGCACCACCGACGCCGCCACGCACGGAGAAGGAGCGCTCGATGCGGGGTCTCTGGCCCTTCGCGCGCAGGAGCTTGCTCGGGCGGCGCGGTAGGACCGCGCTCCTCATCGCGGCGGTCGCCCTCGCGTCGAGCCTCGTGGTCGCCGTGACGAGCGGCATGCGCACCGCGCAGTCGAACCTCGAGGCCGCGATCGCGCGCGCGATGGGCGCGACCGATGTGCGCATCGTGCACCGCTATGCGCAGCCGTTCGACGCGTCGCTCCTCGACGAGGTGCGCGACTGGTCGGGCGTCGCGCGCGTCGCAGGCCGCCTCGGCGGCTCGATCACGCTTGCGAACGACGGCGCGCCCGACGACGCGGGCCGCCCCCGCCGCGCCACCGTGCAGGCGCGCGGCGTCGATCCGGGCGAGGACGCGTTCTTCCGCGAGGTCGAGATCGAGGAGGGCCGCCGCATCGCAGGGCCGCGCGAGATCGTCCTCGACCCGGCGAGCGCGCGCGCGCTGAAGGCCGAGGTGGGCGGCACGCTGCGCATCGTGCGCTTCGGGAAGCCGCTCGAGGTCGCCGTGGTCGGGATCTACAGGCGCCCCGTCCTCGGCGCCCTGCAGCGGCCGCTCGTGGAGATCGACCTTCCGACGCTCGCGGACGCCACGCGCCGCGAGGGCAAGCTCACCGCGATCGCGATCGCGCTCGACGAAGGCGTCGACCCGGAGGCCTTCGCAGCCGCGCGCGCGGACACGCTCGTCGACCCGATGCTGTGCGAGCCCGCGGAGCGCGTGCGCACGGGCCTCGACAAGCAGGTCGCGGGAAGCGAGCTCTCCGTCCTGATCGCCACGGTGATCGCGTTCCTCTCCTGCGCGGCGATCGTCGCGACGGGCATGACGACGGCCGTCCTCGACGAGCTCCGCGAGATGGGCATCGCACGCGCGATCGGCGCCTCGCGCCGGCAGCTCTTCGGCGCGCAGCTCGTCGTCGGCGGCGCGATCGGCTCGATCGGCGGCCTCATCGGCATCCCGCTCGGACTTGCGCTCGTCTCGATCCTCGCCGCGATCTACGCGGAGTACATCCCCGCCGGGCCCGCCTTCGAGCCGCGCGGAGCGCTTCTCGCGTTTGCGGGTGCGGCGCTGAGCGGCGTCCTCGGCGGGCTCTTCCCTGCGATCCGCGCGGCGCGCATCTCGCCGCTCGAGGCGATCGCGATCCGTGCGCGCCCGCCGCGCGCGGCGCTCGTGTGGCTCGCCGCGCTGGCGGGCCTCGCGGGCATCGGCGTGTGGGCGCTTGGGCTCATCCCCGAGTCGCGCGACACGCGCTTCTGGATCTATGTGCTGGCGACGCTCCCGATCCTCCACATCGCGTGGTTTCTCCTGAGCGTCCCGATCACGATCGTCGTCGGCCGCCTCGCGAGCCCCCCGCTCGAGCGCGCGCTCGGGCTTCCGCGCGGGCTCCTCTCCGCAAGCGTCGCGCGCATGCCGTGGCGCCTCGGCTGCACGGCGGGCGCGCTGATGGTCGCGGTGTCGATCCTCGTGAGCACGCGTTCGAACGGCGACGCCATCATCCGCGACCTCCGCGAGCGCGTGCGCTTCGCGGACGGCTTCGTCTTCTCGACCTCGGGGCTCTCGCCCGAGGAGCAGTCGCGCATCGGCGGCCTCGAGGGCGTCGACGCCGCGCTCCCCATCGGCTACCTGCCGCTCAAGGTCGCGGGCGAGCAGGTGTTCGGCGTCGAAGGCCTCGGGCCGAGCAATGTGGTGTGCGTCGGCTTCGAGCCGAGGCCGTTCCTCGAGATGAACCGCCTCGACTGGATCGAGGGCTCGCCCGAGACCGCGATCCCCCGCCTCGAGCAGGGCGACGCGATCCTCGTCGCCCCCGAGTTCCTCGTCGCGCGCGGGCTCGGCGTCGGCTCGACGCTCCGGCTCGGCTCGGGGAAGCACGAGGCGGACTTCGAGATCGTCGGCGTGGTGACGGCCGCGGGACTCGACATCGCCACGCAGACCTTCGGCATGCGGCAGATCTACATGGAGCAGGCCGTGAGCTGCGTCTTCATGAGCTTCGACGCGGTGGCCGAGCACTTCGACACCCGCGAGGCGTACATCATGCAGCTGAAGCTCGCGGAAGGCCTCGACGAAGACGGCGAGGAGGCGCTCGGGCGCGCGGTGGCGGACGCCGTCCCCGGCGCGGTCTTCTCGAGCGGCCGCGCCATCCGCGGCTTCGTCGACGAGATCGGCGGAACGATCCTCGCCGTCACGGGAACGGTCGCGCTCGCGGCGCTCGCCCTCGCGGCGATCGGCGTGGGCAGCGTGGTGGCGGCGGGAATCTCGGCGCGGACGCGCGAGTTCGGCGTCCTCCGCTCGATCGGCGGATCGACGCGGGTGCTCGTCACGCTTGTCCTCGGCGAGACCGTCGTCCTCGCGCTCGCGTCGCTCGTGTCGGGAACCGCGCTCGGGCTCCAGCTCGCATGGATGGGCGTGGCGCTCTACCGCGACTTCGCGGGGCTGCGTCTCGCGTGGGTCGTGCCGTACGGGCCGCTCGCGGTCGGCGCGGCGATCGTCGTGGCCGTGGCGCTTCTGGCGGCCACGCCCGCTGTCCTGCGCCTCGCGCGCAAGCCCGCGCGCGCGCTGCTTGCCTCTGGCTGAACGCATACGCTCCCGTCCCAGCGATGCACGACAACGCGTTCATCATCCAGAGCCCGTTCCAGCCGATGGGCGACCAGCCGCAGGCGATCGAGGAACTCGTGGAGTCGATCGGCTCAGGCCGCCGCCACCAGGTGCTCCTCGGCGCGACCGGCACGGGCAAGACCTTCACGATGGCGAATGTGATCGCGCGCATGAACCGCCCGACGCTTCTCGTCTCGCACAACAAGACGCTTGCGGCGCAGCTCTACGAGGAGATGAAGGAGCTCTTCCCGAAGAACGCGGTGAGCTACTTCGTCAGCTACTACGACTACTACCAGCCCGAGGCATACATCCCGCAGCGCGACATCTACATCGAGAAGGATGCGTCGCGCAACGCCGACCTCGACCGCCTGCGGCTCGCGGCGACGAGCCAGCTCCTCTCGCGGCGCGACACGATCGTGGTCGCGAGCGTCTCGTGCCTCTACGGCCTCGGCAGCCCGAGCGAGTACCGCAACAAGACGATCTTCATCGAGCGCGGCATGAAGCTCGACCGCCGCGCGTTCCTGCTCGGCCTCTCGGCGATGCAGTACTCGCGCAACGAAGTGGCGCCTGCGCGCGGCAACTTCCGCGTGCGGGGCGATTTGCTGGAGGTCTACCCCGCGTACGAGCAGTACGCGATCCGCATCGACCTCTTCGGCGACGAGGTCGACACGATCCAGCTCTTCGACCCGACGAGCGGCGAACTCCTCGCCGACGAAGAGAAGACCTTCATCTTCCCCGCCGTCCACTATGTGATGCCCGACGAGCAGAAGCAGGTGGCGATCGCGTCGATCCGCGCCGAGCTCGACGCGCGCGTCGCAGAGCTGCGCGGCGAAGGCAAGCTGCTCGAGGCGCAGCGCCTGCTTGCGCGCACGAAGCACGACCTCGAGCTGCTCGAGGAGACGGGCTTCTGCAACGGCATCGAGAACTACTCGCGGCATTTCGACGGGCGTCCGTCGGGGGCGCGCGCGTGGACGCTCCTCGACTACTTCCGCCAGGCGCCCGGCGGCGCGAGCGAGGACGACTGGCTCGTCATCATCGACGAGAGCCATGTCACGATCCCGCAGATCCGCGGCATGTACTTCGGCGACCGCGCGCGCAAGCAGACGCTCGTCGACCATGGGTTCCGCCTGCCGAGCGCGCTCGACAACAGGCCCCTCAAGTTCGAGGAGTTCGTCGAGCTCGTGCCGCAGGTCATCCATGTGAGCGCGACGCCGGGGCCGTGGGAGCTCGACCAGGCGCAGGGCGTGGTCGCAGAGCAGGTGATCCGCCCGACGGGCCTCGTCGACCCGCCGATCGAGGTCCGCCCCGCGCGCACGCAGGTGCCAGACCTCCTCAGGGAGGCGCGCATCCGCGCCGAGAAGGGCGAGCGCACGCTCGTCACGGCGCTCACGAAGCGGCTGTGCGAGGACCTCACCGCGTACCTCCACAAGGAGGGAATGCGCGTCCGCTACCTGCACAGCGAGATCGAGACGCTCGAGCGGCTCGAGCTTTTGCGCGACCTCCGCGAGGGCGCGTTCGATGTCCTCGTCGGCGTCAACCTCCTGCGCGAAGGCCTCGATCTCCCCGAGGTCTCGCTCGTCTGCATCCTCGACGCAGACAAGCAGGGCTTCCTGCGCAGCCAGTCGAGCCTGATCCAGACGATGGGCCGCGCCGCGCGCAACGCGAACTCGATGGCGCTTCTCTACGCCGACGAAGTCACCGAGGAGATGCAGAAGGCGATGGACGAGGTCGAGCGCCGCCGCCGCAAGCAGCTTGCGTACAACGCAGAGCACGGCATCGTGCCGAAGACGATCGAGAAGGCGATCCGCCGCGGCATCGAGCTCGAGCTCGCCGCGCACCGCACGGCGCGCCGCGCGGCGGGTGCGAGCGACGAGGCCGACGACGAGAACACGCTCGACCGCGAGGAACTCCTCGGCCAGATGCAGGCCGAGATGATGGAGGCCGCCGAGCGCCTCGAGTTCGAGAAGGCCGCGCGCCTGCGCGACGAGATCAACAAGCTGAAGTCGCTGCCCGTCGACGCGCGCGCACGCGGCGCGTCGAAGGGCTCGGGCGGGCGCGACTCAGGCGAACGCCAGCCCTCGAAGGCGGGAATGCCCGGCACCCGCGCGGGCCGCGGCCGCAAGCGGCGGTAGCGCGGTTCAATCCCCGAAGAAGATGTCCATCGCGAAGAGCATCGCGAGTCGCAGAAGGAAGCCGCCGACCACGAACACGCCGCCGATCAGGAACGCGCGCTTCATGTCGACGCCGTACCTGATGAACAGCACGCAGCTGATGCCGGCGCCTGCGACGGCCTTCCCGACGAGGAACGCCCACTCGCCGAGCTCGGAGATGAAGCTGAAGCCGATCGCGATCGAGACCACCGCGCCGACGAGCGCGAAGACCAGCGCGTGCATGAACTCGATCTCGTCGTCGCCGAGCCACTTCACGAGACCGAGCAGGATGAGCGCGTCGAGGACGATGTCGCACATGCGGGAGCTCCTTTGCACGCCGGAGTGGGCCGGATCGAGGTGAGCGCGAAGGGCCATGACGAAGAGACCCTCGAGACTCGGGGAGACTACCACACGATGCGGCCCGCACTGCGTCTACAATCGCAGTCCTCATGCACAAGACCACGATCACGCGCCTCCGCGCACTCCTCCTCCCCTGCCTCGCGCTTCTTGCGCTCGTCGGCTGCGCGACGAGGCCTGCGTCGAAGCCCGATGCGACGGCACAGCCCCAGCGCCGCGTCGCGATCGTCCTCACCAACCACGGCCAGCTCGGCGACACGGGCAAGCCGACGGGCTTCTACCTCTCGGAGGCGACGCACCCCTACGAGGTCTTCCACAAGGCAGGCTACGAGGTCGACTTCCTCTCGCCGAAGGGCGGCGAGGCGCCGATGGACGGCGTCGACCGCGGCGATCCCGTCAACGCGGCGTTCCTCGACGACGAGGCGTTGGTCGCCCGCACGAAGTCGACGACCTCGATCGCAAGGGCGATGTCGGTTCCCTACGACGCGGTCTTCTTCTCGGGCGGCCACGGCACGATGTGGGACTTCCCCGACGACGCGGGCGTGCAGCAACTCATCCGCACCGTCTACGAGCGCGGCGGCGTCGTCGCGGCCGTGTGCCACGGGCCTGCGGCGCTGGTGAACGCGCGCCTCTCGAGCGGGAAGTTCCTCGTCGCCGACAAGGAGGTGTCGGCGTTCACGGACGAGGAGGAGGTCGCCGTCAAGCTCGAGACGGTCGTCCCCTTCGCGCTCGAGTCGAAGTTGCGCGCGCGCGGCGCGCGATTCGTCGAGGCACCGAACTTCGAGAAGAAGGTCGCCGTCTCGGAACGCCTCGTGACGGGGCAGAACCCCGCCTCCGCGACGGGTGTCGCGGAAGCCGTGGTCGAGCTGCTCGAAGGCCGGCGGAACGGATCCTGAGCATCACGCGCGGCGGCTGCGTCGCGACCTCCGGTGCACGGGTCTCGATCGATCGCGACGGCTCAAAGGCACGCCACGCGCCCCTTTCGAAGGAGGCGCGTGGCGCGTAGGGTCGATGCCCGGAGAGGACCGAAGGCCTGCCGTCGGTCAGCGGGCCAGTTCCTCCGAGAGGTGGCTCGACATGCGGGCGTTCATCCCCCGCTGGTCGTGCCCGCGGCGGAACGGACGCTCGAGCGAGCGGGCGAGTGCTCGCCGCAACCGCGAGGCGGCCGCGTCGATGGCTTCGTAGTAGGTCTCCGCACGCTCCTCGATGCGCAGCGCGGGACGATGCGCCCGCGTGAGCAGGATCGCACAGCTCTTGTCGAGCCCGCCGCGCGGACCGTTCACATCCACGAGGCGGACATCGACATGGCCCGCCGCGTCCGCGATGCGGTCGATCACGCTGCCGATGCGGTCGAGGACATAGCCGAGCTCCGCGTCGCTGGTCTTGATGCTGCCATCGAACAACCGGATATCCATGGAACACACCCCTTTCTGGCTTGTCGGGTCTGGCATCTGAGGACGCGCCCCAAGCGCGCCTGCATCTCGGATGCAGCCCTTTACGGACAGGTGCGGCGCGGGTTCATGAAGCACGCCCGCACCGCCTGCTGAAAGGTCGCATCCGAGAGGGGCGCGTGTTGGGAAACGGCGCGGCGTGCGTTCAGCGCGGGAGAGCGCCGACCGCACAGGCAGCACCAAAGGAGCGGACGACCCGCATGGCGGTGTTCTCGGAGCCCGGGACGGGATTGCTCGACGCGGCGAGGCCGCTCAGGCCCGGAACGAAGACGCGCGCCGTTCAAGCGCGCGCCACTCGTCTGGACCCGGGATGCTCTTGCCGGCATTCATGCTCGGCATCACGATCGACGCCTGTGCGGTCGACGCCGCAGGCACCCCCGCATCGACCTGCTTGTCGGACGCCCCCCTGCTACAGAGGTCCTCCGACGGGGCGGGGGCCGCGGCCTGACTCTGGGGAACGCTCAGCGTGTGTGGAGACATTCGGAGGAATTCCTACCTCCAGATTTCGGCGATGTCGCTGCTTCGGACGCACAATCCACACAAAATCCCCTTTCAACCCGCGCCAAACCTGCCGAACCCCGCCCACGCGACCGGCTTCCGGGTCGCGACGCCCGGCCCGGGGCCGCCGACGGGGCCGGCCCTCTCCCGAGGCCCTATCATCGCCGCCCCCATGGCCACGCCCGAGAAGTCGATTCGCGTCCGAGGTGCGCGCGAGCACAACCTCAAGAACCTCTCGGTCGAGATCCCGCGCGACAAGCTCGTGGTGATCACAGGCGTGTCCGGCTCGGGAAAGAGCTCGCTCGCGTTCGACACCATCTTCGCCGAGGGCCAGCGCAAGTACATGGAGTCGCTCTCCGCGTACGCGCGCCAGTTCCTCGACCAGATGCAGAAGCCGAACGTCGAGGCGATCGAGGGCCTGCCGCCCACGATCGCGATCGAGCAGCGCTCGGGCGGCCACAGCCCGCGCTCGATCGTGGCGACCACGACCGAGATCTGGGACTACCTTCGTCTCCTCTACGCGCGCTGCGGCACGCCCACCTGCTGGCATGCCGAGGAGACCGGCAAGGGCAGGTCGAAGGCCGTCCGCGTGTGCGGCAAGGAGATCACCGCATCGAACCCGAGCCAGATCGTCGAGACGCTGGTGACGAAGTTCGCGGGCAGGCGCGCCATGCTGTGCGCCCCCGTGGTGCGCGCGAAGAAGGGCTTCCACCGCGAGGTGCTCGAGGGGCTCCAGAAGCAAGGCCTCGTGCGCGCGCGCGCGAACGGCACCGTCGTCGACCTGCGCGAGGTGCTCAAGAACGGCGGCGAGAATCCGCTCGGGTTCGGCCGCTACGAGATGAACGACATCGACGCGGTCGTCGACCGCATCGTGCTCGAGGAGTCCGCGCGGCAACGGATCGCGGAGAGCGTCGAGACGGCGCTGAAGCTCGCGGAAGGTTCGCTCGTGGTGCTGGTCGAGGATCCGGCGGGCAAGGATGCCTCGGGCAAGGATGCCTCGGGCAAGGAGCCCGGCGCGAAGGATGGCTGGGTCGAGCACCGCTTCAGCGAGAAGTTCGCGTGCCCCGACCACCCCGAGTGCGCGCTCGACGAGCTCGAGCCGCGCCTCTTCAGCTTCAACTCGCCGCAGGGCGCGTGCCCGGCCTGCGCGGGCCTCGGCACCGTGAACGAGTTCGACGAGGCGCTGTGCGTGCCCGACATGACGAAGCCGCTGCGCGAGGCGATCCAGCCGTGGCGGCGCAACGGGCGGCGCATGAACATCTACTACGCGCGCGCGCTGCGCAGCTTCGCGGCGCTTGCGAAGGTCGACCTCGACACGCCGTACGCGGATCTTCCCGCGAAGACGCGCACCGCGCTGATGTGGGGTTCGGAAGCCGAGGGCGTGAAGCTCGCGTTCGAATGGGAAGGCGTGCTGCCGCACCTGAAGCGCCGCGCCACGGAGACCGAGAGCGAGAACGTGAAGGAGCGCCTCATGGCCTACATGAGCCAGGCGCCCTGCCCCTCGTGCAAGGGTCGGCGACTGCGCACCGAGGCGCTCGCGGTCAAGTTGAGGAGCGGCACGCTCGCGCTGTCGATCAGCGACGTCGCCGCGATGACCGTGTCGCGCGCGCTCGCGTTCGCGCAGTCGATCGAGCTTTCGAGGGAATCGCGGCAGATCGCGGCGCCGATCCTCAAGGAGGTCGAGTCGCGCCTCGGGTTCCTCGCGTCGGTCGGGCTCGACTACCTTTCGCTCGACCGCACGAGCTCGACGCTCTCGGGCGGCGAGGCGCAGCGCATCCGCCTCGCCACGCAGATCGGCAGCGGCCTCGTCGGCGTCTGCTACGTGCTCGACGAACCGACGATCGGACTCCACCAGCGCGACAACGACCGCCTGATCGCGACGCTGCGGCGGCTGTCGGACATCGGCAACACCGTCCTGGTCGTCGAGCACGACGAGGACATGATGCGCGCGGCCGACTGGATCGTGGACATCGGCCCGGGCCCGGGCCGGCATGGCGGCACGCTCGTCGCGGAGGGCGACCTCGCGCAGATCGCGGCGCACCCCACGAGCCTCACCGGCGAGTATCTCTCGGGACGCCGCAAGGTCGAGGTGCCGAAGAAGCGACGCCCGATGAGCGAGTCGAACGCCATCGTCGTGAAGGGCGCGGCCGCCAACAACCTTCGCGGCATCGATGTCGCGTTCCCGCTCGGCGGGCTCGTGTGCGTGACGGGCGTGTCGGGCTCCGGGAAGTCGACGCTCGTGAATGACATCCTGCTCGCGGCCGCGCGCAAGCATGTGCTCGGCGAGAACACCGCCCCCGCCGCCCACGGCCGCGTCACGGGCTTCGGCAAGATCGCGCGCGTGGTCGAGGTCGATCAATCGCCGATCGGCCGCACGCCGCGGTCGAACCCCGCGACCTACACGGGGATCTTCGACGAGATCCGCCGCATCTGGTCGCTTGTCCCGGAGTCGAAGATCCGCGGCTACGAACCCGGCCGCTTCTCGTTCAATGTGAAGGGCGGCCGCTGCGAGGCGTGCCAAGGCCAAGGCGTCAAGCGCATCGAGATGCACTTCCTGCCCGATGTCTTCGTCGACTGCGAGGTCTGCAAGGGCAAGCGCTACTCGCGCGAGACGCTCGAGATCAAGTACCGCGGGCGGACGATCGCCGATGTGCTCGACGCGACCGTCGAGGACGCGCTCACCTTCTTCGACGCCCACCCGAAGATCAACCGCATGCTCGAATGCCTGCGCGATGTCGGCCTCGGATACATCCAGCTCGGGCAGGCGTCGACGACGCTCTCGGGCGGCGAGGCCCAGCGCGTGAAGCTCGCGACCGAGCTCGGCACCGCCACCGACGCGCCGACCCTCTATGTGCTCGACGAGCCGACGACGGGACTGCACTTCGCCGATGTCGCGCGCCTCCTCACGGTGCTCGACCGCCTCGCGGACAAGGGGCACACGCTCGTCGTCATCGAGCACAACCTCGATGTGGTCAAGTGCGCCGACTGGATCGTCGACCTCGGGCCCGAGGGCGGCGACCGCGGCGGCACGGTGGTCGCGCGCGGCACGCCCGAGGATGTGGCGCGCGACAAGGCGAGCTGGACGGGAAAGTGGCTGAAGCCGCTGCTGCGCGCGAAGCGTTGAAGACAAAACCGCGCGGACGGCGGGAGCACCGCCGTCCGCGCGAGGATTGGTTCACGAATCGCAGGGCGAGATGGGCCCGCAGGTCGGGGCCCCGCCTTGTCCTTACTTGCCGACCTTCGGGCGGATGTCCGGGCCGGGCATGACATGGCCGTCCACGGGCGCGAAGATGACGCCGAGGTGGAAGTTCGCCGCAGGCGCCTTGCGCGAGTTGTTGGCGCGCGTGCGGGCGCGGCGGACGATGTCCTCGAGCTCGCTGCACAGACCGCGGATGCGCGCGACCTCGTCCTCCGTGAAGTTCTCCCAGTGCAGCGAGACGCGCCGCGCCGAGATGCCGCCGCCCGAACGCATGTCGAGGGCCGTCGCGCGCGACTCGTTGAGCCACGGGCGGTAGAGGTCCGCGACCTTCTGCGCGTCGCGCTTCGAGTCGTTGTCGACGGGGAAGGCGAGTTCGTTGATGGCGGCGCGGTAGTAGCGCGGACGCTTGCCGCGGCGGCCGGGGGTCGCCTCGCCCGCGCGGGAGATCAGGAGACCTGCCTTCTCGAGCTGGCGAAGGTGGAAGTACAGGGCGGTTCGGTTGAGGCCGACCGCCTGCGCGAGTTCCGTCACCGAGGTCTCGCCGAGTCGGCGGGCGGTCTCGAAGATGCGGAGACGAAGCGGAAGGCGCACGGCCTGCCACATGGGAGCGCGGGAAATCTGCATGTTCGGAGTCTCTGTCGTTGATTCGGGCATGGCGTCGTTGATTCCTGCAGCGTGCGCCGATCGGACGCACGCCTCTGAAAAGTCTCAACCGGTACGACCGTCCGGACGTGGCGCCGTGCTCTGCGGGGCCGAAGGCCTCCGATCCCTCGTGTCGAACGCATCGGGCCGAATCCCGCTGCGGAGACCACGGAGAATCCAACTGCAGGATCCTCCGCGGGGAGGGGTGAGGATGGAGCCAGAGGCTCATCCTCGACGACCTGACATGCGTCGGGCCGGAGCAACTTGCGCCGAAGTCCGAGCACCGCGCGGCGCGCGGCGTTCCTTCCTCGGTCGGTGGTGCGCCGCGCGCGGGACTCCCGCACACGAGTGACGGGCAGTCTGCGGGGCGGAGCACACCAACTCTCTTCCAGAATGCGCAAGCATTCCGCAAATGCGCGTCGTTGTCAAGCCGCAGGAAGGTCGCCACCCAACTTCATGCGATTTCTCGCGAATGTTCGCAGGGAATTCACCCCGTGAATATTCAGGCGCGGCCATGCCTCGCCG
This sequence comes from uncultured Klebsiella sp., assembly GCA_964393015.1. Classification (GTDB taxonomy): domain Bacteria; phylum Planctomycetota; class Phycisphaerae; order Phycisphaerales; family SM1A02; genus QWPT01. Next base: position 39,122 of record CAYMSD010000007.1, read on the forward strand.
TGCAACGCCTTGGGCCACGCGCGGTACGGTGCCGCCGCTACGATCCCGTCATGTCCGAGTTCCCCCCCGTCGACGAGCCGCATCTCGCGCTGCGCGTCCTGATGATGCCGCGCGACACGAACCACCAGGGCACGATCTTCGGCGGCATCATCCTGTCTCATGTCGACCAGGCGGGCTACATCGAGGCGCGGCGGCATGGCCTCCACCGGTGGGTGACGGCGTCGATCGACAGGGTCGACTTCAAGGCGCCCGTGTCGATCGGCGAGGTGGTCGAGTTCCGCTGCCGCACGATTCGGCTCGGGAGGACCTCCGTGACAGTGCAGGTCGTCGTCGATTCGGAGCGCCTCGACGGAACATGGGCCCGCGTCACGGAAGCGCAGCTCACGATGGTCTCAGTGGACGCGGAGGGGCGCTCGATGCCCTTCCGCAACGCGCCGCAGCCGCCGAATGCGCTCGGCGAACATCCGTAGAATCCGAAAGCCGCGCGCCGCGCACACCCGACCTTCCGACGACGAAGACCCCGGCCTCGAAGCCGCCATGCACCGCCCACCCCGTCTCGGCATCCTCATCTCGGGCAGCGGCCGAAGCGCGCTGAACATCCATGACGCGTGCGAGCGCGGAGACCTCGACGCGAGGGTGGCGCTCGTGGTCGCGCACCGCGAGGAGGTCGAGGGCGTCGCAAGGTGCCGCGCGCGCGGGCTGCGCGTCGCAGTCGTGCCCTCGGGCCCTGACCTCGAGGACCGGCTCGACGCCTGCCTCGACGCGGGGTCGGTCGACCTCGTCTGCCTGGCGGGATACCTCCGCCGCTTCCGCGTGGGCGAGCGGTGGAAGGGACGCGCGCTGAACATCCATCCCTCGCTCCTGCCGAAGTTCGGAGGCGCCGGCATGTACGGGCTGCGGGTGCATGCCGCGGTCCTCGAGTCGGGCGACCCCGAGACGGGCTGCACGGTGCACTTCGCGGACGAGGAGTACGACCGCGGCGCCATCGTCGCGGCGCGCCGCTGCGCCGTCGAGGCTGGCGACACCCCCGAGACGCTCGCGGCGCGCGTCTTCCGCGAGGAGTGCGTCGCCTACCCCGAGGCGATCGCGTCCGTGCTCTCGCGCAGGTCGTCCGAGACGCGCGCCCGCGCGGAGGGCGTGCGATGAGCGATCCCGCTCTGCGTCGCCTCGCCTTCGTCGCGCTGTCGTTCGCCATCGTCACGACCGCCGCGCCCGAGGCGCTCGCCTCGCCCCGATCGGCGCGCGCCGCGACGCAGGATGGCGCACCGCGCAGCCCGACGCAGCGCGAGATCGACGACGCGCTGCGCGCGCGGGACTTCACGCGGGCCGAGCCCCTGATCGCGGCGCGCATCGCCTCGGTCGAGCCCGACCCGATCCTCCTCTACAACCACGCCTGCGTGCTCGCGCAGCTCGGCCGGCTCGAGGAAGCGGAGGCGCGGCTCCTCGAATCGGTCGAGGCCGGGTTCGCCGCATTCGACATCATGCGCGAGGATGCGGACCTCGCGCCGATCCGCGACGGTCGCGTCTACAAGGCGATCCTCGAAGCCCATCGGCGCGTCGAGCGGGCGCAGCCGGAGCGGCCCGCGCGAAGGCCTGCGCGCGATCCGCTCGCCGCATGGCAAACCGCCCACGGCGACCGCTACCGCTACGAGCGCGACGAGGCCCGCGGCCTCCTCTTCGCCACCTTCCTCGACGAGCGGGCCCACGCGCGGATGCGCGAGGATCTCGCGGCGCTCGAGGCGCACCTCCTCAAGTCCTACTTCACGAGCCCGCCCGAGCGCCCCGCGCTCGTGGCGATCGTGCGGCCCGAGGACGCGTCGCGCTACCTCGAGCGGCCCGAGGTCAAGGGCATGTACCTCCACTCCGAGCGGCGGCTCGTGGCGCGGGACACCGGGCAGAGCCTTCAGCACGAGTTCGTGCACCTCCTCCACTTCGCCGACATGGAGCGGCGCGGCCAGCGCCATCCGATCTGGATCCAGGAGGGTCTCGCGAGCCTCTACGAGGACTACACGCTTCGTGCGGACGGCTCGATCGAGTTCCACCCGAACATCCGCTTCAACATCGCGCGGCGCCAGGTCTCCTCGAACACGGCGCGGCCGTGGAAGGACCTCTTCGGCTACTCGGGCGAGCGGTTCATGGCGGGCGCGGAGCGGCACTACCCGCAGGTGCGGGCGATCTTCGAGTTCTTCGCCCGCGAGGGAAAGCTCGAGGAGTTCTATCGCGCGCTGCTCGAGACCTCGCGGGAGGACCCGAGCGGGGTGCGCGCGGTCGAGCGCACCTTCGGCGAACCGCTCGCGCGCGTCGAGGCGCGCTGGCGGAAGTGGATGCTCGATCGCGGCGCGATCGACGACACGGTCTCGCGCGGGGATCCCTCGCTCGGCCTCTCGGTCGAGGACGCCGTCGACGGCGCGCGGATCCGCAGCTTCGTCCCAGGGTCGGCCGCGCGCGCGGCGGGGCTTCGCGTCGGCGATGTGATCCTGTCCGTCGCGGGCCGGCCCGTGCGCAACCGCGACGAGCTGATGATGGCGGTCGCGGGCCTCAAGCATGGCGAGTCCGTCGAGGTCCGCTACCGCCGCGATGCGAACGAACTCGCGGCGATGGTGAGGCCGAGGCCGCTCGGGCAGTAGGCGACCGCGGAGTCCCGCCCGGCCAAATCGACATCTCGGTGAAGTTCCCTTCGCGCGCAGCGACCTCCCCCGCTACCTTGTGCCTGTGGGCGCGGCCTCTCCGACCGAGGTCGGCGCAGCGCCCGCACGACAACCGTGCGCCGTGCGGCCGACCGCGGCGCGACCCCGAGCGAAAGGCACTCCATGCAGATCAACGTCACCGGCAAGCACCTCGAGATCACGGAAGCGATCGATTCGTATGTGCGCAAGAAGAGCGAGCGGCTCGTGCGGTACTTCGACCAGGTGCAGTCGATCGACTGCGTGATCGAGAAGGAGCCCAATGCGTTCCATGTCGAGTTCATCGTCGACGTGGCGCATCACGAGGACTTCATCGTGAACTACCGCGACGCGGACCTCTACGCCGCGATCGACCTCGCCATCGACCGCGAGGCCCGGCAGATCATCGACCACAAGAACCAGCTGCGGAACCACAAGCACCACCGCTGACGCCGCTCTCCCCCGCGGCTTTCGCCTATGCTGCGCCCGCACAGGGCGCGCGCCCGTTGTTCGTCCGTCCGTGCCGCCGACAGTCCCCCCTGCCGTGACCCACCCATGAAGCTGCGAGACATCGTCGTCGAGAAGGCAATCGTCCCGAACATGGTCGCGCTCAAGCGCGACGACGCCATCCGTGAGCTGCTCGACGCGATGGTCGCGAGCGGCAAGGTCAGCGCGGAGAACCGCGATGTGTTCGCGAAGGCGATCATCGCGCGCGAGAACAAGGGCTCGACCGGCCTCAACCACGGCGTCGCCATCCCGCACACGAAGTCGCCGTCGATCTCCTCGCCGATCGCGGCGATCGGCGTGAGCCGAGCGGGAATCGACTTCAACGCGCTCGACAAGCAGCCCGTCTACTCGATCGTGCTCATGCTGTCGCCGGAGGCGAGGCCCGAGCTTCACCTCGAGGCGATCCAGGCGGTCTTCTCGCATCTCTCCAAGGACCAGTTCCGTCGGTTCCTTCGACAGGCGACGAGCGTGAAGGATGTCGTCACGCTGCTCGACGAAGCCGATGCGGGGCAGGTCGCCCGCTGATGCCGATGCTTTCGGCAGAGACCACCATCGTCAACCGGCTCGGGCTGCACGCACGGCCCGCGATGGCCTTCGTGGAGGAGGCGTCGCGGTTCGCGGCCGCCATCAGCGTGCGCAAGAAGGGCGACGGCGAGACCGTCGACGGGAAGTCGATCCTGCAGATGCTGATGCTCGCGGGAACCTGCGGCACGGTGATCGAGATCACGGCCGACGGCGCAGACGAGCGGACGGCGCTCGACGCGCTGCTCGCGCTCGTCGCAGGGAAGTTCGGCGAGGACGAGTAGGGCCGCGTCTCGCGCGTGCGCGACCCCGTCAGACGGAGCCCAGTCGTTCCGTCGCGGCGACGCGCCGCATCAGCTGCGACAGCGCCTCGCGCGGCGCGAGCCCGTGGTAGACCATCGCCTCGACGGTCTCGCAGATCGGCAGCTCGATCCCGCGCTCGCGGGCGATGCGGACGAGCGAGCGCGCGGTGGGCACGCCCTCGACCACCGATGCGGTCGCGGACAGCGCCTCCTCCACGCCGACGCCGCGGGCGAGACGCTCGCCGAAGCTGCGGTTGCGCCCCTCGGGTGCGAAGCAGGTCGTGGCGAGGTCGCCGAGCCCCGCGACGCCGAAGAAGGTCTCGAAGCGCCCGCCGAGCGCGACGCCGATGCGCGCGATCTCCGCGAGCCCGCGTGCGAGAAGCGCGCTCTTCGCGTTGACGCCGAGACCCATGCCGTCGGCCACGCCCGCGGCGACCGCGATGACGTTCTTGCACGCACCCGCAAGCTCGACGCCGACGAGGTCGGCCGACTGGTAGATGCGCATCCACTCGCAGGTGAACGCGGCCGCCACGCGCGCGCGCAGCGCCTCGTCGGGCGAGGCCGCGACGAGCACCGCGGGAAGCCGCCGCGCAAGCTCGGCCGCGATCGTCGGGCCGCTCAGGGCGGCGATCGGCGTCGCCTCGCCGAGCACCTCCGCGAGGACGTCGCAGGGCAGCCGGAAGCTGTCGACCTCGATCCCCTTCGCGATCGACACCACGGGTGCGCCCGCAGGAACGCCGTGCGCAAGGCGCGTGAAGGTCGCGCGGATGAACTGGGTGGGGATGGCGCAGACCACGAGCGTGGCGTTGCCGAGTTCCGCGGCGTCCGCGGTCACAGCCACGGCGTCGGGAAGCCTGAAGCCGGGGAGCCGGCGGCTCTCGCGCGTCGCGGCGAGGGCGCGCGCCTCGTCCGCGAATGGCGACCAGATCGTCGTCGGCAGACCGTTTGCGACAAGGGCGTCCGCGAGGACGAGGGCCATCTGGCCGTCCCCGACGATGGCGACGCGCTCGCATGGGGCATTCGTCGGCTGCCCGAGATGGTCCGCATCTGCCTGCACGGGGCGGAGGATAGCCGCTCGAGGCGCAGGGCTGCCCGGGATCCGACCTCCAACCCGGGCGAACCGCGGCCGCCTCCGCTGCGAACCACCCTCGCCTGCACGCGTCCCCGACGCATTGCGGCGGGCTCTGCTACGCTTGCAGGTCATCTCTTGACGCGCGCCCGACTTGCGGCGCACGGAGGCTCGGACATGTCGATCATCTCTTCACTCCCGAACACGACTTCGGTGCGGTCCGGCGACGATGCGGGCGGCGCAGAACGCCTCGAGCGGCAGCTCTTCGTGGCGCTCTTCGGCGGCGTGCTGCTTCTCGCGGCCTGGATCGCCGACCTCGCGGGCATCGAGTCCACGGTCGCGAGCATTCCCGCGCTCGTGGGAGCGCTCGTCCTCGTGGTGCCGCTTGCGAAGGGCGCCATCGAGGAACTGCGCGAAGGCCGCGCCTCGAGCGACAGCCTCGCGTGCCTCGCCGTCTTCGCGGCGATCGCCAACGAGCTCTATCTCGCGGCGGGGTTCCTCGCGTTCTTCCTCTGGTTCAGCGAACTCGTCCTCTCGCGCACCGCGTGGGGCGCGCAGCGCGCGATCCGCGAGCTGATCGAGCTGACCCCCGACATCGCGCGCCTCGTCGACGAGTCGGGCGCCGAGCGCGAGGTCTCGCTCTCGCAGCTTGCGCAGGGGTCGATCGTGCGCGTCCGCCCCGGCGAGAACCTTCCCGCCGACGGCACCGTGCGCGCGGGAACCTCGAGCATCAACCAGGCCTCGCTCACCGGCGAAGCCGTCCCGATCGAGGTGCAGCCCGGAACACCCGTCTACGCGGGCACCACGAACCTGACGGGACAGATCGACATCGAGGTCACCGCCGTCAAGGGCGAGACGACCATCGGCAAGGTCGAGAAGCTGATCCGCGAGGCGGAGAGCGCGAAGGGCAAGAAGCAGGAGCTCATCGAGCGCATCTCCGCCTACTACGTGCCCGTCGTCCTCATGGTCGCGCTCATCGTGTGGTTCTTCACCGCGAAGTCGGGCTCGCCCGATGCGAAGGCCGTGGCGGCGGAGCGCGCGATCACGGTGCTCGTCGTCACCTGCCCGGGCGCCCTCCTCATCGCCTACCCGACCGCGATGGTCGCCGCGTTCGCGGCGGCCGCGCGCCTCGGCGTCATGATCAAGCAGACCCGCACGCTCGAGTCGGCCGCCGACATCGACACCGTCGTGATGGACAAGACCGGCACGCTCACGACGGGCAAGTTCGCGGTCAGCCGCCTGGCGCCCGCGGAGGGCGTCGAGGGAGCGGCGCTGCTGCAGGCCGCCGCCGATGCGGAGCAGTCGTCGAACCACCCGCTCGCGAAGTCGATCCTCGAGACCGCCGAGCGCGCGCGCATCAAGGCGCAGACGCTGACCGCGTACCGCGAGGTCCACGGCCGCGGCGTCGCCGCGACGACCGCAGACGGCGAGATCTTCGCCGGCCGCGGCGCGTGGATCGTCGAGCTGAACCCTGCGCTCGCCTCCGAGGTCAAGGCCGTCGAGGCCAAGATCGAGGGCATGTCGGGCGTGCATGTGATGGCGAACGGGCGCTACCTCGGTGCGGTCGGGCTCGAGGACAAGCTCCGCCGCAACGCGGGCGAGGTCGTCTCGAAGCTGCGCGAGCTCGGCGTGCGCCGCATCGCGATCTTCACGGGCGACCGGCTCGCGGTCGCCACCCGCGTCGGCCAGTCGGTCGGCGTCGACTCGATCGAGGCCGAGTGCCTTCCCGAGGAGAAGCACGAGGAGCTCAAGTACCTCATCCGCAAGGGCCATCGCACGCTCGTCGTCGGCGACGGCATCAACGACGGCCCCATCCTCGCGACAGCCGATGTCGGCGTCGCCATGGGCCTCTCGGGGTCCGACATCGCGACCAACAGCGCGGGCGTCGCGCTCATGAACGACGACCTGCGCAACATCCCGTTCCTCCTCGAGATCGCGCGCAAGGCGAAGTCGGTGATCGCGCTCAACATCACCGTGGCGATCCTCCTCGCGATCGTCGGCCTCGCGCTGGCGGCGACGGGCAGGCTCTACATCTGGGTGACGCCCTTCTACCAGGCGGCGGCCTACATCTTCGTCATCGCGAACTCGCTGCGCCTCGTGCGCTTCGGCGAGGACTTCGCGGCGGCCGAGGAGATCCGCCGCGAGCAGGAGGCCGCCGTCGCGGCCAAGCCCACCCGCAGGCTCGCGGGGGCGTGACTCCCCCGCAGCGGCCGACCCGAACGCTTTGCTACATTCCGCAGGCGCCCGATCGAACGGGCGCCTGCCTTCTTTTTCGCCCAGGACACCCATGTCAACGCTCGCCACCATCCAGTCGCTCCTCGGCTCCGACGCAGACTCGCTCCTCGCCCACAAGGCGAAGGTGCCGAAGGACATGCTGCATCTCCCGTCGCCCTCCTTCGTGGACGGCGTCTTCGGACCGACCGACCGCAGCCCGCAGGTCCTGCGCAGCCTCCAGGCGATGTTCGGCCACGGCCGCCTCGCCAACACGGGCTATCTCTCGATCCTTCCCGTCGACCAGGGCATCGAGCACTCGGCGGGCGCGAGCTTCGCGAAGAACCCGATCTACTTCGACGGCGAGAACATCGTGAGGCTCGCGATCGACGGCGGCTGCAACGCCGTCGCGACGACCTACGGCGTGCTCGCGAGCGTGTCGCGCAAGTACGCGCACAGGATCCCGTTCATGGTGAAGATCAACCACAACGAGCTGATGACCTACCCGAACAAGTTCGACCAGGTCATGTTCGGCTCGGTGCGCGAGGCGTGGAACCTCGGCGCGTGCGCGGTCGGCGCGACGATCTACTTCGGCAGCGACCAGTCGACGCGGCAGATCGTCGAGGTCGCGGAGGCCTTCGAGGAGGCGCACTCGCTCGGCATGGCGACGGTGCTCTGGTGCTACATCCGCAACAACGCCTTCAAGACGGGCGGCAAGGACTACCATGTCTCCGCCGACCTCACGGGACAGGCGAACCACCTCGGCGTGACGATCAAGGCCGACATCATCAAGCAGAAGCTGCCCGAGCTGAACGGGGGATACGGCGCGCTCAACTCGGGCGACTCGAGCTACGGCAAGCTCGACAAGCGGATGTACGCGGACCTCGCGACCGATCACCCGATCGACCTCTGCCGCTACCAGGTCCTCAACTGCTACGCGGGCCGTGCGGGGCTCATCAACTCGGGCGGCGCGAGCGGCTCGAACGACCTCGCGGAGGCCGTGAAGACCGCCGTCATCAACAAGCGCGCGGGCGGCATGGGCCTCATCTCGGGAAGGAAGGCGTTCCAGAAGCCCATGGACGAGGGCGTGAAGCTCCTCCACGCGATTCAGGACGTGTACCTCTGCGGCGGCGTGACCGTGGCGTAAGCCTCGGCTTGGGAGGGCCTTGGGGCGGCGCCCGCGGCGCGGGGCCAGGACGCCGCGCAGCCCGCGCGGGGCCGGAAAGCGCCGCTCCGATCGCCACTTTGCGATTTTCTCCGCCAAGCGTGACAGGCGCCGCCCGCCGATTGCGCTTCCATGGTCGAACAGGACACGCCGCGCAGGTGCCGGAACACACCGGCGCGGCAGACAGATTTCTCTCTCTCCGCGAACACCCCGGATTGCCGGGGTTGTTTGTTTTTGCACCGTAGACTCCGCCTCGTGAAGGTGCTCCTCGCCATGTCGGGCGGCGTCGACAGTTCGGTCGCGGCCGCCCTCCTCCAACGCGACGGCCATGAGGTCGTCGGCTGCTTCATGCGGCTTGGAAGCCCGGGCGAGGAGCTCGAGACGCCCGTCGCGGACACGGGCGCAGGCAGGCCGCAGGCGAGGATCGGCCACCAGGGCTGCTGCTCGATCAACGACGCCGCCGACGCCCGGCTCGTCGCCGCGAAGCTCGGCGTCCCGTTCTACGTCGTCAACTTCCGGAACGACTTCGGCCGGATCATCGAGTACTTCGAGCGCGAGTACCACGAGGGCCGCACGCCGAATCCATGCGTGCGCTGCAACGACTGGCTGAAGTACGGGAAGCTGCGCGCCTACGCCGGGCAGCTCGGCTGCGACGCGGTGGCGACGGGGCACTACGCGCAGGTGGTCGCGACGGGCGTGGGGCCGCGCATCGCGCGCGGCATCGACCACGCGAAGGACCAGTCGTATGTGCTGTTCGGCATCGGACCCGAGGCGGTGGCGCGCATGATGCTCCCGATCGGCGGCCTCGCGAAGCCGCAGGTGCGCGACCTCGCGCGCGAACTCGGGCTGCCCGTCTCGGACAAGCCCGACTCGCAGGAGATCTGCTTCGTGCCCGACGACTACGCGTCGTTCCTCGAGCGGCGCGATCCTGGGCGCTTCGCGGCGGGTGCGATCGAGGACGAGTCGGGCCGCGTGCTCGGCACCCACGAGGGCCACCAGCGCTTCACCGTCGGCCAACGGAAGGGCCTGCGCGTGCCCGCGACGATTCCGCTCTATGTGCTGCGCAAGGACCCGGCGCGCAACGCGATCGTCGTCGGGCCACGCGCGTCGCTCGAGGTCGCGGCAGTGGAGGCCGCGGAGGTGACCTGGTACGGCCCGCCGCCCTCCGGGGAGATCGCATGTTCGGCGCAGGTGCGCGCGCATGGCGCGCCGATTCCCGCGCGGGCGAGGCTCGCCGACGGCGTGCTTCGCGTCGCGTTCGAGCGCCCCGAGGCGGGCGTGGCGCCCGGGCAGGCCGTCGTCTGCTACGACGGCGAGCAACGAATCCTCGGCGGCGGGTGGATTCGCGCTACATTCCGCGCGTGATCTACGCTGGGATCGATGAAGCGGGCTACGGCCCTTTGCTCGGGCCGCTGTGCGTCGGAACCAGCGCGTTCCGGCTCGGCGCCGTCCCGCCGTCGGATGGGCCGTCCCCGCTCCCCTTGCCGCACGACCTCTGGCGGCTGCTTGCGTCGGCCGTCTGCCGCAAGCCGAAGGACGCCCGTCGCCGCGTCGCCGTCGCCGACAGCAAGAAGCTGAAGTCCTCGGGCAAGCAGCCGCTCATCCATCTCGAGCGCGGCGTGCTCGCATTCCTCGGCGGCGAGGTTCCCGTCGACGATGCATCGCTCTTCGCGCGCCTCGGCGTGTCGGCCGCGGGCTCGCGCGCCACGCCCTGGCATGGCGGCTCGCTTCCGCTTCCCGTGGCGATCTCGGCGGCGGAGGCGGCGATCGCGCGCAACCTCGTGTCGACGGCGCTCGGGCGGGCCGGCGCGTCCATCGATGCGCTCGGCGTGGCCGCGCTCGATCCACCCGCGTTCAACGCGCTCTACGAGGCGCTCGGCAACAAGGCGTCGATCAACCTCTCGCTCGTCTACCAGTCGCTCCGCGCCATCGACCTCGGGCGCGGCGACGACGATGCGTTCATCGCCGTGGACCGTCAGGGCGGCCGCGCCGACTACCGGGACGGCCTGGAGCAGCACCTCGCGGACGGCCGCCCCGTGCGCATCGTCGAGGAGACCGACGAGCGCTCGACCTACGCGATCGGGGGCGGCGCCGGCGCCGGCGGCACCCTCGTCGTCAGCTTCGAGGTCGAGGCCGAGGAGCGCCATCTCCCCGTGGCGCTCGCCTCGATGGCGGCCAAGTACACCCGCGAGCTCTCCATGCGCCGCCTGAACGCGTTCTTCGCCGAACGCCTGCCCGAACTCGCCCCGACGGCGGGTTATGTGGAGGATGGCCGCCGTTTCCTGCGGGAAGTGAAGCCGATCCTGCTGCGCGAGGCCATTCCCGAGCGGGGCTTCGTGCGGGCGGTGTGAGCCGGGGCGAAGTTCCCTCGGGCGCCGACGGGCGGGAAAGTCCGTTCCGCAAAGCCCTTGCATCGGGTCGGATGCCCTTCTACACTGCCCGACTCGGCACTTTTCCCGCCGAGGCCCTCGCCATGCGAACCGACGACCCCTCCTGTACCGCTCCCGCTGGACCCCGCGCCTCCGCGCGGCGGGCGCTCGCCGCCTTCGGTCCATCGGCGCGCGACTGGTTGAGGGATCGGTCCTGAGCGCCCCCGCGCTCGACCCGCGAACCGAAATCCATCTCAACTCGCTCCGCGCACCGCGTCATCGGCGCAACGGACGATTCGCCCGAAACACGACCACCCGAGTCCGAGCTCTCGAACCTCTCCCGCCCGAGCGCGGGACGACCGTCAGGAAACACGACATGCCCACCGATCTCACGAAAGTCCGCAACATCGGCATCTGCGCCCACATCGACGCAGGCAAGACCACCGTCTCCGAGCGCATCCTCTTCTACACCGGCCGCAACTACAAGATCGGCGAGGTGCACGAGGGCATGGCGACCATGGACTTCCTCCAGGAGGAGCAGGAGCGCGGCATCACCATCCAGTCGGCCGCGACGACCTGCCCGTGGGAGAAGGACGGCGTCAACTACAAGATCAACCTGATCGACACCCCGGGCCACGTGGACTTCACGATCGAGGTCGAGCGTTCGCTGCGCGTCCTCGACGGCGCGTGCGCGGTGTTCGACGGCAAGGAAGGCGTCGAGGCGCAGTCCGAGACCGTGTGGCGCCAGGCCGACCGCTACGGCGTGCCGCGTCTCTGCTTCATCAACAAGATGGACAAGATGGGCGCCGACTGGGACTTCTCCTTCAACTCGATCCGCGCGCGCCTCGGCGCCAACGGCGTCGCCATCCAGCTGCCGATCGGCAAGGGCAACGACTTCATCGGCATCGTCGACCTCGTCACGATGAAGGCGAACTACTTCTCCGCCGAGGACCAGGGCGGGACCATCACCGAGGGCGAGATCCCCGAGGACCTCAAGGACAAGGCGGAGCTCTTCCGCGCCGAGCTCATCGAGAAGGCCGCGGAGGTCGACGACGCGCTCATGGAGCAGTACCTCACCGACGCCTCGAAGATCACGAACGAGCAGATCAAGGCCGCGCTCCGCAAGGGCACGGTCGAGATCAAGTGCTTCCCCGTCCTCTGCGGCGCCGCGCTGAAGAACATCGGCGTCCAGAAGATCCTCGACGCCGCGATCGACTACCTGCCGAACCCGACCGAGCGCCCCGACACGAAGGGCGTCAACCCCGACGACGTCAACCAGGCGATGACCCGTCCGCACGACCCGAACGCGCCGTTCTCCGCGCTCGTGTTCAAGGTCGTCAGCGACACGCACGGCGACCTCACCTACATCCGCGTCTACTCGGGCAAGCTTGACAAGGGCACGCGCGTCCTCAACCCCGGCAACGGCAAGCGCGAGAACGTGAGCCGCATCTTCGAGATGCACGCGAAGGACCGCAACGCCCTCGAGGAGGTGGACGCCGGCAACATCGTCGCCGTCATCGGCCTCAAGAGCTCGTACACGGGCGACACCATCTGCGACCCCGATCATCCGATCATCCTCGAGCGCATGACCTTCCCCGAGCCGGTCATCTCGATGGCGATCGAGCCGATCACCGCGGAAGACAAGAAGAAGCTCGGCGACGCGCTCACGACGATCCGCCGCGAGGACCCCTCCTTCCGCTCGAACTACAACGACGAGACGGGCGAGACGATCATCGCGGGCATGGGTGAGCTCCACCTCGAGATCATCAAGAACAAGCTGACGCGCGACATGAAGGTCGGCGTCAACGTCGGCAAGCCGCGCGTCTCGTACCGCGAGACCATCACGGGCTCCGCGGACCAGGTCCGCGGCCTCTTCAAGAAGCAGTCGGGTGGCCGCGGCCAGTTCGGCGACGCGGTCGTCAGCATCAGCCCGATCACGGCCGAGGAGGCCGAGGCCGAGGGCCTGAAGTTCAAGGACGGCGTCGTGTTCGAGGACAAGATCTCGGGCGGCGTCATCCCCAAGGAGTTCATCCCGTCGGTCGAGTACGGCGTCCGCCAGGCCGCGGCGTCGGGCGTCCTCGGCGGCTACCCCGTCATCAACGTGCGCGTCCAGCTCGTGTTCGGCTCGTACCACGACGTCGACTCGAACCAGGTCGCGTTCGAGCAGGCGGGCATGCTCGCCTTCCGCGAGGCGGTCATGAAGGCGCGTCCCGCGCTCCTCGAGCCGATCATGAAGCTCGTCGTCACCACCCCGGACGAGTTCTTCGGCAATGTCTCGGGCGACATCGCGTCCCGCCGCGGCCAGATCGTCGACCAGGAGATGCGCGGCAACGCCCGACTCCTGACCTGCGAAGTGCCGCTGTCGGAGCTCTTCGGCTACACCACCTCGCTCCGCTCCATGACCCAGGGTCGTGCGACGAGCTCGATGGAGCCGCTGACCTACCGCGTCATGCCGGAGAAGCTGAAGGACTCCGTGCTCAAGAAGTGAGACCCGCGTCACACGGGCCCACTCGAAGTCGTCTCATCCGCGCCGCCGGCCACCTTGGCCGGCGGCGCGCTTTTTCAGCCTGTGCGCGCGAAACCGAACCCACGGCGCTCCCCGATCCCAAGCCCCGTGAACTTTGCGGACGACCCGCCTACCATGGCGCCCTCGATGGCGGACCTTCCCGCAGAACCGACCGAACTGCAGTCAGACCGTGGAGTCTTCCGCGCAGAGTACGAGCGAGAGCTCGGCACCTGGCTGCGGCGACGCCTCGGGTACCTCTGCCTTGTCTACTCGGCGTTCCAGATCCTGTCGATCGTGCTGCTTCTTGTCGCGGGAGCGGTGCTCGGCGACGGGGAGGGCGACGCATCGGAAGTGCGCGCGGAACGCGCTGCCTCGATCGAGACGATCCTGACGCCTGAGACGCCTGGGACGCCCGAGTCGCCCGTGCCGCCCGTGCCGCCCGTGCCGCCCGTGCCGCCCGAGGGTGGCCCCGCGAGCGGCGACACGCCGAACCCGCCTGCTGAACCCGCGCCGAGCACGGCCGAACGGCCATCCGCTGCCGATGACTCCGCCGCCGCGCCAGCCGCGGAGGGCGACGACATGGATCCAGCGGCCGCCCGCGCGCAGGATGCGACGGACGGTCCCGCGCGTCGGAGCCGTGGAGACGGCCCATGGCCGCCGAAGGTGCTGCAGCGGACGCTCAACCCGAACGCGGCCGCGATCGAGGCCGCCGAGCAGACCTTCGAGACGCCGATGTGGGTCCTCGCGGTCGCGGGCCTGCCGTCGCTTGCCGTGATCGCCTGGTTCGGCCTCGTGATCAGGCCGAAGCTGATCACGCGCTCGGAGGCCGTCGCCGCGGCGACGCGCATGATCCTTGCGCTCGGCCTCCTCAACTTCGCCTTCGAGTGCGCGCTTCTCCTGGCGGAGCCAAGCACGCCGATCACGCCCATCATCTCGATCTTCGTCTGGCATCTCACGGCGTCGCTCTTCCTGCCGTGGACCTGGCGCGAATCGCTGCGGCCGATCCTGCCACTCCTCGCGTGCTGGTTCCTCCTGCGCCTCGGGCTCGCGGCCAGCGACGGCGAGTGGCTGCGGTTCCTCGCGTCGGTCGCGGCTGCGCCGCTCCTGTTCGCGCCCGCGCTCATCCTCTGCTACGCCCGGCTCCGCTGGCACCAGCGCCGCTTCAAGAGCGGCTTCGTGGGCCGGCGGTTCCTCGCGATGCGCCGCGAGTTCCTGCAGGCCCGCGCGGTGCACGAGTCGCTCTTCCCGAGCCCGATCGACCTCGAGTGGCTGCGCTTCGACTTCGGCTACAGGCCCGCCGCGGACATCGGCGGCGACTTCATCCACGCGTGGGTGGACGAGTGGGACCGATTCCATGTGGTCCTGATCGATGTCACGGGCCACGGGCTTGCGAGCGCGATGAGCGTGGCGCGCATCCACGGCGAGATCGAGCGCCTGCGCGACGAGCACCCCGGCGACGGTCCCGCGCGGATGCTCGCGCGGCTCAACCGCTACTTCCACCGCCTCCTGGCGCGACACAAGCTGTTCGCGACGGGCGTGATGCTGACGATCGATCCACGGACCGGCGAGGCGCACTATGCCAGCGCGGGGCATCCGCCCGTCTTCATCCGCTCTCGCGGCTCCGTGCGGGAACTGGACTCCACGACCTTCCTCCTCGGTGCGGTCGATGGCGAGCTGTTCGGCGAGGAGGAGAGGTCGGTGCAGCTCGAGGAGGGCGACCGCATCATCCTCTTCACGGACGGCGCCTACGACGCCCGCAGCCCCGGCGGCGAGCGCTTCGGCCTCGACAGGCTCCGTGAGATCCTGACCCGGCAGGCGACGCCGCCGAAGTGGACCTCGTACCTGATGCGCCTGATCGAGACCTACGAGGCGGGAATGCCAGAGGACGATCTTCTCGTCGCGGAGGTCGCGTTCCTGCGTCGACGGTCCATCTCGAGCGTGACGGGCGACGAACTGCCCGTGTCGCGGCCAGAGGCGGTCGGAGTTCGGGCGTGACGCCTGCGGAGCTCGACCTGCTCTATCGCCGCGCGGTGCGCGCCGCCTCGCGCGGATTCGGCGGCGCGGAACCGAACCCGATGGTCGGCTGCGTGATCGTCGGCGGCGACGGCTGCATCGTCTCGACGGGCCTCCATCGCCGCTGCGGCGGGCCGCACGCCGAGGTGGATGCGCTTGCAGCAGCGGGCGCCCGCGCGCGCGGCGCCACGGCGATCGTGACGCTCGAGCCATGCGCGCACCACGGCCGCACGGGGCCGTGCGCGGAGGCGCTCGCGGATGCGGGCGTCGCGCGGGTCTACTTCGCGGTGCGCGACCCGAACCCGAGCGCTGCGGGTGGTGCCGCGCGGCTTCGAGCGCGCGGAGTCGTCGCGGAACATCGTCCGCACGCGCTCGCCGGGGAGCTGTCGCTTCCCTTCGTCCGCCGTGTGCGAACGGGTTTGCCGTGGATCGCGGCGAAGTGGGCGCAGTCGATCGACGGCGCCGTCGCCCTCGCCTCGGGCGAGAGCCAGTGGCTCAGCTGCGGACGAAGCAGACGCATGGTGCACCGTGCGCGCGGAAGGGTCGACGCGATCCTGACGGGGATCGGAACCGTCCTCGCGGACGACCCACTGCTCACGGCGCGCGGCGTGCGCGTCGCGCGCGTGGCCCGAAGGCTCGTCTTCGATCCGGACGCGATGACGCCTCCCGAGGCCCGCGTCCTCTCGAAGGATGCGCCGACCGAGATCCTCGTGCGCGGCGATCTCGATGCGCGCGGAGCGGCGCGCGTGGCCGCGCTCGCCGCGCGCGGCGCGACGATCCGCGCGCTTGGGCCGCGCGAGTCGCTGCGCGAACCCCTCGCGGCGCTCGCCGCCGACGGCGTGTCGACGGTGCTCGTCGAGTCGGGAGGCGGCGTCGTGGGACGCCTCCTCGCGGAGGATCTCCTCGACGAGGCGTGGGTGTTCGTCGCGCCGCTTGCGATCGGGGACGACGCGGCCATGCGTGCGGTCCGCGGGCTTGCCCCCGCCGAACTCGCGGGCGTGGCGCGGGCGCGGCTCGTGTCGATGCGCCGCCGAGGCGCGGACGCGCTGCTCCAGTACCGCTGGCGTACGCCCGACGAGTCGACCGCCCCCTCGTGAGCGTCGCGCTCACGGCGCTGCGGACTTCGGCTTGAATCCGAGTTCCGCGGGCGAAAGCGGGAGTTCGATCGCGCCATGGGCCCGCATGACGCCGTCGCCGTTCTCGAGGGCGAAGCCCGACGCGCCGCTTGCGTCGGTGCGCGAGGCGATGCGCACCGTGTCGATCGGCTCGCCCGCGAAGCCGCGGAGGTTGACGGTGGCGATCTCCCGCTCGATCGGGAACGGCGCGACCTCGATCGCGGACGCGCGCGTCTCGCAGAGCGCGGCGAGAAGCCGTTCGACCGCAGCCGACTCGACGGAGCCCTCGCGCATCGATCCATCCGCATCGAAGCGACGCGCGGTCCAGCCCGAGACCTCGCGGCGCAGCTCGAGCCGCTCTCCTCCGCGCACGATCTCGAGCCCGCCGACATCGGGGCTCCGGGCGCCCGTTCCCGTCGGGTCGACCAGGCGGTCGACGCGCGGCACCATGGCGACGAGCGACTCCGCGGGGATCCGCACGACGGTGCTCGTCCCTTCGACAAGGCCGAAGCGGTCCTGCGCGCCGATCGAGACGGGGTCGCCGACCAGAAGAGTCGTGCGCGCGCCGCCGCTCGTCACGGAGAGCGTGGCCGCGGGCGGTGCGAGTCCGTAGGCGGAGAGTTCCGCGGGGCGGTCGACGATGAAACCCGCGGAGCGCGCGCGGCGCAGCGCGTCGACGAGTTCCTCGGAGCGCTCGCGGTCTGCGCGGGTCCGCACCACGCCGTCGAGGCGATAGCTGCGGCCCTCGCGGCGGAGCACCGTGGAGACGCCCGCGGAAGAGAGCTCGACCCGATCGACCTCGGCGAGGCCTGCGAAGAGGTCGCGGCTGCGGAACTCACGCGGGTCTCGGTCGACGACGAAGTCGTGGAGGACGCCCTCGACGACCTCGTACGCGTCGGAAGGCGCCGTGGGAGCAAGGCGCGCGAAGGCGCGCCCAGCGAGGCTGCGTCGGCCGAGCTCGAAGACGGTCGTGCGCGCCTCCGCGCCCGCGCGTGGCCGCTCGACGAAGGTGACCCGCGCAAGCGGCGGCGCGAGGCCGACCTCGGCGAGGTCCTGCGCGGACACGCCCGCGGAGGACGCGCGCACGCTGCGCACGCTCTCGAGCTTCAGCGCGCGCACGGCGAGCTGGCGCACGCTCCACCCGTCGGCCGCATGCTCGACGGGCTCCGTCTGCCACCAGACCTCGCCCCGCCGCTCGAATCGATGCCGCACGCCCTCGCGCTCGACGACGACCTCTGCGAGGTTCTCGGGGTCGAGCGCTCCAGGCGAGAGGAGCGCGGCGCGCGTGCGCACCGACTCGCTTGACTCGCGCGGCGCCTTCCACGCGAGGACCCCGAGGATCGCCGCGAGGAGAATCGCCATGGGAAGCCGCAGGTACTTCATGCGCGCATCCTCCTTCGCCCGACGAACGCCGCGCCGATGGCGAGCGGCGCCAACGAGAGCACCCCGCCGAAGCCGAACGCCCACGCGCGCCGTGCGCCGTCGCCGAGCGCCTCGATGCGCGGCACCTCGCGACCGCTCAGGCCACCATCGAGGAGATCCTCGCGGCCCGCGAGCCACGCGACGGACGCGAGGAGAAGCTCGCGGTTGCCGGGGTTGACGAGCGCGGTCCGACCGCCGCCGAGGTCGTCCGAGAGATCCGCGACGCTCGTGAGGAGCCACCCGCCGCTCGCGACGACCACCGCGCGGTGCCGCGCGCCTTCGAACGGGCGCTCCGCGAGCACCGCGACAGGGAGCGCGCGGTCGAAGCGCTTCGCGGCCGGCACCTCGCGCACGCCGTCGCCGTCGCCGCGCCAGTCGTCCGCAAGCCAGCGCGCGGAGGATGGCTCGACCGAAACCGCCGTCTCGACGCGCACGCCCTCGGGGAGCGGCTCCGCGAGCTTCACGCCCATGGGCTGGTTCAGCAGGATCGCCCGCCCGCGCACACGCGAGGCGACGGGCGAGGCGCCCGAGGGCCTGTCGATCAGCTGCCATGGGCGCACCTCGGGGGTGCCGTCGGGCTTGGCGGCCAGCTCGAGGACGACGCGCGCGGCATCGACCTCGACGCCGAACGGCGCGAGGACGCCGCTCCAGGGGTCGGGCTGTCCGAGGAGCGAGAGAAGGCTGCGGCCCGCCGTCAGGAGGACCGGCGCGCCGTCGCGCACGAGCCCCTCCACCTCGCGCACGAGGAGCTTCTCGTCGCGCGAGAGGTCGAGCTGCGCGCGGCGCAGGGCTGGAAGCACCACGAAGACCTGCTTCCTCCCCGCGGCGGCCGTCGGTCGGTCGCCGCGGCCTGGCGTCCATTCGCGCACGCCGTAGCCCGCGCTCCGCAGCGCGTCCGCGACCGCGACGAGATCCGAGTGATCCTGCTTCGGCCGAAGGAGCGACTCGCGCTCGCTGTGGACGAAGACGACCTCGGGCATCGTTCCGCCCGCGATGCTGCGGACGGCGCCCGAGAGGACCTCCTCGCCGCGGAAGCTCCAGCTGTAGCTGATCCGCTCTGCGCCCTGCGTGGCCACGGCGCGCGGGAAGATCCGCCACGCAGGCACGACCGCGAGGCGCCCGCCGCCCGCGACGACGGCGGCCTCGCCGCGCACGAGCTCGCGGCCGAGCGCGTCGAGCTCGAACGCGGGAAGGGCCTCGAGCTCCTGACGCGCCGCGAGCATGCGCGCGGAGAAGTCCTCGTAGCGCTCGATGCGCGACGCGACGATCTGCCGCACCGTCGCGGGCACGCCCGCCTGCGTGCGCCACTCGAGGAAGAGCGTCGCGGCCGACGCGAGCTGGTCGCCCCACACGCGGAACCCGCGCGCGAGCGCGCTGCGCGCGCCCTCGAGGTCGGGGAGCGGCCGCGTGGCGCTCGTGCGCGTCATCTCCTCGACCTCCGCGCGGAACTGGCCGCCATCGGTCGCGACCTGCGCGAAGAGCGCGGCGACCTGCTCGAGCGTCCGCCGCACGGGGCTCTCCGGCGGCAGCTGCTGCGCGGCCGCGCGGAGGCCAGCGGGCTCGCCCGCGCTCTCGACGCGGAAGGCGTCGTAGACCGCGAGCGCGCGGGCGATCGCGGCTTCGCTCGCGGCGAGCTCCGCGGAGCGCCCCGCGACGAGGTCGCCGAGCGAGCGGTCGAACTCCCCTGCCTGCGCCGGGTCGCCCGGATCGATGCGGCGCGCGTCGATCGAAGGGTTCGCCTCGCGGAAGCGGCGGAGGACCTCGTCGATCTGGCGGAGCACCGCCGGATCGGCCGCGGCGGCGTCGACGAAGAGAAGCACCTTCCACGGGCCCTCGAGCCCTCGGAGGAGTTCCTCGGTGGACGGCGCGAGGCTGTACGCACGCGTCTTCGTCGCGTCGGCCTCGATGCGCAGCGATCCCTGCGAGAGGAACGCGACGGCCGCCGCGAGACACGCGATGGCCGCGAGCGTGAAGCCCACCGCCTCCGCGCGCGCCGCGAGGCGTCCGACCGCCGTGCGTCCGCCGCGGCCGCGCACGCGCTCGAGCGACACCGCGGCCGTCACGAGCCCTGCGAGCGCGAGCGCCACGAAGTACGCGACCGACGCGCTGTCGAAGAGCCCGAGCGAGAAGCCCTCGAGCCGTCGCAGCGGGTCGGCCGCGGCCGCCACGGGCGCCCACTCGAGCGGGAGCACGCCGACGAGGAGCCGCGAGCCCGCCACGAGCGCGAGCCAGAGGAAGAAGGCGCCGAGGAACGCGACGGTCTGGCTCGCCGTCGCGGTCGAGACGGCGATGCCCACCGACGCGGCCGCGAAGCCCGCGAGGAAGAGCCCGAGGAGGCCGCACGCGATCTCGCCGTAGTCGGGGCTCGCGTGGAGCTCGAGCGGGATGGCGAGCAGCGCCGTCGGGAGCAGGCTCGCCGCAACGAGCGCGGCGCAGGCGATCGCCTTCCCCGCCACCATCTCGCCCGTCGAGAGCGGGCTGGCGAAGAGCGTCTCCCAGGTCTTGACGCGGAACTCCTCGCTGAAGGCGCGCATCGAGATCGCGGGCGCGGTCGCGAGAAGCGCCCAGCCCGCGGCGAGGATGGCGGATCGGAGCGACGCAGGCTGGCCTTCCTCGAAGGACGCCGAGAAGAACGCGACGGACGCGACGATGCCCGCGATCGCAAGCACGATCCACGCGGTCGGCGACGCGAACGCACTGCGGATCTCCCGCGTGGCGACCGATGCGACGCGCTGCATCGACCCACTCATCCCGCACCCCCCGCGCCGCGCTGCGCGGCCTCGTCACGGCGCGCGGCGTCGTGCACCAGCTCGACGAAGACGCTCTCGAGGCTGCGCACCTCGGCGCCCGCGCTGCGGACGCGAAGCCCCGCCGCCGCAAGCGCGCGCACCGTCTCCGCGCGCGCGGCGTCGTCCGCACGCTCGAACTCGCTGCGCCACCAGCCGTCCGGAAGCGCGCGCGCGGCGACGCCCGCGGGCGGCGAATCCGTCTCGACGACGAACGACGCGCCCTGCGCCGCGCGCGCGCGGAACGCCGCGAGCGGCTCGTGGACGACGAGCCGCCCGCCCGCGATCACGGCAAGCTCGCTGCACACGCTCTCGACCTCCGAGAGGAGGTGCGACGAGAACAGCACGAGGCGCGATTCGCCGAGCTCCCTGACGAGCGTGCGGAAGACGATCGTCTGCCCGGGGTCGAGCCCGACGGAGGGTTCGTCGAGGATCACGACCGCAGGGTCGCCGAGGATCGCAGCCGCGAGGCCCACCCGCTGCTGCATGCCCTTCGAGAGCGTGCCCGCGCAGCGGTGCGCGAAGCGCGCCACGTCGCAGCGCCGCATGGAGTCGTCGATCGCGGCGCGCGCGACGGAGCCGCGCAGGCCGGCAAGCCCCGCGCGGAAGCGCATGTGCTCGAGCACCGTGAGCTCGGGGGAGAGCGGCGCGGACTCGGGGAGGTAGCCGATGCGCGCGCGCACCGCCGTCGCATCGCGCCGCGCGTCGAGCCCGGCGACCTCGAGGAACCCCTCGTCCGGGTCGAGGATGCCCGCGATCATGCGGATCGTCGTCGTCTTGCCTGCGCCGTTCGGCCCAAGCAGCCCGCACACCCCCCGCGCGGGCAGCGCGAGGTCGATGCCGCGCACGGCCGTCACGGCGCCGAAGCGCTTCACGAGGCCGCGCGCGCGGACTCCGAGCGGACCGCGCGCGGCGTGCCCCGCCTCTCGCGCGCGTTCGGTGTCGGCAGGGTTCATCGAGGCCATCATCGCACGGCTTTCATCGGACACGCGGCGGCCGGGAGTGTATCCAGTGCTCGAATTCCACAGGGCGCACGGCACCGTCGATGGCTTCTACAATGCGCGCCGCACGGAAGCACCATGTCGACCGAGACGCCATCGCCCGATCCGGCATCGCCGCACGATCCCCGTGCGGCGGGAGTCCACGGCCTGATCGGTCTCCGCGCGCTCGAACTCCTCGGGGAAGGCGTCGGCGTGGTCGAGCCCTCCGGCGAGATCGTGTGGATGAACAACCGCCTCGCGGTGCAGTCGCCCGAGGTGCTGCGGCGCTTCGCGGATGCGTGCGTCGAGGCGATCGCGGCGTGGCGGGCATCGCCCGCGGCGAGCCCGACGATGCGCACGGGGTTTCGGTCGGGAAGTTCGTGGTTCGAGGTCGTGATGACGCCGCTCGCGCGCGGCGGCGAGGTCGAACCACCGCGCGACGGCGCCGCAGGCGCACAACCCGCGGATCGACGCGAGGGCGCGGTCGCCTTGCTCGTCGATGCGACCGCCGCGCGCCGCATCCATGACCGACTCGACGCGATCGACGACGCAGGCGCCGAGTTCCTGAGGCTCGACGCGGAATCCGTGCGCGCCATGAACGCGCCCGAACGGCTGAAGCTTCTCGAGGGTCGCGTCATCGCCGCCACGCGGAGCCTGCTCGGCTTCGACCACTTCGAGTACCGCCTGACGAATCGCCGCAGCGAGCAGCTCGAGCTCGTCTTCTGCTCGGGCCTCGTTCCCCTCGGGATCGGCGAACGCATCTTCGCGCGCGCCGAGGGAAACGGGCTCAGCGGCGTGGTCGCGGCGACAGGCGCGAGCATCGTCTGCCGCGATGTCGCGGCGGAGCCACGCTACATCGGCGGTCTCCCCGGCGCGCGCAGCACGCTGACCGTGCCGCTTCGACTGCATGGCCGCGTCATCGGCGTCCTCAACGCGGAGAGCGAGTCGCCCGCCCACTTCGACGACGAGGACCGCCTCGCCGCGGAACTCCTCTCGCGCTATGTCGCGCTCGCGCTCAACCTCCTCGACATGCTCGTCGCCGAGCGCGTGGAGACGGCGCGCACCGTGCTTGCAAACCTCGCGCGCGAGTCGACGCCGCTCCTTGACGGAATCGCCAACGACGCGCGCGCGCTGCACGCGGCGATCGGCTCCGACGCGGGCGCCGCCACGGAGCGAATCATCGAGCGGACGGCGAGGCTCGATGAACTCGTGCGCAACGGCGCCACGACGCCGAGCGGCGTCCTCGGCGCCGCCGAAGCGATGGGCGAAGGCGTGCGCGACCCCGTGTTCGCGGGGCGCCGCATCCTGGTCGCGGACGACGAGCCGTCGATCCGCCGCACGGTGCGGGCCGTGCTCGAGCAGCAGGGCTGCGAGGTGTCGGAGTTCGCGGATGGCGCCAGCGCGATCGTCGCGATCCGCGAGCTCGTTGCGGCGGGCACGCCGCCCGACCTCGTCATCTCCGATGTGCGCATGCCCGACGCGAACGGGTACGAGGTCTTCCGCGCCGCGAAGGACGCGTCGCTCGCGATCCCCGTGATCCTGATGACGGGCTTCGGCTACGACCCGAACCACTCGATCGTGCGCTCGAGCCAGGAGGGGCTGCACTGCTTCCTCTTCAAGCCGTTCCAGGTCACGCAGCTCCTCGAGGAGTCGCGCAAGGCGCTGCTGCGGGAGTAGGTGCGCGCGTCGTCGACACCGAAATCGTGGGTGCCCGCATGCTGGAGCATTCGGAACGGATGATGTCAGCCGTCGACTCCCCCGCCGCTCGCGCGGGTCGGCCGGATCAGGTCTCTCACGGAGGCACGGAGGTACGGAGGAAGAGAGGCCTGGCCTTTCATCCGTTGCGCGCGGCGCGCGTCCGAACCGAAGGAGCGATGTTCCTCTCCGTGCCTCCGTGAGAGACTTCCTCATCGAACGCAGCACGCCATCGGAGACCGAAACCATGAGCGCCCGTCAGACGGAGTCTGGGCGAAGCCGGGACGCAGTCTGCGGAACGGTTGATGTCAGCCGTCGACTCCGACGATCGTCGTTCCGTGGACTTCGTCCACGGGCA
>CAYMSD010000008.1:0-10510 GCA_964393015.1 uncultured Klebsiella sp.
CGGGTGCCCTTGGACGAAGTCCAAGGAACGGATGGTGTCAGCCGTCGACTCCGACACGAGCGGTTCCGCAGACTTCGTCTGCGGGCACTCGTGTCATGCCGACTCCCGCGACCATGATCCACGCCGGAGGGAGCCGCCGCAGCGGCGACCGCCCAGATTACGTCCGCAGCGCGCCGATCCTGCCCGCCGCGACGGGCAGGAGAAGCGCGACGGGCAGGAACACCCCCACCGCCGCAGGAAGGACGGGCACCTCGACCGACATCAGGAAGAAGCTTCCGAGGAGGCCCGGCACCGCCACCGCCGCGCAGATCACGCTTGGCCGCAGCATCTTCTGCGGCTCGCGCACGAGGAAGAACGGCAGCACCACCATGAGCATGAGGAGGTTGACGCATGCGCCCGCGAAGCGCTGGCCGATCAGCCGCGTGGCGTCGGACCGCGAGATGCCGCCCTCCTCCGCGAGTTCGGAGATCTTCGCCGCCGAGAGAAGCTGCGCGAAGCCGCGGAAGTAGCGCGCGCGCAGCGCGTCGGGCGAAAGGTCGGTGGCGATCGAGGCGATCGGCTCGACGCGGTCGATGCGCGCCTCGCGCCCGTCGCCCGCACCCGGCGCGCTGCGCCCCGTCACGAATCCCTCCTCGAGATCCCAGCGCTTCGCGCCTTCGTTCCACACGGCGCGCGCAGCCTCGATGCGGCGCTCGGCCGCGCCCTCCGCGCTCCGCTCGATCACGAGGACGCCCGTCGCGACCTCCGTGAGCGGGTCGAACCCCTTCGCGAGGAAGAGTCGCTCGTCGCGGTCGCGCGTGAGCCGCACCGCGAACTCGCGCGCGGCGGGCTGCAGGATCGACTCCTCGTCGCGCGCGAGCCGCGCCGCGAGTCGCGGCAGCACGATCTCGCCGTTCACCAGCTGCAGCACATTCAGGAAGACCGCCGCGACGGCGATGGCGAGCGCCACGCGCCAGAGGCTGATTCCCGCGGCGAGCATGGCCACGAGCTCGCGCGTCCTGACCATCTGGACCAGCGTGAAGCCGGCGGCGGCCACGCAGCCGAGGCCGACGAGATAGGCGTAGAACTGGAAGACGCGCGGCGCGTGGAAGTCGACGAGCGCCGCGGGGAAGGCCGCCCACAGCCCCGAGAAGCGGCCGTCGTCGACCGCCGCGCGCGCAGCGGCCGTGAAGTTGTCGAGGTTCAGGATCGTCTGGATCGCCGCCGCGAAGAGGAACATCACGGCGAACACCAGCGCGAAGTTCGCGAGGAAGCGGAGGGCGATGGCTCTGTCGAGGATTCCCATGGTCCGCCGCGCTCAGTGGCGCGCCACCTTTCGCACCGCGACGACGATCATCGAGAGAAGGCCGATGTTCCCGAGGCTCGCGACGAGGATCCCGAGGAGGGATGTCTTCTCCTTCAGCATCTGCTCGCCGCCCGAGACGAGGAGGATGGCGAGGATCGCAGGAAGGAAGGAGAGGAGATAGACCTGCAGCGGGTTCGTGCCGCGAAGGGCGACGGCGAGCACCGCGCCGAGCACGATCATGAGTGGCGCGGAGAGCGACTGGTTGATGCGCTGGACGATGCGCGCGACGATGTCGGCCCGCACCGAGCGCGCCGCCTCGACCATGGCGAGCGCGGACTCGCGCGCGGCGCGCTGCGCCGAAAGCGCGGGCGAACCCTTGGGAGCCGACTCGGGCGAGGTCGCCTCCGCGACGAGCGCTTCGACCGAGTCGAGGTTGCGCGGCCGCGTGGCGCACGCCGAGGGCTCGAGACCGACGATCCGAGGAGGCCATCGCCCGCCGCCGCCGATTCCGCGAAGGTCCGCCACCGTGTCGGCACGCGCGAGGAGCTCGAAGCGCAGCGTCCCGTCGCGGGCGCGCTCGTCCGCGACGAGCGACGCCTCGTCGACCGACGCTCGCCGCGAGGCCACGCCGCGCTCGAGCTCGATCAGCTCGACCTGCCCCTTCGACCTCGGCAGGAGCCTGCTGCCAACGAGCTTCGCGCCGCGCACTTCATAGCTCCGCCTGCCGCCCGCATCGGCGAGGCGCAGCACCCCGTCGCCGTCCGCGAGCTGCCGCTCGACGCACTGCCAGCGGTCGACCGCCTCGAGGGCGCGCTCGGTGCGGCGACGCAGCTCCGCCACCTCGTGGTAGCCGTCGATGTCGCCCCAGAGGGCGAGCAGTCCGCGGAAGTCGAGGTGCTTCGGCTTGAGGCGGATCCCCTTCCCGAGGTCGATGGCGTCGGGCTCGGCGAGCGGCACGACCACGAGCGCGTCCTCGCCGTCGCGGAACGCCGTGGCGTTGCGGAAGAGAAGCTTGAGATAGGCGCTCTCGTCGTCGCGGTAGATGTCGACCGTGGCGAACTCGGCCGTGAACTCGGTCACGGGCTCGCCGTCGGCGCCGAACTCGACCGCAGCGACGCCCGCGAGGCCGAGCCGCGTGGTCGGGGCGACCGCGCCTCCCGCACCGCCCTCGACGGGCTCGGGCAGGTCGAGGACGCGCACCTCGTCGGCGTAGAGCTGCGTGCTCGTGCCGGGCAGCGCGAGCGCCTCGCCGCGCTCGACCGCCGAGACGAAGAGACGCGTGGGGTCGCGCGTCTTGAAGCGGTCCATGGAGCTCCAGAGCCGCGGGACGCCGAGGTCGACGAGAAGCACCATGCCCACGAAGAGCAGAAGCCCGAGCAGGATGGCGGGCATGAAGACCCGGCGGTAGGACATCCCCGCCGCGGACATGGCGAGGACCTCGTTGTCCGCCGCGAGGCGCGCGTAGACGATGGTGCCCGCGAAGGCCCCCGCGAACGGAAGCGCGAACTGCAGCATGGGCACGGAGGCCAGCGCCACGAAGCGCAGCAGGTCCTCCGCCCCGAAGAGGTTCTGCATGATCGGACGGATCGCCGCGCCGAAGGCGATCACGGTCACCAGCACGCTCGCGGTGAGCAGCATGATGCGGCAGAGATCCGCGGTGATGTGCCGGTAGAGGATGCGCGGCATCGGGTCGGACATCGTCGCGGTTCCTGAAGGTTCCCGCAAGCGCGGCAAGACCGGTACAGGCTGCGCCCGAGAGGCAGAAGTCGCCCGGCCGACTCCGAGCGGCGGGCCTCGACGCCCGACCGGACGCCTCCAAGGCGCCAATTTCCAACATGGACTCGACTCGCTTCATCAAAGCGCCGATTCGTGCATCGAGGCAATGCCTCTCCACATTTCTTTCACGGCGTCTTCCCTGATCTGAAAGCCTGCCCGATCGTCTCCCCTCGCCTCCCGAATCCACACGGCCCCATGGCAATCCTCGTCACCAGCCCCCGACGCCCCCACCGCCTGCGCGGACTGACCTTCCTCGAGGTCGTGGTCGCGGCGTCGATCCTGGCGATCGCGGCGCTGGGAGTCCTCGAGCTGCTTGCCTCGAGCGACCGCGCCGGCCTGACGGCGCGGCGCCAGGCGCTTGCGGTGGTCGAGGCGGAGCGCGCGCTGGCGGCGTGCGCCGATGCGATCCGCCGCGGCAGAGACCTTCCCGCGATGGCATCGCTTCAGGGAGGGATGCGCGGCGAGGCGCTCGACGGCTGCACCGTCTCCGTCTCCACCATGGAACTCACCGAGGAGTTCGTCATCCCGCCCCGTGGCCCGAGCGGCGACCCGCGCGTGGTGGATGTCGACCTCATCCTCCTTGTCGCGACCGTCGAGACGGCCAACGGCGAGGTGCTCGTCACGCTCGAGCGCGCCGTGCCCGCAGAACCGTTCTAGCTTCACGCGTTTCCCATGCGCACCATGCATCGTTCATCCCGGGGGCTGACGCTTGTCGAAGTGCTGTTCGCGTCGCTGCTCTTCGCCGTCGTCGGAAGCGCGATCCTCGGCTTCCTCGGCGCCACGGCGCAGGGCGGGCAGGCGCGGCAGCGGATCTCCGACCCCGCGCTCGAGTCCGTCCTCGCGCTCCGTCGCTTCAGGACCGCCGCGCCCGAGTTCCGAACGGCGCTCGCGGCCGACGACACGCAGGCGCTCCTCTGGCTCCACGACCTCGTGCCGAGCCGCTCGGTGCACACCAGCGAACTCGGCGTCCTGCGGTTCGACGAGGACGAGCGCGTCCTCGTGCTCGAGTTCGTGGCCTCCGCCGAGCTCGCCGCCGATCGCTCGATCGAGCAGGAGTTCGACGCGAACGCGGCCGACGCGATGCTGGCGACGATGGACGGCCTGCGCGACGACGGGATGCTCGTGCGCGTGGTGCTTGCGGAAGGGCTCGACGAGATCGTCTTCGCGGAGGACCAGACGAACGCGGCCGCCGTGCGGCTCGAGTTCATCGCCGAGGGCTTCTCGACCGAACTGCTGCTTGTGCCGCAACGACCACAGGAGCCGCTGCGATGAAGCCGTGCGCCCCGCCGCTCCGCCCATCGCCGCGCGCCGCCTGGCGTCGCGTGCGCGCGTTCTCGCTCATGGAGATGCTCGTCGTCGTCGCGCTCCTCGGCGTCCTCGCCTCGCTCGTGGTGCCGAGCCTCGCTGGCGCGACGACGCCGCTGCCGCGGGAAGTCGGACGAGTGCTCGAGCTCGACCTCCGGCGTGCCCGCATCGAGTCGATCGCCGCCGTCCGCGAGATCCAGCTCGTCGTCGGCAGGCAGCGCGACCGCTGGTGGCTGCAGCCATCGGGCGCGATCGACGCGCGGCGGGCGCTCCCCTCGTCCCACCGCGTGCTCGGCTCAGGCAACCTCGCGCCGTACGGCGGGCTCCGCCTCGGCGTCGAGCTTGACGGCGCCACGCCGCCGAACTCGGACATCGTCGTCTTCGCCTTCAACCATGAGGGTGCACGCGACGCCGTGTCCGTCGCGCTGTCGCTGCTCGCTCCACCCGAGCCGGAGTCGCAGCAGCGCGGCGTCCAGGATGACGCCGAGGCTCCGCCCGCCGTCCTCATGCGCTGGCGCGTCGAGTCGCAGCGCAGCGTCCTGATGGAAGTCGTCGAGGAGGCTCCGACCGAGGAGGAGTGATGCGGCGATCGCCGCAAAGGGGGAACCATGTCACGACGAACGCTTGAACCTTTCGGCGGCGAGCCCGCGGCGCGGCTCAGGCTGCGCCAGCGGGCGCACCACGCGCTTCTCCACCACTCCCGCGGCATGGCGGTGCTGCTTGCGCTGATGGCGGTGTCCGTGTCGCTCCTCATCGGGCTCGCCATCTCGTCGGGCCGCGACGCCAACCTCGCCTCGAGCGGCGGCATCGTGACGGCGACCGCGTCGCGCACGGCGAGCGCGGGCGCGCTCGACATCGCGAGCTACATCGTCGAGGTCCACTCGCCCATCATCGCGGGCGACCCCGCGGCGGAGCAGCGTTTCGTGTTCCAGCCCGCGCGCATCGGCTCCTACACGCTCTCCGCGACCGTGCGCGACGCCAACACGCGCATGGGGCCCTCCGAGGAGACGGTCGCCGTCGAACTCCTCGCCTCGGCGGCCGCAGGGCAGGTCACGCAGACCTCCCGGGCCATCGCGCGCGTGGGCTGGGGCGACACCGTCGACCGCGCGGACTTCGACCTCTCCGAGTTCGCGCTGCTCGCCTCGACGGGGAACATCCGGATCGACGACGGGTCCGAGGTCTCGGTGTGGCGCGACGCGCCGCTCCACCGCCTCGGCGAACCGTTCGTGATCGGAACGAGCCTGCGCGACCCGTCGATGGTGTCGGTCGGCTCCGACGCGCGCGTGCTCGGCCACATGGTGCTCGGCCGCGGAAACTTCGCGGCCAACGAGGACCGCCGCAACGCGGAGATCGCCGAGCGGCTCATGCGCATCCCCGAGGACATCACGGTGCCCACGGCACCGCGGCAAGGCTTTCCCACCACGGCCATCGTCGTTCCCGTCGCGAGGCTCTCGCAGGACATCAACGCGGGGGTCGCAGAGGGCAACCTGCATGTGCGAACCTCCGTGGGCCCGCCGCTCTCGACGAGGATGGTGGTCGAAGGCCCCGTCCCCGACGGGCTCTGGCGCGTCGTATGCATCGGCGGAAACCTCAGGCTCAACGGCGCCGAGTGGATCTTCGAGACCCCGACCATGCTGGTGGTGAGCGGCCACCTCTCGATCGTCGACTCGCGCCTTCGTGTCGGCCCGAACGGGGCGCTCGCCATCGTGCCGGGCGGCGCGGTCACCATCGAGAACTCGACGATCGTCCCCGACGACGGCAACGGCACCACCTCGAACGACCCTTCGGGAACCGCGGGCTACGCGGGCTTCGGCGCCTCGCGCGTGATGATCTACGCCCAGCGGCCGACGGTGGCGCTGCAGAGGGCGAGCGTCGTCAAGGGGCAGATCTATGCGCCCGCCGCCGCCGTCACGGTCGAGGGCGGAAGCGCCGTCTACGGCCGCATCCTCGGCGCAAGCATCACCCTCGCCCGCGGCAACCTCTTCTACGACCCGCAGCTCAACAGCGGCCGCGGATGGCTCAACCCCGAGAGCGGGCTGTGGTGGCGCCGCAACGAACTGCGACCCGAGACGCGCGGCGTGCGCACCCTCAACGACGACGCGCTCGCGGCCTTCGCGCGCACCACGCTCGTCGCCGTCGACCTCCCCGACACGGGGATGGTGGTCACCGCCCATGCCGCGGCCGCCGGCGGGATGGCGCGCACCACGCAGAACCTCGCGGACAGCGGCAAGACCCGTAAGGCGGACCTCATGCCCGAGGCGGATCTCGGTGGCGCGCCCAAGGTCTACCCGAACCGCCATGTCGTGGTGCAGGGAACGCTGCGCGACTTCCGCGAGTGGAGCGAGCCCGACGGACACCCCGACTTCGACAACCCGAACCTCGTCTCGGGCCTGAAGTTCGGCATGGTGCAGCCGACCCTCTCGTCTGACGGGAAGCCCGTCCTGCGGACCGGAACAGCGCCGGTCGTGACCGCGGGCTTCCTCAACGCAGCGCGACAGCCGATGTGCTGGACCCTGCATGAACCGAGCAAGGGCGACTTCGCGGGCCGATACGCGCGGCTCGCGACGCCCTCGATCACGAGCCCGGAGTCCTTCGCGACCTGGTTCAGGGACACGCCGGGCGTGAACATCTCGGAGCCGCTGCGCATCATCATGCGCCGCGTCGTCGACTCGAAGGGCAGGCAGACCTATGTCTTCGACTCGGCGCAGGCGGACCCGTTCCGGAACGACGGGCCCGGCCCGAAGCTCGACGGCTTCTTCCCGCTCGAGCACAGGCTGTTCGGAAACTCCGCCATCAAGCCCGTGATGTGGGGGAAGACCCTCGTCGAGCGCGACCGCAACTACCACTTCACGCTCGAGCTCTCGATGGAGTTCGCCTACGACCCGAAGATGGATCAGACCTTCACCTTCTTCGCCGACGACGACCTGTGGGTGTTCGTCGACGGGAAGCTCGCGGTCGATCTCGGAGGCATGCATGGCCCGACCTGGCAGATCGTCGAGATGAACCGCCTCGGCCTCGAGGAAGGCAAGACCTATCCGATCAAGATCTTCTTCACAGACCGCAGGCGCCCGCACAGCCACCTGCGCATCGCGACGAACTTCCCGATCGCAAGCCCCCTGCCGCCCGCGCCGCCGACGAACCCGCTGTCGGCGCTCGCGGACATCGAGCGCCAGCGCAACGCCGTGCGCGCGGAGTTCTTCGCGAGGCACTGAACGCGCGGCCGAGGGCTCCACGCGGCCCGCGGCCCGACATTCCCGGCACAGCCCCTGCGATCGGAAAAACTCCGCCAATCGGAAGGAACACCCCACGCCGACGCGGAATTCGATGGGGCCGCCGATGCGGCCGCACCCGCTTCACACGGGCACCGATCGCGCCGATCTCTCCAAGGACACGGTCTCGTGCGCGACGAGCGCGAACGACGCCCGCGTCGAGTGAACGCCCGGCCTCCTCGCCCGGCGAACGGAGCACGCGCATGCCAAGCCATTCCCCGCTCCCCGCTGCAACGCCTCGCGCGCACCGCGCGCCACGACGCGGCATCCTGCGCCGCGGACTGACCTTCCTCGAGGTGGTGTTCGCGGCCGCGATCCTCGGGATCGCCGCGCTCGCGGCGCTCGAGCTGCTCGCGTCGACCGACAACGCCAGCCTCTTCTCGCGGCGCCAGGCGCTCGCAGCGGTCGAGGCGGAGCGCGCGCTGATGGTCGCGTCCGACGCCGTGAAGGCGGGGCAGAGCATCCCGAGCTCCGAGGCGCTCTCCGACGCGCTCGGCGGCGAGGCGCTCGCGGACTGCATCATTGCGGTCACGGCCAACGAGATCGATGTCGACTTCACGATCCCGAGCACCTCGGGCAACCCCGCGGACGACCAGATCGTGACGCTTCGCATCAGCAACCTCGTGGCGACCGTGACGGACGCGGACGGCGACCTCCTCGTGCGCATGGAGCGGCCCGTTCCGCTCTCGACGACGCAGGGAGGCGGAGGCTGACATGCACGGGAAGGTGTCCATCCCTGTTCGCACGCGCGCGCGGCTCCGCCGCGCGTTCACGCTCATCGAGGTGATGTTCGCGGTGCTCCTGATGGGCGTCGTGGGCGTCGCCATCTCGGGGTTCCTCAGCGCGTTCGCGGCGGGCACCGACGCCCGCACCAACATGAACGACCCCGCGATCGAGTCGACGCTCGCCACGAGGCGCCTCACCATGCTCGCGCCCGGATTCTGCTGGGTGCTCGAGGCGAACCCGGGCGCCGCCGCGATCTGGCTCTCCGACACCGTGCCGAGCCGCTCCGTCCATCTCAGCGAGCTCGGGCTCGTGCGCTTCGACGACACGACGGGCGAGCTCGTCTACGAGTTCGTCGACCCGGCGTTCCTCCGCGAGAGCTACAAGCTGAACGCGGAGCTTCCGCTCAGCTCGACCGACTACATCGCCCTGATGGAGGAGCACCGCATCGAGGGGCGGCTCCTCCGCCACATCCTCGCCGAGGGAATCGACGAGGTCGCCATCACCACCAACGGCGTGCCCGCGGGGCAGGCCAGGGTCTCGGTCACGATCGACGGCTTCTCGGCCGCGATCTCGCTTTCACCGCCATTCCTCGAGGAGCCTTTGCAATGAGGCATCTGCAACGACGCGCCCAGCGTGGTGTCGCCTTCATCCTCGCACTCGTCGCCGTGGCGGCCGCGACCCTTCTCGGCGTCACGGTCGCCTCGACGCGTGATGCCGCGTCCGCCTCGAACGACACCGTGGCCCGCAACGCGGCCGCGCGCGCGGCGGCGGCAGGCGGCCTCGACATCGTCGAGCGGATCGTGGAGGACACGAGCCTCTTCGTCGGAAACGACGCGCAAGGCGGCCTGATCCCGCTCTTCGAGACGGTGAACATCGGCGGCGTCATGCTGCGCGCGGAGATCAGGGACCTCGAGACGGGCGGCCCCGTCACGGCGGCCACGCGCGCCTTCGTCACCGTCACCGAGGCGACGGTCGGGAACATCACGCAGGTCGCGCGCTCGGTGAGCCAGCTGACGCAGGCGGACATCGTGGCGCGCGCGGACCTCGATCTCTCCGAGTTCGCGGTGTTCGCGACGAGTGACTCCGACACCGTGCGGATCAGGGCGCTTACGGCGGATGGGGTCCCGAGCACGGTCGCCGTCTGGCAGGACGCCCCCACGACGGGTCTCTCGGAGCCCTTCGTCATGGGCACCTTCGACAGACGCGCCGAGCATGTGACGATCGGCGCGGGCTCGACGGCGCTCGGCCACACGATCCTCGACGCGGGCGCCTTCGCGGACTCAAACGAGGCGC
The DNA here is from genome assembly GCA_964393015.1 of uncultured Klebsiella sp. Classification (GTDB taxonomy): domain Bacteria; phylum Planctomycetota; class Phycisphaerae; order Phycisphaerales; family SM1A02; genus QWPT01. Next base: position 9,655 of record CAYMSD010000008.1, read on the forward strand.
TCGACACGGACATCGCAAGCGGCGTGACGCGCCTTCCCCACGACATCCATGTCGTCCCCGTGGTCGCGCCACCGCTTCCCACGAAGCAGACCTCGACGACGAGCGACCTCTTCAAGGAGCACATGGGGGAGGGCCCGGCCAACCTCTCGACGAAGGCGGATGTGTCCTTCGGCCCGGGCGAGACCGTGGCCGTCGCGCCGATCGGCACGGAGCCCGGCGAATGGCGCCAGCTCGACATCGATGGTTCGCTGAAGCTCCTCGGCGGCGCGATCCGCGTCGAGGTCCCGACGCTCCTCGTCGTGCGCGGCGAGCTGACGCTCCAGAACGCCGCCATCGAGGTCGACGAAGGCGCCTCGCTCGTGATCGTCGCGGAAGCCGAGATCATGCTGATCAACAGCTACATCGGCGCGCGCAGGCTTCCCACCGAGAGCCTCGAGACCGACGGGTTCGCACCCTACCCCGCGGGCGGCGCGGGCTCCGTGGCGATCCTCGCGGCGAACCCCGTCGGGGCTCCCGCCGGTGCCTCGATCATGGATGGAAGCGTCATCAAGGGACGCGTCTACATGCCGTCGCGCCAGATCCTGATGAGCGACCACTCCGCGGTCTATGGCAGCGTCCTGGGAGAGACCGTCGAGCTGCTCGGCGCCTCCATCTTCTACGACCCCGCGCTCCGCAACGACCGCGGCTGGCTCAACCCACGCAGCGGGATCTACGAGGAGAACGGCACGGTGCGCCCCGAGGTCCGCGCGATCTCGGCCTTCACCGACGCGGCTTTCGCGGGCTTCGCGGAGGCCACGGGCGTCGCGCCCGACCTCCTCCTCGCGCCCATGATGCCGAACACGCTCGCAAGCGGCGC